>NZ_LT629762.1:5344727-5718341 GCF_900105155.1 Pseudomonas prosekii
AAACCCGGCGTTCCGGTAGAGCCGCTGGTGCTGCGTGCGGCGGCGGGTGACTGCATCAACATCACCCTGGAAAACCGCCTGCCAAGCGTGATGCCGGACCTGGCGCAGACCGCGATCATGCAAGGCCTGGCCAAGCGTGATCGTAACGATGGCCAAGGCTCGACCACCTTCAACAACAACCTGCTGCGGCCGTCCAGCCATGTCGGTCTGCACGCGCAATTGCTGGCGTACGACATCACTAAATCCGACGGCACCAACGTCGGCGCCAACCCGATCCAGACTGTGCCGCCAAGAGTCGGCAGCACTGGCGCGTACCCGACCCGTACTTACCAGTACTACGCCGGGCACCTGGAGCGCGAAGGCAAACCGATCACCCAACTGGGCCGCAGCGTCGACAACATCAACGCCACGGCGGTGGAATTCGGCGGGTTGAATTTCACTCCGGCCGACGTGATCAAGCAGCCGCAGAAAGGCCTCGGTGGGGCGATGAGCATCCTGCCGATCGGCGCCACCTGGGTCGATGACATCCGCAAAGTCTCGGCAACGGTGACGGCGGCGGGGCAGACCAGCTACCGCGACTTTGCGCTGGTCTGGCAGAAAGCCCTGAACATGCGTTGGGCCAATGGTCGGCCGGTGGAAGGCATCGCCTCGGAAGGCAACGGCGTGCCGAACGATCCGAAGGACAACGCGAGCATGGCCATCAACTACAAGGCCGAACCGATGTGGTTCCGCTTCGGCCTGGCGCCGGACGCTCCGTTCGGTCGCGCTGACGGTCATGGTTATGGCGACGTGCCGAACGCGCACATGGCTTACAGCAATGCGCTGGTCGGTGGCGATCCGCAGACGCCGGTGTTGTACGCGAAACCGGGGCAACCGTTCCGCCTGCACACGCTGATGCCGTCCGGTGGCAGCCGTGGTTCGACCTTCCAACTCGACGGTCACCTGTGGTCGGTCAACCCGTACCTGTCGGAGAAGAGCGACACCGGTGGTTACCCGATGGGCACGCCGGGGGTCGGTTCGGTGCGGTTCGGCTACAACCCGATGTCGATGTACATCGGCGCCCGCGAAAGCCTGTTGCCAGCGGCGCATTTCAGCTCGATGCACCCGAGCGCCGGGGGCATCAATGCGATACCGGGTGATTACCTGTTCCGCGACAACGCCTCGTTCGGCAACACCGCCGGGCTCTGGGGTTTGCTGCGGGTGACCAACGAACCCGAACCGGCGCCTGCGCCTGCGCCATAGGCAACGGCTGACCGCTGGTGTAGGAGCGAGGCTCGCCCGCGAAGGGCACGACGCGGGTTTTGAGGGTGTCGCGGCTGACGCCTTCGCGGGCGAGCCTCGCTCCTACAGGGTCAGCGCAAGGCACACATCTGAAGGGGAGACGCGGGATGAACAGGACTATCAAATTGGCCGGGTGTGCGCTGGTGGTCGGGGTGGCGCTGATGTGGCTGGGTGTTTGGCGCACGGCGCCGGCGACGTTGCTCAGCGAGGTCGCGGTGCCCGACGCCTGGAGCAATCAAACGCTGCAGCGCGACGGCGTGGCGGTGCAATTCAAGGTGCAAGCGCTGGCCGCGGATGGCGTGCTGCGTGAAGGCGCGTTTGCCGACGTGCAGTTCCGCGTTACCGACAGCAACTCCGGACAGCCGCTGGCGGGGGTCAACCCCGGCGCCTGGGTCGACCCGGAAACCGTCGCCGCCGATCAGGCCCAGGGCCGTGAGCAAAGCTGCAAATCGCGGGTCGGGGTGTTCCTCAAATCGAGCATCGGCGCACGGCCCTTGCTCGACCTCAACAGCTATTACCTGCTGGTGATGAGCCGCGACGCCAGCGTCTCGGTGGTCGACCCGTCGGTCTCGGTCGGCGGCATCACCAGCACCATGGCGCGGATCGAACTCAAGCAACCGCCGATGGATTGGGTCACGCCCAAGGACAACAAACGCGTGTTTGTCTCGATGCCGCTGGCCGGTGAAGTCGCGGTGATCGACAGCGAGCAATTCAAACTGCTCGACTCGGTCGCCGCCGGCAGCAACCCGGTGCGCCTCGCCTTGCAACCCGACGAGCGCCTGCTGTGGGTCGGCAACAACGCGAAAACCGCTGAAGAATCGGGCGTCAGCGTGATCGACAGCCGCAGCCTGAAAACCCTGAAACACATCGCCACCGGCGCCGGTCATCACGAAATCGCCTTCAGCAAGGACAGCCGCCACGCCTTCGTCACCAACCGCGACGACGGCACCCTGAGCATCATCGACATCGCCAGCCTGACCATCAGCCAACAACTGAAAACCGGCTCGCACCCGTTGTCCGTCGCCTACTCAGCGCTTTCGCAAGCGGTGTACGTCGCCGACGGCAAGGACGGCAGCGTCACCGTGGTCGACACCAACAGCCTCACGGTGCGCCGGGTGATCAAACTGAGCCAGGGCCTCGGCCCGATGGGGTTCAGCGCCGACGGCCGTTTCGGCGTGGTGCTCAATACTTTGGAGAACCGCGCCGAAGTGATCGACGCGGCGAACAACGTGCTGATCCACAGCGTTGATGTCTCGGCCGAGCCCTACCAAGTGGTGTTCACCAAGGCCTACGCCTACGTGCGCGGCCTGGCGTCAGCGAAAGTGACAATGATCAATCTGGCGTCGCTTGGCGAAGGTCGCGCGCCGATCAGCCAGGCGTTCGAAGCCGGGCCGCAAGCGCCACGGCTGGCCGGCGATCTGCCGCTGGCGTCGAGCCTGGCGGTGTCGCGTGACGACAACGCGGTGTTCGTGGTCAACCCGGTGGACAACACCACCTATTTCTACGCCGAAGGCATGAACGCGCCGATGTCCGGTTACCCCAATCGCGGGCAAGTGGCGCGCGCGGCCATGGTCATCGACCGCAGCCTGCGCGAAGTCGAACCGGGCCTCTACAGCGCGCGGATCAAACTGCCGGCGGCGGGACGTTTCGATGTCGCGTTTCTGCTCAATCAGCCGAACATCATTCACTGCTTCAGCACTTTGGTGGAGCCGGACAAAAACCTCGCTCAGTTGCCCGGTGTGCCGAAAGTCGAATTCATGCTCGACACCTCCACGGCGACGTTGGGCAACCCTTACGTGGTGCGCTTTCGCATCGTCCAGGGCAAACAGAATGCGCAACGCAGCGGCGTCAAGGACGTGCACGTGCGCTACTTCCGCGCGCCGAGTTCACGGGCTCGCGAAGTGCCTGCGCTGGACGTCGGCAATGGCGTGTACGAAGCCCCGGTGACCCTCGGCCAGAGCGGCGCTTGGTACCTGCATGTGCGCGCGGCGTCGCTGGGCGCGAGTTTCGATGACAAGACCTTTGCCAGCGTTCGGGTATTGCCCGGCGATGCTCACTGAAGAGGAAACCGCCATGAACCGATTTGCCCATTACGGACTGTTGACGCGATCGCTCGTAACTCTATGCCTGCTGGCCCTCGGTAGCGGCCAGGCGCAGGCGCACTCGGCGGATGAACACGCCGGGCATAACGCGGCGGCAGCGGCGAAGAGTCAGGAAAGCGCTCAGGTCAAATTCGCCGACGTCGCGCTGGTCGACCAGCACGGCCAATCGGTACGTCTGGAAAAGGACTTGGTCAGCGACAAAATTGTCGTCATGAGCTTCATCTACACCAGTTGCACCACGGTGTGCCCGGTGGTCTCGTCGATCATGGGCAAGGTGCAAAAGCAGCTCGGCGCACGGGTCGGCAAAGAGGTGCAACTGGTGTCGATCAGCATCGACCCGCAGCGCGACGACGCCAAACGCCTGAACGAGTACGCGCGCAGCTTCCAGAACGGTCCGGGCTGGAGCTGGCTGACCGGCACGCCGCAGTCGGTCAACGCTACGCTCAAGGGCCTCGGCACCTTCAGTGGCGACTTCAAAAGCCATGCGCCGCTGATCATGGTCGGCGATGGCAACAGCCGTCACTGGACACGTTATTACGGTTTCACCGACCCGACCGTGCTGACCCGTGAAGTGGAAAAACTCAGCGGCGAGCGCAACGCCCACGCCAAACACACCGCCATTGCCATGGAGCATCAGCCATGAAAGCGCTCGTTTTGATCTTCCTGACGATGTGCTTTTGCATGGTCAGCTTTCTCGCGTTTTCCCACGAAGGGCACCAGCCACCAGCGCCGGCAGCGACTGCTGATGCCCCCGCAGCCCCCGTCGCAGCCGAAGCACCGGCAACCGGCACCCGCGATGCGAAAACCTGGTTCACCGACACGCCGTTGCTCGACCAGAACGGCAACTCCCTGCGCTTCTACAGCGATGCCTTGCAGAACCGCATCGTGCTGCTGAACGTGATTTTCACCAGTTGCAACGATGCCTGCCCGCTGATCACCCGCAAGCTCAAGGAAGTGCGCGAAGTGCTGGGCGACAAGGCCGATGGCATCACCTTTATCTCCCTTACCAGTGATCCGCTGCGGGACACCCCGGCGGTGCTCAAGGCTTACACCTTGAAGCAGGGCGTCGATGGGCCCCACTGGCTTTTTCTCACTGGCGACAAAGCGCAGATGGATCTGGTATTGAGCCGCATTGGCCAGATCGTGCCGACGCCCGAACAGCATTCCACGCAACTGATCGTCGGTGACGTGGCCAACAAGCGCTGGAGCAAAATCCGCCCCGACGCGCCCGCCGCCGCGATTGCCCAGCGCTTGCAGTTGCTGAGCATGCCCGTGGTCGGACGCTGAGTCCGGGCCATGAAAATCGCCCTGTTGTGCCTGCTCGCCAGCCTCGGCGTCAGCCTCAGCCTGACTGCCAGCGCGCTGCCGCTCACGCCCAGCGAAAGCGCCGGCAAGCGGTTGTACCGCGAAGGGCTTTCGAGCAGCGGTGAACCGCTGATGGCGCGGGTCGGCGCGGCGGATATTTTGCTGCCGGCCAGCAGCCTGCCGTGCGCCAATTGTCATGGTGTCGATGGTCAGGGGCGCGCGGAGGGCGGGGTGCGGCCGCCGGATCTGAACTGGTCGCGACTGAGCAGCCGTTATGGTCAGCAGCAGGTCAACGGGCGCGATTACCCGGCCTACACCGAGGCCAGCCTGAGCCGCGCGGTGCAGGAAGGACGCGACCCCGGCAACAATCGGCTCGACCCGGCGATGCCGCGGTTCATCCTGTCGATGAAGGACCAGCGCGACCTCAGCGCCTACCTCAAACGCCTGGGCGATGAACGCGATCCGGGCCTGCAGGCCGACAGCCTGCACCTGGGCACGTTGTTGCCCGGCAACGGCCCGTTGCGCGAGGAGGGCGCGACGGTGGCGGCGGTGCTCAAGGGCAGCGTCGCGCGGATCAATCAGGCCGGCGGGATTCACGGGCGCACGCTGCGCCTGACCATTCTCGACCCCGGCCCGGACCGCGCGAGTGCCGAAGCGGCGCTTGATCAATTGATCGAGCAGCAACAGGTGTTCGCGCTGATCGCGCCGCTGGTGCCGGCCCTCGACAGTGAACTGGCCGCACGCCTGGAAAGCGCCGGCGTGCCGCTGATCGGGCCACTGTCGCTGCGCGGCACGGCGCCCGGCAGTCGGCAGATTTTCGAACCGTTGCCGGGTTTGCGCGAACAGCTGATCGCCTTGGCTGACTACGCCACGCACAGCCTGCCGGTGCTCGACGGGCCGACGTTGATTGCCTACCCGGACGATCCCGGCCAACGCCTGGCAGCGCAGAATCTGGGTGATTACCTGCAGAAAAATGCCTGGCAAGACGTGCGGCTACAGCCTTATGACTCGACGCACGATGAGCTGCCGCTGGGCGCGCGCTCGCTGTTTTACCTCGGCGACAGCGCTGGTTTCAGTCGCTTGGCCAAACGTTTGCAGAACACTGGACAGGCGCCTTACCTGTTCGCCGCTTCGAATCAGGTCGCGGGCGATTTGCTGCAAGTGCCCAGCGAGTTTTCGCGGCGGGTGTTTCTCGCTTATCCGTTCGTGCCCAGCGACTGGACGCAAGCCGGGCGCACGGCGCTGGCGCAGTTGCGCGAGCATCAGGGCCTTGGCGGCGAACACGCAGTGCTGCAAGTCGGCGCGTTCAGCTCGATGCTGTTGTTCAGCGAAGGCATGAAGCAGGCCGGGCGCGACGCCAGCCGCGAAAAGCTCATCAGCGCCCTCGAAGGCTTGCATGACTTCGCCACCGGATTGACCCCGCTGATCAGCTTCGGCCCCGGCCGGCGCCTCGGCCTCAGCGGCGCACACATCGTCACCGTGGACTTGCCCGACCAGCGCTTTTATCTGGTCGCGCCCTACAAACCCATTGCTGCCACGCCCTGATCGGAGGCCTCCATATCATGAAGCTCAAGACCTTAACGCTGCTGCTGATGCTGTGGGTGCCCGTGGCACTGAGCAATAACGAACCGGCCGCCGCGCGGGTCAATGGCGAAGTGATTACCGAGCTGCGCCTGGAACGTTATTTCGCCGAATACCTGGAAGATCAGGGCCGCGCGGTGGGCAATATCCGCAACCCCAAGGCCTACAAACAGCTGCGCCGCGCCGCGCTCGATGCGTTGATCGACAAAGAGCTGTTGTGGCAGGAATCGCGCAAGCGCGGCGTGCAGATCAGCGACGCCAGCGTGCGCAGCCAGGTCGAACAGACGCGTCAGGCCATTGGTGGCGCCGAGGTGTTTGCGCGCCGGTTGCAGGACGCCGGTTTTGACGAGGCCGGTTTTACCGAATACACCCGCCGCGAATTGGCCGCGCAACAGATGTTCGCCGAACTGACCAAAGTCCCTGAACCGGATGAACAACAGGTGCGCGCGTTCTTTGCCGAACACCGCGCCGAGATGGGGCGCCCCGAGGAAGTTCAGGCGCGGCACATCCTGCTCAAAGTCGCGCCGGGCGCCGACTCCGCGACAGTTGAAGCGGTGCGGCTACGCTTGTTGGAGATCCGTGCGCAAATTGCCCAAGGCGCGGATTTCGCCGCCGTCGCCCGCAGCGTCTCCGAAGATGATTCGGCCAGCAGTGGCGGGGACTTGGGCTATTTCGCTCGTGGCCGCATGATGGCCGAATTTGAAGCGGCGGCCTTCGCTTTGCAACCCGGAGAGGTCAGCGATCCGGTGCGCACGGCGGTGGGGTGGCATTTGATTTATTTACAGAACCACCAGGAGGCGGCAGATGTCACAGAGGAGCAAGGGCTGGAAACAGTCAGGGCGTACCTCGCCCGACAGCAAAAGGCCCAGGCTCGTCGAGACGTATTGGCGCACTTGCGATCGACTAATCGCATCGAGCGGATTGACGATGATTGAAGGTTCCCCCCCCAATAGTGGGGAAAAGCTTCAATGCCCATCCGTGCGCTTCCCCGCCTTTGGGGGGAGGGGGTTCTGGACGACGTGGCATTGTCTTCAAATTCAAGGACATGAATAGATAAGAATACCGGCACCCGGCCTGGCATGAAGTGTGCGTTAGCCCTTGTAAGGCACACACTCCAACAGGCCCGGAACTCGGACCTGCTGTTTCAAGGAGTCGACCTTGTTAAACAAAGTACTGGTTGTCGAAGACGAAAAGCTCCTTGCCGAAAACCTCAAGGATTACCTTCAGGCGCAAGGACTGGAAGTCCGGATGGCTCACGACGGTGGCGCAGCAATCGGTGAAGCCGAGCGTTTCGTACCTGATGTGATGGTGTTCGATTACCGCTTGCCGGATATGGAAGGCTTCGAAGTGCTCGATGCCGTCCGCCTGAACAGGAATTGTCATTTTGTGCTGATTACCGGGCACCCAACCGCTGAAGTCTGTGAGCGGGCCCGGCAACTGGGCGTCAGCCATATCCTGTTCAAACCCTTTCCGTTGGCGGAATTGGCCCGTGCAGTCTGCGACCTTCTGGGGATGGAGCGCGGGGCCAAGACGGGCGCGAACACCGCTGAAGGTTTTGTCGAACGACGCCAGAGCAGGATCGAGAGTTTCCCGCTGCAGTTGTACGACGGCAGTTGGGTGCTGGCGGATCGCCGACGAACATCGGCCTCCATGGCACCGGACGACGAACAATTGCTCACCGGGGAATAGTGGCGCGACACGACGTTCCGGCTCCCGCCGCAATGGCCTGCCGCGCCGACAGGGCCGCAAGCCCCGGGCGTTGGAGAGCAAGCCATGGAACGTCTATCACTGGCCGTGGAAGCGGCACCGCTGGACTGTGTACCTTCACGCTTTAGCAGCGAGCAATTGGCCCAGGCACGTTCGCGAGCCAGCACTTGCGGCGAACGGATGCTCGACGCCCTCGGCGTGTTGTCAGATCTGCCGCCGATGGCGTTTATCCAGTGCCTCGGCGCCACCCTGCATTACCCGGTGCTCGACACCGACACGCTGTTCCAGGCCACCCCGGTATTTGACCGGGTCACGCTGGCCCAATGCATCAAACGCGAATTCATCCTGCTGCGCCACGACGACGCGGTGATCGGCGTTTTTGCCGACCCGTTCGACACCGCGCGCCTGGCCTGGATCGACGATTGCCTGCACGGCGCGCCGCTGTATCTGGTGCACGCCGATGACCTCAAGGCCTACCTGGCGCGGCACGAAGAAAGCTTCCACGCGGTGGAATCGCTCAACGCCCAGGCCGATGCCAATGTCGAAATCGACACCCTGCAAAGCCTGTCCCTGACCAGCATCAGCGAAGACGCCAGCGTGGTGGTCAAACTGGTTAACTCGACGCTGTATGACGCGCTGAAAATGCACGCCAGCGACATCCATCTCGGCACCACCGGCAGCGGCCTGGTGATCAAGTACCGGATCGACGGCGTGCTCAACAACATCAGCAAAATCCAGGGCAGCGAGTTCGCCGAGCAAGTGATTTCCCGGGTCAAAGTCATGGCCGAACTGGACATCGGCGAGAAACGCGTGCCGCAGGACGGTCGCTTCAAAATCGGCATCAGCGGCCGGCAGATCGACTTCCGGGTGTCGATCATGCCGAGCATTTTTGGCGAAGACGCGGTACTGCGGGTGCTCGACAAACAGGACCTCGCCGACAAGGTCAGCGGCGTGCAATTGCAGGCGCTGGGCTTTGAGGATGAAACCCTCAAGCAACTGCGCCGCCTCGCTGCCGAACCCTACGGCATGGTGCTGGTGACCGGCCCTACCGGCAGCGGCAAAACCACCACGCTGTACGCGATGATCACCGAGATCAACCACGGCGTGGACAAGATAATCACCATCGAAGACCCGGTCGAATATCAATTGCCGGGCGTGCTGCAAATCCCCGTTAACGAAAAGAAAGGCCTGACCTTTGCCCGTGGTCTGCGCTCGATCCTGCGGCACGACCCGGACAAGATCATGGTCGGTGAAATCCGTGACCCCGACACCGCGCAAATCGCCGTGCAATCGGCGCTCACCGGCCACTTGGTGTTCACCACCATTCACGCCAACAACGTGTTCGACGTGATTGGCCGTTTCACCCAAATGGAAATCGACCCGTACAGCCTGGTTTCGGCGCTCAACGCGGTGCTGGCGCAACGGCTGATCCGCCTGGTCTGCGCCAGTTGCAGCGCACCGAGCACTCCCAGCGACGATGAACTGCAAGCCTCCGGCCTCGACCCGCAGCAGGTCGCGCATTACCAGTTCGTCCACGGCAAGGGTTGCGGTCATTGCCGCGGCACCGGGTATCGCGGGCGCACGGCGATTGCCGAGCTGCTGCACCTGGACGACGAACTGCGGCAAATGATTGTCGAGCGCCAACCGATTTCGAAGATCAAGGCCCACGCCTGCAAACGTGGCTTGCGGCTGTTGCGCGAGTCGGCGCTGGAACTGGTGCAAGCAGGGCGGACCACGCTCGAGGAGATCAATCGTGTCACTTTTGTCTCGTGATCGTTATGTCGCCGTGCTCGGCGCCAGTGGTGTCGGCCTCGGTCAACGGCAGGGCAGCGAAACCCGCTGGCTCGGCAGCGTCGGGTTTATCGACGAAGGTTTTCATGCCTGGACCGTCGCCCTGGAAACCCTCGACCGCTTGCTCGCTGAACACGCGCGTGTCGGGGCTGAAGTGAGCGTGGTGGTGTCCGGGCATTTCAGCCGGTTTTGTCTGGTGCCGTGGAGCGACCAGATCAGCAGCCCCGAAGAACTGCGCGGCTTCGCCCAACTGTGTTTCGAAGACCTCTATGGCGTGCCCAACCAGCCGTGGAATCTGGTGTTGTCAGCCGAACCGGCCGGCCAAGACCGCGTTGCCGCCGCGCTGCCGCAAGACTTGCTCGAACGCCTGCGCACCCTCGCCAGCGGTCGCGGCTTGCGCCTGCGCTCGGTGCAACCGTATTTGATGGCGGCGTTCAATCACTTCGACAAAAGCCTGGATGCCGGGGACTTTCTGTTCATCGTCGCCGAACCGGTGCGCAGCGTATTGTTGCTGGCCCGCGAAGGGCGCTGGGCTTCGGTGCGCTCGGTTGGCAGCAGCGACAGCGATGTTGCGCTGATGGCGCTGATTGGTCGCGAACACCAGCTGCAAGCCTCGACCAGCGAACGCCCGTTGAGCGTTTACCTGCATGCCCCGGCGCGCCTGGATACGCCGCCAGAAGTGCCCGGCGTGCAGTTGAGAAACCTTGCCGAGGACCGCAGCACCGTACGGGATTGCCTGTACGTGATGTCGCGGGCGGTGGCCTGAGATGCGCGCCCTGACGCTCGACTTTCAGCCGTGCCGCCGCTCCGGTCCTTTGGGCTGGAGCCTGTTGGTCGCAGGCGTGGTGCTAGCGGTGGCGTGCTTCCTCGCCCAGCAACACCTCGACGACCAGGCCTCGCAACAACAAGGTCACTTGCAACACGCGCAACGCGAGCTCACCGGCGACAGCGGCAGCAAGGCTGGCCTGAGCCCGGCCGAAACACGCGAACAAGCGCAAAACCTCGCGGAAATGCGCAAGGTCTCGCAGCAACTGCGCCGCCCCTGGGAACGCCTGTTCGCCATGCTCGAAGGCCTGCCGCGTGAAGACATTGCCTTGTTGACCCTGACCCCGGATGCACGCAAGGGCCAAGTGCGGATCAGCGCCGAAGCGCGCGATCTGGAAGCCATGCTCGCCTTTCACCAACGTCTGGAAGCCAGCGACGAGCTGTCCGACGTGTCGCTGCTGAGCCACGAAATCGTCGCCAACGTTGCGGAACACCCGGTGCAATTCAACCTGTCGGCGACTTGGGAGATTGGCGATGCGAATCCCTAGACTGATCGTTCACGAATACCTGCAAGGCCTCGGTGTGCCGGGCCTGGCCGGGTTGGCGCTGCTGTTGTTGGCGCTGCTGTTTGCGCTGGCCGGGTTGCTGCCGGACTGGCAGTCGCTGCAAACCCTCAACCAGCAGACCCGCGAGGCCGGCGAGTACCTGGCCAAAGTCGAGGACGGCAGCGTCGCGCCGCCGGTCGCGCCGCAACGGCAACTGGATGATTTTCGCAGCAAGTTGCCGTCGCAGCCGCAAGCCACGGTGGCCATCGACAAAATCTACGCGTTGGCCGCGCAGGAGCACATCACCCTGGCGCGGGGCGAATATTCCCTCGGCGTCGACCCGAAAACTCATCTGGCGCGTTACCAGATTCTGCTACCGGTGCGCGGCAGCTATCCGCAATTGCGGCGCTTCCTGCACGCCTTGCTCGGCCAGTTGCCAGCGGTGGTGGTGGAAGACGTCGAGTTTCAACGCAAGAAGATCGCCGACACCGACCTGACCGGGCGGATCCGCATGACCCTTTACCTGTCGAGGTCGTGATGAACAGCAAACGTGTAGCAGGCTGGGTCGGGTTCTTCGCGGTGGCGGCGGGGTTGACCTGGTTGCCGGAATATTTTCAGGAAAACACCGCCGACGAGAACGCCGTTGCGACGCTGGCCACACCGGCCAAACGCAAGATTGCGCCCACACCGGCCAACGTCAAAGCGGCGCCGATCAAGGACCTCAGCCCCGCCGGCGACCTGTTTGCGACCCGTAGCTGGCGCGCCGCGCCGACCCTCGCGGTGGTCACCGAGCAACCTGTCACCGTCGCTGCGGTGGTGCAAACCCCAGTCGTGCCACCGATGCCGTTCCAGTTCGTCGGCAAGCTCGCCGACCGCGCCGACCTGCAAGTGTTTTTGCAGAACGGCGAAAAAATCTACGTCGTGCGCAAAGGGGATGTGATCGACGACACGTGGCGGATCGAGGGCATTTCCGATGTGGAATTGAGCCTGGTCTACCTGCCTCTGCACTTGGCCCAGACTTTGTCTGTGGGGAGCACGCAATGAACAGATCCCGTTTGCTGATGAGCCTGTGCCTGAGCACAGCGCTGGCCGCGTGCAGCTCGGCGCAAGTCGCCAACAAAGAGGCCTCCGACCTGATCGAACAAGGCCAGTACGAAGCCGGGCTGGCGCGTATCGAAGAAGGCCTGCGCGAAGACCCGCGTGATACCGAGCTGCACTTGCTGCTCAACAGCGGCCGCGCCAAAGCCGTTACCGCGTTGCTGACCGCCGGTGACACCGACCGCTCACGCCGCGATTTTGTCTCGGCGCGCCAGGCGTACGGGCGGGTGCTGACCATCGAACCGAACAATCGCCGCGCGCAGGATGCCTTGCGCCAACTCGACTACCTGCGCAGCCAGGATGAAAAACTCGAACTGGCCCGAGGAGACCTGCGCCGGGGCGACATTTACGGCGCCGACCGTCAGGTCAAACAGATCCTCGAACTTGACCCGAAAAACGACGGCGCGCTGGAGCTGCAAGGCAACATTCGCCTGGTGCAGAGCCGCAACGTGATTGCCTACCCACACCTGCGCACACGCCTTGATCGGCCGGTGACGCTGGAGTTTCGCGACGCCAACCTGAAGACCATTTTCGAAGTGCTGTCGCAAGTCGCCGGGTTGAATTTCATCTTCGACAAAGACCTGCGCCCGGACATGAAAGCGACGATTTTCGTGCGTGACGTGCGCATCGAAGACGCCGTGGAATTGCTGCTGCAACAGAACCAGTTGCACCAGAAAGTGGTGAACGAAAACACCTTGCTGATCTACCCGGACTCGCCGCAGAAGCTCAAGGATTACCAAGAGCTGGTGATGCGCACGTTTTACCTGACCAGCATCGATGCCAACACCGCGCTGAACATGATCAAAACCATGCTCAAGACCCGCGACGTGTTTGTTGATGAACGCCTGAATACCTTGACCATGCGCGACTCCGAAGACGCGATCCGCATGGCCGAAAAACTCCTGCAATCGCAAGATCAGTCCAACCCCGAAGTGGTGCTGGAAGTGGAAGTGATGGAAGTCGCCACCCAGCGCATTCTCGACCTCGGGCTGCAATGGCCAAACACCTTTGGTGTGGTCAACAGCGACGGTTCGGCGGTGACGCTGCTCGACCAATTGAAGGGCATCAACTCCAGCCGGATCTCCATTTCGCCGTCGCCGCAAGCCAAGATCAACGCGCAGGACAACGACATCAACACCCTGGCCAGCCCGGTGATCCGTGTGAGCAACCGCGAGCAGGCGCGCATCCACATTGGCCAGCGCGTGCCGATCATCAGCGCGACGTCGGTGCCATCCACACAAGGCCCGGTGATCACTGAAAGCGTTACCTACCTCGACGTCGGTCTGAAGCTCGAAGTGCAGCCGACCGTGCATTTGAACAACGAAGTGGCGATCAAGATTGCCCTGGAAGTGAGCAACGCGACGCCGCTGGAGCCGACCCGCCAAGGCACGATTCCGGTGCAAGTCGACACCCGCAACGCGCAGACCACCTTGCGCCTGCACGACGGTGAAACGCAGATTCTCGCGGGGTTGATGCGCAATGACCACGGCGCCACCGGCAACAAGATTCCGGGGCTGGGCGACATTCCGGGGCTGGGCCGCTTGTTTGGCAGCAACAAGGACACCGTCGGCAAATCCGAACTGGTGCTGTCGATCACCCCGCGCATCGTGCGCAACCTGCCGTATCAAAGCCCGTCGGACATGGAATTCCCCACCGGCACCGAAACCAGCATGCACATCCAGGCGCCTGACCGTGGCACGCCATCGACGGTGAATAACAACGTCATGGCCACGCCTGTGGCGTCGACCGTCAATGTTGTCGTCGAGAAGAATTGATCATGAACGCCTCCCAGCGCGGTTTTACCTTGATCGAAGTCGTGGTGACGCTGGCCCTGATCGGCCTGTTGGCCGGCATGGCCGCACCCTTGACCGAAACCGTGGTGCGCCGTGGCAAAGAGCAGGACATGCGTGCGGCGCTGTACCAGATTCGCGACGCCATCGACGCCTACAAACGCGCGTTCGATGCCGGTTATATCGAGAAGTCGCTGAACAGCAGCGGCTACCCGCCGAACCTGCAGGTGCTGGTCGAGGGCGTGCGCGATGTGCGCAGCGCCAAGGGTGCCAAGTTCTACTTTTTGCGCCGGGTGCCGCACGACCCGCTGACCCCGGCCAAACGTGACGATGAAGGTGGCTGGGGCCTGCGCTCCTATGACAGTTCGGCGCAGAACCCGCGCGAAGGCGAGGACGTCTTCGACGTCTACTCCAAGGCCCGGGGCAAGGGTCTCAACGGCATTGCCTACCGCGAGTGGTGAACCTATGAACAAGCGCTGCGAGAAGGGTTTTACCTTGCTGGAATTGATGGTGGTCATGGCGATTATCGCCACGCTGATGACCATTGCCTTGCCCCGCTATTTCACCAGCCTGGAAGCCTCGAAAGAGACCACGCTGCGCCAGAGTCTGTCGGCGATGCGCGAGGCGCTGGATCACTATTACGGCGACACCGGGCGCTATCCCGATTCCATCGAGCAGTTGGTGGAAAAGCGCTATCTGCGCAATCCGCCGACCGACCCGATTGCCGAGCGCAAAGACTTGTGGGTGCTGGTCGCGCCACCGGACGGCGTGCCGGGCGCGGTGGCCGATATCAAAAGCGGCGCGAGCGGGAGGGCGAGTGATGGCAGCCTTTACTCCGAGTGGTAAGCCTGTGGGTGGTAAGCCTGCGGGTGGAAACCTGTGGCAACTGAGGCTCTTGTGGCGAGGGGGCTTGCCCCCGTTCGGCTGCGCAGCAGTCGAAAAACCGGTAACTGCGGTTTGTTTGACAAAACCACAGTTGGCGCCGCTGCGCGACCCGACGGGGGCAAGCCCCCTCGCCACAGCAACCCCCCTCGCCACGGGGAAACAGCATTGCCGCAATGAAGGCGGTTTCACTTATCTGGGCGTGCTGTTTCTGGTGGCGCTGATGGGCATGGGCCTGGCCAGTGCCGGGCAGTTGTGGTCGACCGCGTCCAAACGTGATCGCGAGCGTCAGTTGCTCTGGGTCGGCACTCAATACGCGCAGGCGTTGCGCAGCTATTACCGCAGTTCGCCGGGCGTGGCGCAGTACCCCAAAGAACTCGCCGATCTGTTGCAGGATGAGCGTTTTCCCTCGGCCAAACATCATCTGCGCCAGTTGTACCCGGACCCGATGGGCGGCGGCGAATGGTCGCTGATGCGCGGGTTTGATGGGCGCATCACTGGTCTGTACAGCGCTGCCACGGACACGCCGCTCAAGCAGACGGATTTCCCCACGCAGTGGTCGGATTTCGTCGGCATGGCCAGTTACAAGGATTGGCAATTCGTCGCCGAAAAGGCGTTTCTGGAAGGCGCTTCCGGCCCGACAAAAGCGCAGTCGGCGAAATCCCCAGGGGTGGCGCCATGAACAGATATTGCCTGGCGTTGCTGCTGATGTTGATGCCTCCGTTGGCCTCGGCCGGCGCAGAGGACGAAATGATGGGCTTCGTCGTCGACGACACCATCTCGCACATTGGCCACGACTTTTACTACTCGTTCACCGAACGCCTGCGCGCCACCAGCCCGATGGATTTCAACCTGGTGGTGCGCGAACGACCCTCGGCACGCTGGGGCAGCCTGGTGACCGTGGAATATCAGCAACGCCTGGTTTACCGGCGCTTCCTGCCGCCGAACACCGTCGAGCTCAAAGAGGAGGCGTACAACGCCGCCGACTGGGTTCGCCGGCAGATCGTGCAGCGCAAGCTCGAAGCGTTATTGCAGGACACCACCGACCTGGAGAAGGACGAATTATGAACAAGAAAACGTTCTCACAGCGCACCGGCATCTGGCTTGTCGGGCTCGGCAGCTGCGGCTTGGTCAGCGCCACTGAGCTGGTCTATACGCCGATCAATCCGTCTTTCGGCGGCAACCCGTTGAACGGCACCTGGCTGCTCAACAATGCCCAGGCGCAAAACGATTACGACGACCCTGACCTGAAAAACTGCTCGGCGATTGCCGGTACTTCGGCGCTGGAGCGGTTCACCAGTCAGTTGCAATCGCGGTTGCTCGGGCAACTGCTGGACAACATCTCCACGGGCAACACCGGGAGCCTGTCCACAGACAGTTTTATCGTCAACGTCATCGACGACTCCGGCGCACTGAGCATTGAAGTGACCGATCGAGTGACCGGTGAAATTTCGGAAATCCAGGTCAACGGCCTCAACCCTTGATCGGGTTCGGGCTGCCGGGGAGCGAATGACATGAAAAGAATAATCGCGTTAGGGCTGATGTTGGCGGCACTACAGGGTTGCAGTTTGCGCGACACCATGCCGGCCGAGCAGGACACCGAGTCGCCGACCCTGACACCGCGGGCGTCGACTTATTACGACTTGTTGAAGATGCCACGGCCCAAGGGGCGCTTGATGGCGGTGGTGTATGGCTTTCGGGATCAGACCGGGCAGTACAAACCGACGCCGGCCAGTTCATTTTCGACCAGCGTCACCCAGGGCGCGGCGAGCATGTTGATGGATGCGTTGCAGGCCAGTGGCTGGTTTGTGGTGCTGGAACGTGAGGGGCTGCAGAACTTGCTGACCGAACGCAAGATTATTCGCGCCTCGCAGAAGAAGGAAAATACCCCGGTGAATATCCAGGGTGAGTTGCCGCCGTTGCAGGCTGCGAACCTGATGTTGGAGGGCGGGATTATTGCGTATGACACCAATGTGCGCAGTGGCGGGGAGGGTGCGCGGTATTTGGGGATTGATATTTCGCGTGAGTATCGGGTGGATCAGGTGTCGGTGAATTTGCGTGCGGTGGATGTGCGCAGTGGGCAGGTGCTGGCGAATGTGATGACGAGCAAGACGATTTATTCGGTGGGGCGTAGTGCCGGGGTGTTCAAGTTTATTGAGTTCAAGAAGTTGCTTGAGGCTGAGGTGGGTTATACGACGAATGAGCCGGCGCAGTTGTGTGTGTTGTCGGCGATTGAGGCGGCGGTGGGGCATCTTTTGGCGCAGGGGATTGAGCGGCGTTTGTGGCAGGTGGCGGGGGATAATTCGGTGCCTGCGCGGGATGAGGTTCTGGAGCGGTATTTGTCTCAGAACAAAGTGGTTGAGGAGGGTGAGGGGGAGTGAGTCGAGGCGGCCTTCGGGCCGACCTGGCTGGTGGGTGGTTTGTGTGTATATCCGTTATTTGGGGGCGGGCCGCTGGCGGTTTCGCTCTTACAGCGAGTGACTTTTTCAGACGCCAAAAAGTAACCAAAAGGCTTTGCCCCGGCGTTCGGCCCCTCGCTTGGGCTCGGGGTTCCTTCGCTCCGGGGTCGATCTGGGGGCATCGCCTACGGTCTGCTTCGCTACGACCTCCTCTCGATGCGTTCGGCTTCGCCAAACGGCGCTTCGCGCCCACCCCCAGATCAACCCCTCCACTCAGCCTGCCGAAGGGGCAACAGGGCAAGATCAAGAGCTGCAGGCGAGCTAACGCTCGGCCTGTTGAGTGGTGAAAAGCACAGCGGATTGCCTTTGATTTCGCCCTTGTAGGAGTGAGGCTTGCCCGCGAAGGCGTCCTGACAGACGACCTGTTTCCCCCAAACACACCCAACCCCCCTGTAGGAGCAAGGCTTGCCCGCGAAGGCGTCCTGACAGACGACCTGGTTTCCCCCGAACACACCCAAACCCCCCCTGTAGGAGCAAGGCTTGCCCGCGATGGCGCCCTGACAGACGACCTGTTTTCCCCAAACACACCCAACCCCCTGTAGGAGCAAAGCTTGCCCGCGATGGCGTCCTGCCAGACGACCCGGTTTCCCCAAACACCCCAAAATCCCCCTGTGGGATCGAGCTTGCTCGCGATGACTCCCCCCCAGCCAACCCAACTCCCCCGAATGTACCCAACCCAACTGTAGAAGCGAGCCTGCTCGCGATACCACCCAACCAAACACCACCAACCCCCCACCCACAAAAAAACCGTGCCCTGTTCCAGCAGCACGGTTTTTCTTATCCAACAATTTACTGCTGCAAAACGCTCGCCTGGTTGGCCGAACCAAACTGTTGCACGGTGGCCATTTGTGTCACGCCGCTTTGGTCGACGGTGGCCATGTTGCCGGCGCCGCCCTGGGTGACGTAGGCGACGTTCATGGTGTCGGCCTGTTTGACGCTGATTTGGTTGTCACTGCCATACAGTTGCGCGGTGTAGGCCTGGTTGCCGGTGCCGGACTGGTCGAATTCGGCGCTGTTGCCGCTGCCGGCGGAGGTGCCCTGGATCAGGTTGGTGGTGCCGCGCTGGTCGGCGATGAGGATGTTGTCGCTGCCGTTCTGGTCGAAGTACAGCTCGTTGTAGCTGTCGGCCTGGCTGACGGTGGTTTTGTTGCCGGAGCCGGTCTGGTTGGTGGTCATGATCTGGCCGACGCCGTCCTGTTTGAAGCTTGCGACGTTGGCAGTGCCGTTCTGGTTGATGGTGGCGCGCTGGTTGCTGCCGAATTGGCCGCCCAGTTGCGGGCCTTGCCAGTTGCTGGCGTGGACTTTGTTGCCGTTGCCCACCGAGGTCGCGTTGAGCACGTGGCTGTCGCCGCTTTGGTAGGTGAAGTGGACGTTGCCGGTGCCTTGCTGATACAGCGCGACGGTTGAACCGATCGATTCGAACTGGTCGGCATAGATCGCGTTCAGATCGCCGACTTGCAACACCTGCGCGACGTTGTTTTCGCCAAAGCTCTGGTCGACCACGGTTTCGTTGGTTTGCCCGTATTGGTTGACGGTAGCCTGGCTGGCAACTTGGCTGTCTTGCCAGACTTCGGTGCCGTTGAAGTCGCCGAACTGGTTGATGGTCAGCGTGCCGCCGTCGCCGTTGCGCTGGTCGCCGTAGGCGTAGTTGCCTTCGCCGGCCTGGTTGATGCCGATCTGCCCGCCGAGGTGGTTGATGTGTTCGGCGGTGCCGTAGTTGGTAGTGCCGTACTGGATGACCGTCGCGTTGTTGGCGATGCCCATCTGGATCTGTTCGATGTTGGCTTCGTTGCCGTCACCGAACTGCAAGGTCTGCGCGGTGTTGGCTTCCTGCGATTCCTGATAAATGAACGAGAAGTTGCCGCTGCCTTGCTGTTGCTGCAGCGCCTGGTTTTCGCCGAGGCCGATCGACTGGCTGGCGTGGCTGGTATTGAACGCGCCGATTTGCTGCTGGACGATGCCGCTGCCGTTTTCGAACAACTGCTCGGCGTAACCGGCGTTGAAATCGCCGGCCTGGTCCTGGGTGATGGTGCCGGTGGCGGTGTCCTGTTTGGCGGCGGCGTCGTTGCCTTCGCCGAGTTGCTGTTGGGTGGCTGTGCTGAACGGCGCAGCGGTTTGTTTGACGTCGGCGATGTTGGCGGTGCCGAGCTGGTTTTGCGTGGACAGGCTGTCATCGGCCATGGCCTGGGCACTGATCATGACCAGGATGGCGGCGGTGAGGGGCGTCAATTTGAACATGATAAAACCTCCAGGTTGTTGCAGTGCTTAGCGATATTGTTTGACCGAAACGCTCATGCCGTTCCCCGCTTGGGTCACGGCGCTGGACAGCCCGGTGCCGGCCTGGTCGATGCTGGCGTCGTTGTTATTGCCGTTCTGCGAAATCTGCGCGCGGTTGTGGCTGCCGGTCTGAGTGATCGACGCATCGTTGCCATAACCTTGCTGAGTGATCTGCGCCATCAGGTCGCTGCCCTGTTGCAGGATGTAGGCTTCCTGATTGCTCCCCGACTGAACGATGCGCCCGAGCAGCGACTGGCCGTTCTGTTGCAACAACGCGACGTTGGCCTGGCCGTTCTGATCGATCAGCGCGTGCTGGCCGACTGGCGGTGGCAACTCGCCGAGGTCGGCGCTGGGTGCCAGGTCGTCGTTTTCCATCAAGTCGTCGGCGCGCACGCCTGTACCGCTGCAAAGCAGAAGCAGGCAGAGCAGGGCGGCGGTCGGCGTTTTCATGGCGTTGTCCTGTGGGAAGTGGCCTGCCCCACTGACCGCAAAGGCCAGTGGGGCGGGGGCTTATTGCACGGTGACGTTGACCGTGCGTTGCGTGCCTTGGGACGAGCGGATGGTCGCAGTCGGGTTGGCCGACGGGATCACCGTGGTGCTGTTGCTCACCGTCAGCCGCCAGCGACCGGTCACCGGCACCGTGGTGGTGCCCAATGTCACCAGCCCGGTCGGGGTGGTCACTTGAACGGTGATGGTGTTGCCGGTGGTCACCGAGGAGGTGCCGGTGAAGTCCCAATTGAAGCGGTTGTTGGAACGGGCCTGGACCGTCGCCGCGGTGACTGCGAAGTTTTCCGCAGCAGGGCGTGGCGAGACTTGCACCGTGACCGTCGCCGGTGTCGACAGCGCGCCGAAAGCGTCCCTGGCGATGTAGCTGAAGGTCGTGGTGAACGCCGTGGTGACCGTGGCTGGCGGCGTGTACGTAATCACGCTGCCGTCAGTGCTGACGGTGCCGCGACCGGCCGCTGGTTGGGTCAGGCTGGCGACGGCCAGCGGTACGTTGCCTTCCGGATCGGTGTCGTTAGCCAACACGTTGATCGGGATCGCCACGCCGAGCGTCGCGATGCTGTCGGCGACGGCCACCGGCGACTGGTTCGGCGCCACAGTGATGGTCACGGTCGCCGCAGCGCTCGAGGCCAGGCCTTTGACGTCTTGAGCCTTGTAGGTGAAGGTCGTGGTCAGCGGGGCATTGACCACGGCTGGCGGGGTGTAAACCACCGCGGTGCTGCCGCTTAATGCCACGGTGCCCTGGCCGGCGGCCGGTTGGGTCAGCGCGGTGATGCTCAGCGGCGTGTTGCCGTCCGGGTCGCTGTCGTTGGCCAGCAGGTTGAGGGTGATCGGCACACCGAAACTGGTGCTGCCGCTATCGGCGACCGCCAGTGGCGCTTCGTTCTCGCCAGTATTCGGCGCCGCGCCGACCACCACGACAGGCTCGGTGTCACTGCCGCCCGCGGCAGATTTGATCGTCACGGTGGCCGGTGGCTGCAGCAGATCAGCAACCGTCAGGCGTTGCAGCGTGCCGGACTTCGACAGCCGTCCGTAACCCTGCGCGACCATGTCCGGGACCACCACTTCGTCACTCGACGAGGCTTCGATCAGCAGGCTGTGGTTGGCCCAGTTATAACGAGCGGTCTGCACTTTCACCACGTCGGTGACTTTGCTCGATACCGCGGTGGGCCGGGTGGTGCCGGTCGGATTGGTCGCGGTCACGACCACCACCGGAGGCACCGGACCGTTGAACAGCCGCTGGGCGAAGAACAGGCCGCTGTTGTCGCCGGTCATGTTGATCAGGCACGGTGACGGCGGCGGTCCGACCACCAGCGCCACGGTTTCGCGGAAGCACAGGCTGGAGCTGTTGGCCGATTTGCCAAAGACCTCGACGCGCGTGCTGTTGCCCGTGCCCGAGGACGTGCGGCGATAGGTGGCGCGGTCGATTTCGACGTCCGTTTGCGCGCGGTTGTCGAGGACTTTGCCGGACACCGTGAACAGGTTGGTCTGGATCGTCCCGGCCGGGCCCTGAATGCGCACGAAGTTGGTGTTGTTGGGGCTGCCGGTCACCGGCTCGTTGAGGTTCGGGTCGCCGACGAAGGTGTCCACCGCGCCGGTGTCCGGGTTCACTTCGGTGTAAGGGCCGTTGACGCTGCGCAGGAACGGACCGATGTCGCCGTTGAGCGCGCCGCTGAAATTGCCCGGTGCGCCAATGCCGATGTCGCGGGTGATGTTGATCGCGCGGCGGCCCGGCGTGGTGACGTTGACCGTTTCCACGCCGTACGGGTGGGTGACGGTGTAGACCCCGGCGGTCGGCACCGAGATGCGCAGGCGAATCCGCGCGAAGGACACTTGGTCGCCATCGACCACGGCTTCGCCACCGAACGCCGCTTCGATGGCGGCGACGTACACTTCCAGTTCATAACCGCTGTTGCCGACTTGCGGGATGGCCGTTTCGGCGACGAACCAGAAGGCTTCGCCTGGCCAGTTGTCCGGGAACACCATCGGCTGGGCATCGTCATAAACGCCCGGTTCCGCGCCGAGCAAACACATGTACGACGGCGGCGTGGTGGCCGGCACTCGCGAGCTCGCGGCGCGCGACTGGCACAGCTCCATCGACAGTTGATTGTTGTCCTGATACCACATGGGGAATTTCCCCGTGGCAAAGGTATGAGGGCCGGGATCGACAGCGGCGAGTTGGGCGAAAGCGCTGCCGGACAGCGATAAAGTCAGTCCCAGGGCGTTGAGCGCCAGGCGTGGCCAATTGTTCATGATGCCTCCTGATGAGGATCTGCGCATGTGAGCGTTCATTGCACGATGACCACTTCTTCGGTATCGCTGCCGCCATTGGATGACGTCACCCGAACCCTGGACGGTGGAATCGGCGAGATCCCGGTGGCCAGGGTTTTCACCGCACCTTCGCCACTCAGCGCGCCAATTGCGGCCCCGCTGGCGGAGGTCGCGGTGAGCACCGGCGGCGAGGTTTCATCGCTGGTCGAAGCCACGAGCGTCAGTTGCCCGGAGCTCAGGCTGTACTCGGCGCGCTGGATGACCACCAGGTCGGTGAGCGTCATCGACAAGGTGGTCGGCGTGCTGGTCGGGATCGCCAGCGAGTTGTCGGCGGTCACCTGCACGCTGCTCGGCAAGCTCGGGTTGAGCGCCGATTGCGCGTACCAGTTGCCGGTGGTGTTGGCTTCGCTCATGTTCAGCAACGGTCTGCTGCTGGACACCACGGCGGTGGCGGGCGGCGGTGGCGCCATGACGAAGATGTCCTGCTGCGCCACAGGGGCGCTTTCACCGGCCTTGCGTGAGTAAGTGCTGCGCTGGGTGATCATTGGCGTCGGCCGCACCACCGTCGACAACTTGCCGGAAATCGCAAACAGCGTGGTCCGCAGGTCGAGGCCGTTCGGTCCTTCGATGCGCACGAAGTTGGTGTTGAACGGGCTGCCGGTGACGGCTTCCTCGATGTTCGGATCACCGATGAATTGCTCGGCCGCGCCGGTCACTGGATTGGTCTCGGTGTACGGGCCATTGGCGCTGCGCAAGAACGGCCCGACGTCGCCCCGCAGTGCGCCGTCGTAGGTTTTCGGTACGCCGATGCCGATGTCGCGCGTCATGTTGATCGCCCGCCGCCCCGGCACCGGAACGTCAAACACGTCGACCCCGTAAGGATGGGTGACGACATAGGTGCCGGCGGTGGGCACGTCGATGCGAATGCGCACACGGGCGAAACTGATCTGGTCACCCTCGACCGGTTCTTCCGCGGCGAACGCCGCTTCGATGGCCGTGCCGAACGACAGGTCAATGCCGCGTGCAGCATCGACGATGGTCGCATCGGCGGTGAACCAGAAGGCTTCGTCGGGGAAGTTGGTCGGGAAGACCACCGGTTGCGCGTCGTCAAACACGCCCGGCGCCGGCAGCAGGTTGCACATGTAAGTCGGCGCGCCCGGCGCACCGGGCACCCGCGAACTGACGGCTTTGGACAGGCACAGGTCGAGCGTTCGGCCGTGGGTGTCCTGATACCAGGCGGCAAACGAGCCGTTGGCTGGCAGATAAGGGCCTGGATCAACAGCGAACAGCGCCGCTTCGGCAACGCCCAGGGCTTGAGCGGTAACCACCAGCGCAATCGCGGTTTTGGACAGTAAAGGGTGCATGAGTAATCCCTCTATCGGAGTGCCTGCCCCTTGGAGACGGGTCAGTTGAGGGGGCTAGCGCAAATTGCATACCAAACACGCGCAATCGCCGGGAAAGGCCCGAGGTACAGGGTTACGCGGGGACGAAGAGGTTTGATGGCAGGACGATTGAAGCGGGCGAGTGTCCCCAGGATTGGGGGCGGTGGGGCGGTGGGGCGGTGGGGAATGGGGGAAGTCCGGTGGGGGTTGGCCGACCGGAGATTTCACCGTTACTTGATCAGGCGGGTGTCCAGTGCGAAACGTTCCTGGGACACAAGCTTGAATTGCTCAGCGGCCAGATCGCAGCTCACCAGCAGATTCCACGAGTGCCGGGTCACGGCTGAAGGGATCAGCACGAAGGGATGTTCGGTCAAAAAATTATCGGCAAACCGCTGCTGATTGAGCGAGGGCAGGGAGGGAATGAGCCAGTTCGGATTTGGCACATCATCGGGCTGGATGACTTTAATGGTGGACGGGTCGAGTACCTGGAAGCAGGTCAGCACGTGCGGGACCCTGTCCAGCGTATCGAAGCCGACATGCACCGCCACTTCCAGAATGGCGGTCGAGGGGTCCGCCGACGCGTAGATGACCCGGCGCCCGGGCGGGTTCCAGCGACCACCGGAGGCTTGCGCGCAGAGGCCGCTGTCCCACGACTCCTTGAATACCTCGCGATCCAGGCGCCAAGCGTGCCAAGTGCCGTCCCATGGCAAAGCATTCATTGATAAACCCCGTGTTCAATCCGTGTCAGGTAACCCTCGACCACCAGGTAGCCCAGCGCGTTGTCGATCAATAACAACGGGATGTTTCCGTCCAGGTATTTGCAGGGCTTTTTCAGCCAGTCCTCGGCCAATGACTGACTGCCGAACACGTTGATCGCGTGTTCCAGCGTCTGTGCGTATTGAAACGCAACGGTACTTTGCTGCTGATTCAAGCGCACTGTGGCGGTCTCTTTGGTCAAGCGCTGGACAGTCCTCACGGATTTACCGGTGATGCGTTCGACCAGACCGCTGGCCATGTACAGCGCGGAGATTTCGAGCATTTCGCGGACGTCGCTCAAGTCGAAACCTTCTTGTGTGTAGCGAATAATCTCCAGTGGGGTGTCACTTTTACGGCCATGCAGCAGGACTTCCGTCGGTGTTTTGCTGACTTTGGCTACGGCGCTCCGCCGGCCTGCGGGGCGGGATTTATCGCCGGTTGATGTGTCTGCGGTATTGGTTGCGGACATGTTGATGACCTCTCGCGACATTTGACGCGATGATAGCGCCAAATGTCGCAGTTGCGGTAAATGAGTTTTGATTTTCTTGATGGGTGGTGATGTCGAGGGGGGGACGCCCGTTGGGTTGCGCAGCAGCCCCAAAACCTGTGATCGCGTTTTTCCTGAAGAACCGCGACAGTTTTATTGGGGCTGCTTCGCAGCCCAACGGGGGTAAACCCCCTCGCCACGGGGGCTGTGTTTTTTCATGAGGGTTTTGTCGGGCTGACAGCAGTCGTTGTGCATGTCTTTTAGCTATCTGCTCCGACGCCGCAATTTCCCCTGACGAAATAAACAACCTGTGGCGAGGGGGTTTACCCCCGTTGGGTTGCGCAGCAACCCCCCAAACCTGTGATCGCGTTTTTCCTGACACACCGCGACGGCTTTATTGGGGCCGCTGCGCAGCCCAACGGGGGTAAACCCCCTCGCCACGGGGGCTGTGTCTTCTCATAAGAATTTGTTGGTGTGACGGTATTCGTCGCGCAGGTCTTTAGCTATTGCCCGGACCCCTCATATTCCCCTGACGAAATAAACACCCTGTGGCGAGGGGGTTTACCGCCGTCGGGTTGCGCAGCAACCCCCAAACCTGCGATCGAGTTTTTCCTGAAGAACCGCGTAAGCTTCATTGGGGCCGCTTCGCAGCCCAACAGGGGTAAACCCCCTCACCACAGGATGTTTCGTCAGCGGGACGGGGGGATTTCCTTAGCTTGCTCGCATTGGGGCAAACCCCAAACTGTGGGCTATAACCCTATAGGGAAACCGCCTGGGTCATCGTCCATGAAACTGCACGCACAAACGCTTCGGCCCGAGGAGGGCGACGTTCGCTTGAGCACGCGCAAGCAGCCGTTCAATCTGCTGCGCTGGTTTTCGCTGATCAGCATGGGCGTGATTGCCACGGTCGCGGTGGCGTTGGGGGCGGTGTCGACGCAGTTTGTGATTACCGAAAGCGTGCAGCGCGATGCCCTGCTGACCTCGCAATTCATTCAGGCGATCGCCTCGGCCGAGGTGCGCCACGTGGCGATTCCCAATGTGCGGACCATGGGCGAACTGCTCGATCCGCGCCAGGACAAAGATTTCCCCGACGTTGACCCCGCCGCACGCGCCAATGCCCGGGGGGAGTTTCTTGATCACATCGCGCACTTGCCGGACGTGCTGCTCGCTAATATCTACGCACCCGACCGGCGGGTGATCTGGTCCACCAACCCGGCGCTCGTTGGCACCACCATCCATGTCGACGAAGACCTCGACCACGCGTTCGAATACAAAGTGCCGGTGTCCGCCAGTTATCACGACATCGACGAAGGGCGGATGGAGCAGAAATTCATCACGCCGCCGGATTACATCTTTATCGAAAACTACATCCCGCTGTTCGACGCCGACGGCAAAAACGTCACCGCCATGGTCGAGATCTACAAGGAACCCAAAGACCTGATCGGCCGCATCGGCCGAGGGCTGGTGCTGATCTGGCTGGCCACGGCACTCGGCGGCGGCCTGATTTACCTGGGTTTGTACTGGATCGTGCGGCGCGCGGCGATCCTCTTGGCGCAGCAACAAAAACTGCTGATTACCAACGAAACCTTTGTCGCCCTCGGCGAGATGTCGTCGGCCGTCGCCCACAGCCTGCGCAATCCGTTGGCGACCATCCGTTCCAGCGCCGAACTGGCGCTCGAGCTCGGCGCCGGCCCGGCGCATAAAAACATCAACGACATCATTGGTCAGGTCGATCGCATGTCGAAATGGGTCCGCGAATTGCTGCAATCGCTGCGACCGCTCAACGACGATGCCGAGCCGGTCAACCTCGTCGCGGCGATCCACGACAGCCTGATGGCGTTCGAGCAGCAAATTACCCGCGCCGGGGTCAAAGTAGAGTTCAACCCGCAGCAGACGCCGATGGTCCTCAGCCAGCACATGCAACTCACGCAAATCCTCAACAGCCTGATGGCCAACGCTTTGGAAGCCATGGACAAGGGCGGTAAGCTCACCATCACCCTCGAACCGACCGATGCGCGCGGCGTGTGCGTGGTGCTCAGCGACACCGGCAAAGGCATGAGCGAAGAACAGCGCAAAATGGCCTTCCGGCCGTTTTTCACCACCAAGACTGGCGGCCTCGGCGTAGGGCTGGTGCTGGTCAAACGCATCATGGAACGCTTCGGCGGCGGCGTCGCGCTCGGCAGCCGCGAGGGCGAGGGCACGTGCGTGCGCCTGTCGTTCAAACTCGTGCCCTGAAACGGGGAAAGAGCGTTCCCCACAAACGGGTGTGATTGCCCACCGCGACACCGTTAGCCGCCTACCAAAAGTCATAAGCCGTTGTTTGATCAGGCGTCCTAACAGGAGTGAGCGCCGGTGAAAGACATGGCGAGGTAATTGCAAATCAGCAGTACCGAGGCACGACGTCGAGAAGGCTGGCGATGGACACGATAATGTCTCGCAAGCACCCACGCCGCGCGACGATCGATTCGGCGGTTAATGACAGCCTGCGCAAGCGCCAACGCTTCGCATTCTCTTGCACTGCGTTGGCTGGAAAAGCCCGAATGGCGCGGCGTCCAGGGTTTTCCTGCCCAATGGCGGCGAAATACCATCATTGGCCATTCGATCCTCAGTATTGCCACCTACACTGATCGTAGTCCGCCGCAAAAGGTCGTCACGCAAGCTTCCCCAGGACATGCCCATGCTGATGCCAGAACAACAAAAAATACCTGCGCCGACCCTGATGGCAGCAGAGCAGGAGCACCGGAGCGGGCAGTTCAATTTGCTGCGCTGGTTTTCCCTGGCGAGTTTTTTCTTCATCGCGGCGGTGGCGCTGGGTTTGGGCTACGTTTCCACGCGTTTCGTGGTCACCGAAAGCATTGAGCGCGATGCCTTGCTCACCGCGCAGTTCATCCAGGCCATCGGCGATGCCGAGATGCGCCACGCCAAGATCAACAGCAACCGAACCATGGGCGAGATGCTTGATCCGCGGCAGGACAACGCTTATTCCGACGTCCCGGCGCAGACGCGTGCCTCGGCGCGCATCGAGTTTCTAGACCATGTCGAGCACTTGCCGGGCTTATTGCTGGCAACGGTGTTTGCCCTCGATCGCACGGTGACCTGGTCGACCAACCCGCAGATGATCGGCATGCATTTCGAGGACGACGAGGAACTCGATGATTCCTTCAAAATGAAGGTCCCGGTGTCCGCCAGTTACCACAAGATCGACGAGGAACGGCCCGAGCAAATGCTCCTGCGCGAGCCGCAATCACTGTTCATCGAAAACTACATTCCGATGTTCAATGCCGACAAAAGCCAAGTGATCGCCATGGTCGAAATCTACAAGGAACCGACCGACCTGGTGGAGCGCATTCAGCGCGGTTTCAAGTCGATCTGGATTGCGACATTGCTCGGCGGCGCGGCGATTTATCTGGCGCTGTTCTGGATCGTGCGCCGCGCCGCGACGTTGCTGCAGAGTCAGCAAAAACAATTGATCGCCAACGAGACGTTTGTCGCGTTGGGCGAGATGTCCTCAGCGGTGGCCCACAGCCTGCGCAACCCGTTGGCGACCATCCGTTCCAGCGCCGAACTGGCCCAGGAAATCGCCAGCCACGGCGCGCAGAAGAACATCGGTGACATCATCAATCAGGTCGATCGCATGTCGCGTTGGGTGCGCGAATTGTTGCTGTCATTGCGGCCGATGAACAACGACTGTGAATCCGTCGACCTGGTGCTGGCCATCGACGACACCCTGAGCGCTTTCGAGGCGCTGATCAAACGCTCGAATGTTCGTGTGCGCTTCACCGCGCAGAGCTTTCCGCCAGTGGTCAGCCAGCAGGTGTTGCTCACGCAGATCCTCAATAGCCTGTTCGCCAATGCCCTGGAGGCGATGCCAACGGGCGGCGTGTTGAGCATCGAGATTGATTCGCCGCGCCCCGACGCGTTGCGCATGACCCTGACCGACACCGGCAAAGGCATGACCCGGCAGCAGCAACAGATGGTTTTCAAACCGTTTTTTACCACCAAGCAGGGCGGCCTCGGCGTCGGCCTCGCGTTGGTCAAACGAATAATGGAACGTTTCCATGGCTCGGTCGAACTGACCAGCCAGGAGCAGGAAGGAACCCGCGTCTGTCTCAATTTCAGAGTGGCAACGGGAGGGGAATATGGAGCGCAGCATATTGCTGGTGGAGGATGACGAACTCCTCGCCGAAAACATCCAGACCTACCTTGAGCGCAAAGATTTCGAGGTGACGGTCTGCCATTCGGCTGAGGATGCACTGGAGCAACTGAGCTCGTTTGTGCCGGACGTGGTGCTCACCGATAACTCGCTGCCGGGCATGAGCGGTCACGACTTGATCCAGAAGCTGCGCATCAGCGCGCCGGATCTGAAAGTGATCATGATGACCGGTTACGGCAACGTCGAAGACGCGGTGGTGGCGATGAAGGAGGGCGCGTTTCACTACGTGACCAAACCGGTGGCGCTGCCCGAGCTCAAACTGCTGCTGGACAAGGCCCTGGCGACCGAGCGCATGGAGCGCACGTTGTCGTTTTATCAGGAGCGCGAAGCGCAGAAGTCCGGCGTGCAGGCGCTGATCGGCGAATCGGCGCCGATGCAGTACCTGAAAAACACCATCGGCCAGTTGCTCGACGCCGAACGCCGAATGGCCAATACCGACCTGCCGCCCGTGTTGGTCGAGGGCGAAACCGGCACCGGCAAGGAACTGGTAGCGCGCGCGCTGCACTTCGACGGCCCGCGCGCCAAAGGCCCGTTTATTGAATTCAATTGCGCGTCGATTCCATCAAATCTGGTCGAATCCGAGTTGTTCGGTCACGAGAAAGGTGCGTTCACCGACGCCAAGGACCGTCGCGTCGGGCTAGTGGAAGCGGCTGACGGCGGCACGTTGTTTCTGGATGAAGTCGGCGAAATGGATTTGCTGCTGCAAGCCAAACTGCTGAAGCTGCTGGAAGACCGGACCATCCGCCGGGTCGGCTCGGTGAAGGAGCGCAAGGTCGATCTGCGCGTGATCAGTGCAACCAATTGCAACCTCGAGCAGATGGTCCAGCAGGGCAAATTTCGCCGTGATCTGTTTTTTCGGCTGCGCATTATCTCGATCAAAGTCCCGCGCCTGCACGCCCGAGGAACCGACGCATTGCTGCTTGCGCGGCACTTTCTGGCGATCCACGGCAAGCGTTACGGCAAACCGCATTTGTATTTCAGCGATCAGGCTCAAGCATTGCTGCTGAGTTATAGCTGGCCGGGCAACGTGCGCGAGTTGCGCAACATGCTCGAGCAAACCGTGTTGCTGGCGCAAAGCGACAGCATTGCCGCGCATCAATTGCACGTCTGCCAGAGCCTGGTCGATGAACCGCTGCTGGTGCAGGAGCCGCAATACATCGAACCGCGGCCGTGCAACGGCGTCGAATCGATGAACTTGCCGGAAGTCGAGCGCGACATGGTGCGCAAGATGCTCGACAAGACTGACTGGAACGTCACCAAATCTGCGCGTTTGCTCGGGTTGAGCCGCGACATGCTGCGTTACCGGATCGAAAAACTCGGCCTCGCGCGGCCGGACAAGCGTCAGTGGTGAGGGCACCGATGGACTGAGGATCGATGGTTTGTCAGAGGACGACGAGAGGTGGGGGCGCTCAGTGGAAAATCCACCGAGGGTGTGCCTGACTGGTTTTTCCCTTTGACGGAGTAACGGTCCATGCGACGCAGGGGTGCGCAGTACTGGCTGTGGATCAACAGCCAATTACACGGGCGTGATCATGATGAAATATTGCCGGACGGCACGCAGATTGACGTCCAGGCGCGGCTCAATCGTGCGCAAGTGACGCAGGTGTTTGTCGGGTTATATGCCCGCGGCGGCTCGCCGCTGGCAGAAGAGTTTCACGACCGCGAAGGGCAGCCGTCATTGGCCCAAGCGCTGGCGTGGGGCTGCGCGCGAGCGCGGGAGATTCTGCGCACGGTGACGGCATTTCGCGCCCCGCATCGGATTCAACTGACCTTGGGCGTGGTCATGGACGACCCCTGCACCCGCGCGCTGCGGCAAATGGAAATGTCCGCGGACGAGGCGCTGCGGATCAAGCGTCAGGATGCCTGCGAGGAATATTTCCAGGCCAAGCAAGCGATGTTGGCGCTGATGCGTTCGGAAAAGGTCGACAGCGAAGTCTGGGAAAGTCAGAAGCGCCGCTTGCGCGATGCCATCGACCGCCGCGCGGCGCTGCGACATAACTGGCCGTCGGATTGAGCATCACGGCAGCGCCGGGCCCTGAGGGGCGAGGCAGGCGAGCAGGCAGGTCGGGTCGAGCACTTCGTCGTTGACGTAGATTCCGCGCTGCGCATCGTAGGACCGAATGAACACGCGCACGGTGCTGTCCGCCACGGTCGGCAACCGCGAATCGTAGAACACGTGGTCGCTGGCGACCGGAATGAAGTCTTGCGGCGCGGTAGAAATATACGCGCGCGGCGGCACGGCGTTCAGGGTAAACGGCGCCGGATTCGCGAACGGCTGGTCGGCGCCGTAATAGAGTATTTCACTGCTGGACCGCTCTATCGGCGTGAACAAATCGTCGGCGTGCGCAGCGTTGACAGAACTTAGAACAGCGATGAACAGCAGCGTTAAATCGGTGTGTTTCATGACGGCACCTGCGAAATCGGTTTTCCCGCATTTCCCCAAGGTCATTAACTATAGCTGGCGCCACGTGATGCGTTGCTGATGGCCGATTTACAACCTCCGTACAAACCTGTGCTGTGGCGGTTCAACGGCTGATCTAGACTCTTGCCGGTCAATAAAAAAGAGCTCTGGAGTACGCAATGGACATGCCGACAAAACAACAGGCCATCGCCAGCAACCGCGACGCCTGGAATGACTCCGCAAGGCACCACAAAGACAATCCCGACTGGCCGGTTTTGCTCGACGAGGTCAGTCGCGCGGATTTCAGCTGCATCGACGACACCTTGCGCGCAGTGCTGGATGAGGTGGGCGTCGAGGGCAAGGAGGTGGTGCAACTGGGTTGCAATAACGGGCGCGAAAGTTTGTCGCTTTACGCGGCTGGCGCGCGGCGGGTGGTGGGGGTCGATCAGTCTGCGGCGTTTTTGCAACAGGCGCGGGAGCTGGCTGAGCGGTCGCCGCATGACGCCGAGTTTATTGAGGCGGACATTCATCATTTGCCAGCGGCGTTGCACGGAAGGTTTGATCTGGCGCTGATCACCATTGGCGTCTTGAACTGGATGCCGGACATTGCCGAGTTTTTCGCTCACGTCGCGCAAATCCTCAAGCCGGGTGGCGCGGTGGTGATCTATGAAACTCACCCGTTCCTGGAAATGTTCGATCCAGAAGCCGCCGACCCGCACCGGCTGGCGAGTTCGTACTTTCGCAGCGAGCCGTTTGTACAACATCAGCCAATTGTGTATGACGGCAAAGTCGAGCAACCCGCAGCGGCGTCGTATTGGTTTGTTCACACATTGAGCGCGATTTTCACCGGTGCCATGGCGGCTGGATTACAGATCAGCCACTTCAAGGAATACCCGCACTCCAACCGCGAGGCGCTGTACGACCAATATCAACAGCAAACGGCGCAATTGCCGTTGTGTTTTACCTGGGTGGCGGTGAAGCGTTGAGTTTTTTTTGGAGAATGCGTCGCCCGCGTCGCCCGGACAGACGCCTTACCGGGCAAGCCTCGCTCCTGCACGTGATCAACTCTGCTCAGAGATTCCCTGACCTCTGCCAATCCCGAACTTGTTATTGGTTTGTGCAACCGTTAAACGCTATCTTCAGCGCCTCGCTTGCACCGTCGTCAGGATTCAGGAGTTTTCATGCAACGCATCGACCATCCATTGCCTTGGAGCCACCTCGGCACCGAGCGCAGCCTCAGCGTGTTTCGTTACGGCGCCGGTGCGCGCAAGGTTTACATCCAGGCCAGCCTGCACGCCGATGAACTGCCGGGGATGCGCACTGCTTGGGAGCTGAAAAAGCGCCTCGCCGAGCTCGAAACCCAAGGCCAATTGCAAGGCGTGATCGAGTTGGTGCCGGTCGCCAATCCGATTGGCCTCGACCAGCATCTGCAAGGCGCGCACATGGGCCGTTTCGAGCTCGGCAGCGGCAAGAATTTCAACCGCGCGTTCGTCGAACTGAGCGAGCCGGTCGCCGCGTTGATCGGCGCGCAACTGGGCGATGATGTCGCGGCCAACGTCGCGCTGATCCGCCAGACCATGGGCCAGGTGCTCGACGCTCTGCCTGCACCGTCCTCACAACTGCAAGCGATGCACCGCTTGCTGTTGCGTCACGCTTGCGACGCCGACATTACCCTGGATTTGCATTGCGACTTCGACGCCGCGATTCATATTTACGCACTGCCGCAGCACTGGCCGCAGTGGCAATCGCTGGCCGCGCGTTTGCAAGCGGGCGTCGCGTTGTTGTGCGAAGACTCTGGCGGCAGCTCGTTCGACGAATCCTGCTCGACGCCGTGGTTGCGTCTGGCGCGAGCCTTCCCGCACGCGGCGATTCCGGCGGCGAACCTGGCGACCACGCTCGAGCTCGGCAGCATGGGCGACACGCGGGTTGATCAGGCGCAGGCCAATTGCGAAGCGATTCTCGGTTTCCTCGCCGAGCAGGGTTTTATCAGCGGCGACTGGCCGGCAGCGCCGGGCGAATGCTGCGAAGGCATGCCGTTCGAGGGCACCGAATATTTGTTCGCGCCGCATCACGGCGTGGTCAGTTTTCTGCGCGAGGCGGGCGAGTGGGTGGAGCAGGACGATGCGCTGTTTGAAGTGGTCGACCCGCTGAACGACCGGGTCAGCACCGTGCGCGCCGGCACCAGCGGCGTGCTGTTCGCGATTGATCGCGGACGCTACACGCAACCGGGCACGTGGCAGGCGAAAGTCGCCGGGCGTGAAGCGATTCGGGTGGGGAAATTGATTAACGATTGATTCACTGGCGGCGTTGCCTGTCAGGGCCTCATCGCGAGCAGGCTCACTCCCACAAAGGATCGCGGTCTCTTGCAGGAGCGAGGCTTGCCCGCGAAAGCGTCACCAGCCACAACAAAAATCTTCCGCACAAGTGTTAGGGTGTCCGCCAAATCCTGCGCCCTGTGAAGGAAGATTTATGCTGAAGTTTCTTGCCCTGTTGATGCTCGTGGCCTGCGCCACGGCCCACGCCGAAGCTCCACTGCAGAACGACTTGCCGCTCAAATACATCGAGCAGGCCAACCCGGATTCGCACAATCAGCCGCTGGTGATTTTCCTCCACGGCTACGGCAGCAACGAGCAGGACCTGTTCGGCATCAAGGACGAACTGCCTGCGCAATACAATTACCTGTCGGTGCAGGCGCCCGTCGCGTTGGGCTCGGAACCGGACAGTTATCAGTGGTTTCGCCAGAAGGGCCAAGGCGCCTACAACGGTGAAACAGATGATCTGAAAACCAGCGGCAAGCTGTTGCTGGATTTCATCGCGCAAGCGGCGAAGAAGTATCACACCGACGCCAGCAAGGTGTTTTTGGTCGGTTTCAGTCAGGGCGCGATCATGTCGTACGAAGTGGGGTTGCGTCATCCCCAAGCGGTCGGCGGGATTGCCGCGCTGAGCGGGCGGATTCTGCCGGTGCTCAAAGCCGAGCTGAAACCGGATGAAAACCGCCAGAAACTGGCGATCTTCATCGGTCACGGCACCCTCGACCAACGCTTGCCGCTGGTTGATGGCACCGCCGCCAACAGCCTGCTGCAGCGCCTGTCACTGAAACCGGAGTTTCATACCTACGAAGGTCTGGGCCACAGCATCAGCGCTGGCGAAATTGAGGATTTGAGCGCCTGGTTGCAGCGCCTCAATCGCTGAGTTGCAGGGCGTTATTTGCCGGTGATTTGCTTGACCAGTGTGTCGTGACCGGCTTTGTCGGCCGGGCGCGAGATGATCTGGATGACCGCCATTTTGTTGCCGGAAGCCGCCATCAGCGTCGAGTTGAGGGTCTTGCCGCCGCCCTGAGTGGCGGTGCTGTCAACTTGACGCACGCCCAACCCGGTGCCTTTGAGGGTCAGGCTCTTTTCGCTGAGCTTGTTGAAATCCGGCAGGGCCTTGTGTTCGGCGACATCGAAATCGGCGGCGGTTTCGTCGAGGAATTTGCCGTCGTTGTCCTTGACGGTAACGCCCGGTGGCAGGCTGTTTTCGGCGGCGATTATCACCGTTTTCGTGGTTTCGTTGACGTACATGGTGCCGGTCGCCCCGGTCGCGCCCGGCGGCAGCGGGTTGGCGGCGAAGCCTTTAGGCAGGGTGAAGCTGAACTTGCCGGCAAGCATTGAGACTTTGAGCGGCGCGTCGCTGGCGGCCTTGGCGGCGTAAGCATTCAACGCCCCCAGGCTGGTGACCGCCGTCAGCAACAGGACAACGGCTTTTTTACTGATCAATGACATTCGGAACTCTCCAGGGATGGTCGCGCGGTTGCGCAATCATCCCACGGAATACCGCATCCGCCCAATGACCCGAAAGTTTGAGGTTTATTGGGTTGGTGCGGGTTTCGCCAGCAGGCGCCGGGTGACGCCGAGCATGCCGACCGACACGCCGACGCCGAGCACAAAGCCACTCATGCCAAGGCTGGGCAAGGTCAGCGCTGCCACCAGGCAAAACGCCGCGAACGAGTACATGCCGGTGGCCGTCGCGCGCAGCAACGCGGCGGTGAACGCCGGGCCGCGGGTCTGCTGGGAAAACACCGCCATCACGCTGCCCAACACCGGGAACACCGCGAGCAAGCCGCTCCAGTGTTCGCCGACGGTGCTGGCCAGCAAGGTCACGGCCAACGTCAGCAGAGCGCCGGCGACCATGCGCAGCAACAGTTTGTCGGACTTGGGTTTGGCCCCCGCAACAATCGGCTGAACCGACGGAAACAGGTAAGGCGCGGCGAGCAGCGCGGTCGCCGCAGCGATGACCGAGAACGTCAGCGACGGCGGAATCACCGACAGCAGCACCGCCGTCGCGCTCCACACTAACAGCGAAATCGACAGCGCCCACGGCCAATTGGCCCGTTGCGCGACTTGGGCGTAGGTCACGCAAAAAGCGATCATCGCGAACATCGCCGACAACGCGGCGGTGGCCGACTGCGCGGCGAATACCTCACCTTGCTCGATCGCCAGGAAAAACAGAATCGGCCCGACCACCACTGGCAATCCCGACAGCCAACCGGCGACGCTCGGCCCCCAGCGTTTGCCGGCCAGGGAAATCAACAGCAGAAATCCGGGAATCACCAACAGCTTGAGCATCAGCACGCACGCACCTCCGACCTGAGTGAGCGGCCACGTTAGCACCGTGTGCGGCGGATTGCTCTACCGATTGCGGTGTTTTGTATACAAAACTTCGAATGCGCAAAGTTGTACAAATAGTTTATTGGTGTATAACTTTTAACAGGCACCGACGATGACTTGATCACCATGAACATAACCAAATTGCGTTTGCATCACGGCTTGTTGCTGCTGGCATTGCTTGCCACCCCAGCGCTGGCGAATTGGCAAGCAGGCCTGCCCGGCGCGCAGATCATCGGCAGCGGCGAGTTTCGGGTATTTGGCTTCGACGTCTACAACGCCCGGCTGTGGAGCACGACGCGGCCGCTGGCAATGGATCAGCCGTTTGCGCTGGAACTGATTTATCAACGCAAGATTTCCCGCGACGATCTGGTGCAGGCCAGCGTCGATGAGATCAAGCGCTTGTCCGGCAAATCGGTGAGCGACACGCAATTGGCCGAATGGCAGGCGCAGATGCAACGCTCGTTTGTCGATGTTGCTGCTGGCACGCGCATTACCGGCGTGTATCTGCCGGGGCAGGGCGCGCAGTTCTTTGTCGGCCAGCAATTGCAGCACGAAGTGCGGGACGTGCAATTCGCCGAGGCGTTTTTTGCGATTTGGCTCGACCCGAGAACCCGTAACCCCGAGTTGCGCCGGCAGTTGCTGGGCACTAACCCACCGTGAGAGCGCCGTGATGCTGAAACATCTGCTTCTGGACAAGATGCTTTTGAAAAAACTGATGCTGGTGCTGTGCCTGGGCTCGCTTCTGGGCCTGGCCGGCTGCGGTGGCGTCGATGTAAAGCGCTATAGCGGGGAGAATCCGAAACTCGATCTGCCGGGGTTTTTCCTCGGGCGTGTCGACGGCTGGGGCATGTTTCAGAAACGCTCGGGCGAGGTCGTCAAGCGTTTTCATGTGCTGATCAATAGCCGCATGGACGGTCAGAATCTGATCATGCACGAGGACTTCACCTACAGCGACGGCACCAAACAGACCCGCGTCTGGACCCTGCGCCCCGACGGCCCCGGTCGCTGGCGTGGCACGGCGGGCGATGTAGTTGGCGAGTCCAGCGGCGAGGTGGCCGGCAATGCGCTGCACTGGCGTTACGTGCTGAGCCTGCCGGTCGATGACAAGGTCTACGACGTGCACCTCGATGACTGGATGTATCTGATCGACGAAAACACCTTGGCCAATCGCTCGGCGATGACCAAGTTCGGCTTTGAGGTCGGTCAGGTCACGCTGTTTTTCCGTCGGCAGGGTACTTGAGCCATTCGCGCGGTCACGGCGCCTGATACCGGGGCATTTGCCCCTTGGGCATTTGCCCCTTGGGCGCTTGGACTGAAACGTCTAAGCTGCGCGTTTTGCTTCTGTTGATGGATGATCGCGTGAAATTCAGTTTGCCCAAACTCGCCACCGCGCCGTTTTGCCCGCCGGAAGTCGCCGGCAGTGTCGCCGTCGATCCGAGCGCCACGTTTTTCAAACGCATGCTGCGCTTCGCCGGCCCGGGGTTGCTGGTGTCGATCGGCTACATGGACCCTGGCAACTGGGCCACTGCAATCGAAGCCGGGTCGCGGTTTGGCTACAGTTTGTTATTCGTGGTGTTGCTCGCGAGCCTGGCCGGGATGGTGGTGCAGTGCCTGTGCTCGCGGCTGGGCATCGCCACCGGCCGCGACTTGGCGCAGCTGTCGCGGGAGCGCTACAGCACTCGCACCGCGCGGGTTCAGTGGGTGCTCGCGGAAATCTCGATCATCGCCACCGACCTCGCCGAAGTGCTCGGCTGCGCGCTGGCGTTCCATTTGCTGCTGGGTTGTTCGCTGACCACCGGCATTGCGCTGACCGCCTTCGACACCTTGCTGGTGCTGGCCCTGCAAAATCGTGGTTTCCGCCGCCTCGAGGCAATCATGCTGGTGCTGGTCGGCACGATCGGCGCGTGTTTCTTCGTCGAATTGCTGCTGATCAAACCTTACTGGCCGGACGTCGCCCAAGGTTTCACGCCGTCGCTGGCCGCCATCAGCGATGCCGCGCCGCTGTACATCGCGATCGGCATTCTTGGCGCCACGGTGATGCCGCACAACCTGTATTTGCACACCTCGATTGTGCAGACACGGATGATCGGCAAGGACTTGGCGAGCAAGCAGGACGCCGTGAAGCTGGCGCGCATCGACACCATCGGCTCGCTGGCGCTGGCGTTGCTGGTCAACGCGGCGATTCTGATTCTGGCGGCGGCGGCTTTCCACAGCACCGGGCACAGCGAAGTGGTCGACATTCAGGACGCCTATCACTTGCTCGATCCGTTGGTGGGCGGGGCGCTGGCCAGCGTGTTGTTCGGCGTCGCGCTGCTGGCGTCGGGGCAGAGCTCGACCTTCACCGGGACCATTGCCGGCCAGGTGATCATGGAGGGGTATCTGAACCTGCGGATTCCTTGTTACCAACGACGCCTGATTACTCGGGGGCTGGCGCTGATCCCGGCGTTCATCGGCGTATGGCTGATGGGCGATAACGCGATTGGCAAATTGCTGGTGATGAGCCAAGTGGTGCTGAGCCTGCAGTTGCCGTTTGCGTTGTACCCGCTGATCAGCATGACCAATGACCAGAAGCTGATGGGGCCGTTCGTCAACAAACTGCCGACGCGGCTGCTGGCGTGGGGCTTGTTTGCCGTGATCAGCGCCGCGAATGCGTGGCTGATCTTGCAACTGGCGGCGTGAGCTGCTGATCGTTCCCACGCGGAGCGCAGGAACGATCAGAGCAGGGTGGATCAGGCGCGTTCGATCGCCAGGGCCACGCCTTGCCCACCACCGATGCACAGGGTGGCGAGGCCTTTTTTGGCGTCGCGCTTGATCATTTCGTGCAGCAACGTCACTAGCACTCGGCAACCCGAGGCACCGATCGGGTGGCCCAGGGCAATTGCGCCGCCATTGACGTTGACCTTGTCCAGATCCCATTCCAGATCTTTCGCCACTGCCAGCGATTGCGCGGCGAAGGCTTCGTTGGCTTCGATCAAATCCAGTTGCTCGATCGACCAACCGGCCTTGCTCAGGCAGCGGCGGGTTGCCGACACCGGGCCGATGCCCATGATCGCCGGGTCCACGCCGGCATTGGCGTAAGCAGCGATTTTCGCCAATACCGGCAGGCCCAGCGACTTGGCTTTGTCGGCGCTCATCAGGATCACTGCGGCAGCGCCATCGTTCAACGACGAGGCGTTACCGGCCGTGACCGAACCGTCTTTCTTGAACGCCGCTTTCAACTTGCCCAGCGACTCGGCGGTGGTGCCGGCGCGGGGTTGTTCGTCGGTGGCGAAGGACAGCGGATCGCCCTTGCGCTGGGGGATCAGGATCGGCGTGATCTCATCGACAAACCGCCCGGCTTCAATGGCTGCCGAGGCTTTCTGCTGCGAGGCGGCGGCGAAAGCGTCTTGCTGTTCGCGAGTCAGGCTGTACTTCTCGGCAAGGTTCTCGGCGGTAATGCCCATGTGGTAATCGTTGAACGCATCCCACAGACCGTCGCTGATCATCGTGTCGACGATTTGCGCGTGGCCCATGCGCAGACCGGTGCGCGCGCCGGGCATTACGTAATTGGACAGGCTCATGTTTTCCTGGCCGCCGGCAATGATCACCTCGGCATCGCCGCAGCGAATTGCCTGGGTCGCCAGATGCAACGCCTTGAGGCCTGAACCGCAGACCTTGTTCAGGGTCATCGCCGGCACAGTAAACGGCAGACCAGCCTTGATCGCCGACTGGCGCGCAGGGTTTTGCCCGGCACCGGCGGTCAACACCTGGCCCATGATCACTTCATCGACCTGCGCCGGGTCGAGCCCGGTTTGCGCGAGCAACTGGCGGATCACCGCCGCGCCCAGATCAACCGCGGATACACCGGCCAACGCGCCCTGGAAACTGCCAATGGCGGTGCGGGTGGCGGCAACAATAACGACGTCTTGCATGGAATGATTCCTCACTGAGCAGCGAATTGCATTTCCGGAACATGCTCCGGCACGATCAGTTTACCGGCGGTCTTGGCGACGATTTCTTCGACGCTGACACCCGGCGCGCGTTCTTTGAGAATGAACGCGCCGTCCTTGATTTCAAGGTAGGCGAGGTCGGTCAGAACGCGCTTGATGCACCCGGCGCCGGTCAGCGGCAGGCTGCATTGGGCCAACAGTTTCGACTCACCGTCCTTCGACGCGTGGGTCATGATGACGATGATGTTGTCGGCGCCAGCGACCAGGTCCATCGCGCCGCCCATGCCCTTGACCATCTTGCCGGGGATCATCCACGAAGCGATGTTGCCCTGCACATCCACTTCAAAAGCGCCGAGCACGGTCAGGTCAACATGGCCGCCGCGAATCATCGCAAACGATTCGGCCGAGGAGAAGATCGACGCGCCGATCCGTGCGGTCACGGTTTGCTTGCCGGCGTTGATCATGTCGGCGTCGATGGTTTCTTCAGTCGGAAACGGGCCCATGCCGAGCAGGCCGTTTTCCGATTGCAGCATGACTTCCATGCCTTCAGGGATGTAGTTGGCGACCAGGGTCGGAATGCCGATGCCGAGGTTGACGTAGAAGCCGTCCTGCATTTCGCGGGCGACGCGCTGAGCCATTTGTTCGCGGGAAAGTGCCATTGTTGTTATTCCTTCATTCGGTCCGGGGGCAGGGGATCACTTACGCACGGTGCGCTGTTCGATGCGCTTCTCGAACGTGCCGCAAATGACCCGGTCGACGTAGATGCCAGGGGTGTGGATCTGCGACGGGTCCAGCTCGCCGGGCTCGACGATTTCTTCGACTTCGACCACGGTGATTTTGCCGGCGGTAGCGGCCAGCGGATTGAAGTTCTGGGCGGTGTGGCGATAGATGACGTTGCCGAAATGGTCGGCTTTCCAGCCTTTGACGATGGCGAAATCGCCAGTGATCGACTCTTCCATGATGTAACGGCGACCGTGGAATTCACGTTCTTCCTTGCCTTCGGCGACCGGAGTGCCGACGCCAGTGGCGGTAAAGAACGCCGGGATGCCGGCGCCGCCCGCACGCATTTTTTCGGCGAGGGTGCCTTGCGGGGTAAGCACGACTTCGATTTCGCCTTTCAGCAGTTGGTCTTCGAACAGTTTGTTCTCGCCGACGTAGGAGGCCACCACTTTGCTGATCTGCCGATCGACCAGCAACACGCCGAGGCCAAAACCGTCGACGCCGCAGTTGTTGGAAACCACGGTGAGGTCGCGGGTGCCTTTGCGTTTGATCTCGGCGATGAGGTTTTCCGGGATCCCGCACAGGCCGAAGCCGCCGGCGATCACGGTCATGCCGTCTTCAAGACCTGCCAGAGCTTCCTCGTAGGAACTCACGCGCTTGTCGAAACCTGCCATATGCACCTCTTTTATTCTTGATGGGCGGCTGGCTAGCCGTAATGCAACCGAGTGTCGCGCCGGTCGATTCATTTGTTAAGTTGATTTTTAAGGATGATTGATAGATAAAACTCACCAATGACGTCCGTGCGCCCTACATCAATATCATTCCTCCCGCAGGAGCGAAGCGTGCTCGCGAACACGATTTCACAGACGCCTCATAACCTGTAGGAGCAAAGCTTGCTCGCGAAGACGATGTCAAAAACGCCATCGCGGGCAAGCCATGCTCCTACAAATAACTTGCACGCCCATCACCGGAGCAACGCGACCATGACCGTCAAGCAAATCCGCGCCTTCCTCGCCGTGGCGCAGAGCCTGAGCTTCGCCGTCGCCTGCGAGCGCTTGCACCTGTCGCAATCGGCGTTGAGCCTGACCATCAAGGCCCTCGAAGAAGGCCTCGGTGGCCGCCTGTTCACGCGCAACACGCGCAACGTCGCGCTGACCCCGGAAGGTGAATCACTGGTGCCGCTGGCCCGACGGCTGATCGCCGATTGGGACAACGCCGAAGACGAACTGCGCCAACGTTTTACCCTGCAGCGCGGTCGCGTGACCCTCGCGGCGATGCCGTCGTTTGCCGGCAACCTGCTGCCGCCGATCCTCAAAACCTTCCGCGCACGCTACCCGAAAGTCAACGTGACGGTGAACGACGTGATCAACGAACAGGTGCTGGAAATGGTCCGCGACCGCCAAGTGGAACTCGGCGTTTCGTTCGAACCGGCGCACAGCACGTCGCTGCAGTTTACGCCGTTGTACATCGACCGCTTTGTCGCCGTGGTGCCGCCGGATTCCCCGCTGGCCGATCGGCCGGAAATCGACTGGGAAACGTTGTTGAAGGAACCGTTCATCACCCTGCAACGCCCGTCGACCGTGCGGGTGATGCTGGAAGAACACCTGCAGGCTCGCGGGATGAAGTTACCGGTGGAATTTGAAAGCCATCAACTGGCCACGGTCGGGCGCATGGTCGCCAGCGGCTTGGGCGTGAGCGCGGTGCCAGCACTGTGCGTCAGGCAGATGCAGGAGTCGGGCGCGCACTGCATCACCCTGCGCGACCCGGTGGTGGAGCGGGCGATTGGCGTGCTGACCAAACCGGGGGTCGAACTGTCGGCAGCGGCGCAGGCGTTGTTCGACATCTTCAAGCAAGCCAACCTCGGCCAGCGATTATCTGATGGATAAACGCATTTCCCTGTGGGAGCGAGCTTGCTCGCGAAGACGCCGGCACAGCCGACGTTGATGGCGCCTGACACCACGCCATCGCGAGCAAGCTCGCTCCCACAGGGGTCGGGTTTGCTCAGGAATTGAGGTGTTGCGCCAGCAGCGGCAGCAGTTGCTCGCACGAACCTTCAATCTTCATCTGCAAGATCTCGTCCGCCCGGGTCTTCCCGAGATTGATCGCGATCAGCGGTTTGCCCTGATCCACCACCGCCCGACACAAGCGAAACGCCGAATACGCCATCAGCGAAGAACCCACCACCAACAATCCCGCCGCGTCCTCAACCGCTGCCATCGCCCGCGCCGCCGTGACGGCCGCGACGTTTTCACCGAAAAACACCACGTCCGGCTTCATCCGCGCTGCGCCACAATGCGGGCAATGGGGCACCTGGAATCGCGCTTCAAACGCCGGATCCAGCAGCGTATCGCCATCCGGCGCTTGCACCGCATCGACGCCCGCCAGGTACGGATTCTGCGCCTCCATCACGCGCTGAATCGCATCGCGTTCGCTGCGCTGGCCGCAATCCAGGCACAGCACCCGGTGCAGGCTGCCGTGGAGTTCGATGACATCGTGGCTGCCAGCCTGATCGTGCAGCGTGTCGACGTTCTGCGTGATCAACCCGCCGATCTGCCGCGAACCCTGCAAACTGGCCAGCGCCTCGTGCGCCGCGTTGGGACTGGCCACGCGCACCCGCGGCCAACCAAGCATCGCCCGCGCCCAGTAACGCCGGCGCGCTTCGGGTGCGGCGAGAAACTCCTGATACATCATCGGCTGACGCCCACGGCGCACGCCCTGGTTGTCGCGATAGTCCGGAATGCCCGACGGCGTGCTGATGCCGGCACCGGTCAGAACCGCGAATGGCTGGTCGGCCATCAACTGCTGAAGTCGGTCGAGCTGTTCGCGGATGGGGCTGTCGAGCATGTTCAACACTCCGGGTAGGCCTTGAGTGTTGGCAGCGTAGCATTTCGCGCGCATCCCCCGAAAACTGCTCTGTCTTCCTACGAGGTTGGGTGGTTTGTATTGCAGTGTGTACGCGCTCGTTCGGGATACAGCGGCAGACGATTGCCGCCCGTTTCAAACACAGCCCCGATACACCCGCGCGATTCACTCGGTTGACCGAAATTGTTCAACTGAGAGGAGGCCACCAGCATGCACACAGCCTATTTATTCCCCAAACCCGGCGTAGGCCTGGGCCTGCGTCGCGGTCTGCTCAACGACCTTCAGGCCGCGGCGGTGGGTGACTTCGACTTTCTCGAAGTCGCGCCGGAAAACTGGATCGGCATCGGCGGTGCCCACGGCGCGGCGTTGCGTGCGTTGGCCGAACGCTATCCGTTGTCCTGTCATGGTTTGTCCTTATCGCTCGGCGGATCGGCGCCGCTGGACGTGGCGTTTTTGCACGAAGTGCGCGGTTTTCTCGATCACTTCAACGTGCCGCTGTACAGCGAACATTTGAGTTACTGCAGCGATGACGGTCACCTGTACGACTTGCTGCCGCTGCCATTCACCGAAGAAGCGGTGCACCACGTTGCCGCGCGCATTCGTCAGGCGCAGGACATTCTCGGACGGCGGCTGGCGGTGGAGAACGTTTCTTATTACGCCGCACCCCGGCAGGAGATGGACGAGCTGGCCTTCACCAATGCCGTACTGCGCGAGGCCGATTGCGACCTGCTGCTGGACGTCAACAACGTCTACGTCAACTCGATCAACCACGGTTTTGACCCGCAGGCATTTTTGGCCGGTATCGATGCCGGACGCGTGGTGGGCATGCACGTCGCCGGGCATTTCGACGAATCCGACACGTTGAAAATCGACACCCACGGCGCTTCGGTGAAACCGGTGGTCTGGTCGCTGTTGTCCGAGGCTTATGCGCGATTTGGTGCGCAACCGACGCTGCTGGAGCGCGACTTCAACTTCCCGGCGTTCTCCGAATTGGTCGCCGAGTTGCAGACCATTCGCCGCTTGCAAGCGGCGGAGGTGAACCGTGGATAAGTCCTCGTTGCATCAGCAGCAAAATGCCCTGACCCGCTACTTGCGCGACCCCGAAAACTGCGCGGCGCCGGCCGAAATGGATGCCGCGCGGCTGCAGGTGTACCGCGATCTGGTGTTCAACAATTTGTCGTTGTTGCTCAGCGGCACGTTTCCGGTGCTGGTGAAGATTCTCGGCGAGGAGGATTGGCGGTTGCTGCTGCGAGCCTTTTTGCGTGACCACCGCGCACAAACGCCGAAATTTGGCGAAATTGCCCGCGAGTTTGTCGGGTTTATCGCCGGTGGATTGCCGGGAGATTGGCCGGCGTTCATGGCCGAGTTGGCGCATTACGAATGGGTCGAAATGGTGCTGCAACAGGCGGATGACCAGCCGTTGCCGGCCAGCGACGCGCAATTAATGCTGGAGCGGCCGTTGCAGGTGTCGCCACTGGCCTGGCCGTTGGCGTATGCCTGGCCGGTGCAGCTTTTAGGCCCGGATTATCAGCCTGACGCTGCGCCGGATCAGCCGACGTTGTTGTTGGTTCGGCGCGCAGAGGACTGGAGCGTGAAGTTCGCCGAATTGAGCCCGCTGGCGTGGCGCTTGTTGCAGCGCATTGGCGAATTTCCTGCGCTGGATGGCCGGGCGCAACTGCAAGGGCTGGCGCAAGAGGCGGGCGCTGCCGGGTCGAGCGAATTCATGGAAAACGGCTGGGCGTTATTGCAGCAGATGCATGCACAAGGCGTGCTCGGCGTGGCCGCCTGAGCACAACCTCCACCCAACAACACCGCACCTGCAGGAGCTGAGCTTGCTCGCGAAAGCGGTGTGCCAGTTGATATCAACCTCAACTGACCCACCGCCATCGCGAGCAAGCTCGCTCCCACATTGATCGCGGTCGGACGCCAATCCCCCACCCAACAAACATCCCCTGTAGGAGCTGAGCTTGCTCGCGAAAGCGGTGTGCCAGTTGATATCAACCTCAGCTGACCCACCGCCATCGCGAGCAGGCTCACTCCTACATTGATCGCGGTCGAACGCCAATCCCCCACCCAACAAACATCCCCCTGTAGGAGCTGAGCTTGCTCGCGAAGGGGCCGTCAGATTCAACATCAATCTCAACTGACCCACCGCCATCGCGAGCAAGCTCGGCTCCCACAAGGCTAATGCGGCGCTGGCAATTTCAGTTCGGCGCACAGGCCGCCGCCCTCGCGGTTGCGCAAGGTCAGCGATCCGCCAATTGCCAGCGCCAGTTGCTGGGCGATCGCCAGGCCCAGCCCGGTGCCGCCGGTGCTGCGGTTGCGCGAGTTCTCTACGCGATAAAACGGTTCCATTACCTGCGCCAGTTCTTCCTCGGCAATCCCCGGCCCCCGGTCCATTACGTTGACCGACAAACTGCCATCGGCGAGTACCTTCACCACCAATTCGGCCGCGCCAGCGAACTTCAGCGCGTTGTCCGTCAAGTTCACCAGCACCCGGCGCAACGCGTGCGGGCGAGTGTCGATGACGGCAGCGCTTTTGCCGCTCAGTTGCACCTGTTTGCCCATGTCTTGATAGTCGAAGACCAGGCTGTCGAGGAACGAATCCAGATCGGTGCGGCGACTCTCTTCGGTCGCGCCGTGAATGCTGCGCGCGTACGCCACACCTTCGCGCACCAGATGTTCCATCTCGCTGAGGTCGCTCCACAGCTTGTCCTTTTCCACACAATCGTCCATGAACTCGGCGCGCAGTTTCATCCGCGTGATCGGGGTTTGCAGGTCGTGGGAAATCGCCGCCAGCAATTGCATGCGTTCCTTGAGATATGCCGCAATTCGCGCCTGCATCGCGTTGAACGCCTTGGCCGCGTGGGCTACTTCGGTCGGGCCTTTTTCGTCCAGATGCACCGCGTGGGTATTCGGGTCGAGAGTTTCCACCGCCATCGCCAGCCGTGTCAGCGGGCGGATGGCGATGCGCACGGCCAGCCACGTGCAGGCGATCATCAACGCCAATTGGCCCAACAGCACAATCGGCAACCACGGCGACAACGGCACCATCGCCGGCCGCACGTCGATGGTCACCGGGCTGCCGTCAGTGAGTTTCAGATGCACTTGGAAATGCTTCTGCGGCCCCGGAATATCCGTCACGGTCATCGGGTATTCCATGCCGATTGCGTCTTTGATCGACGTCACCGCAACCGGCATATCGTCCATCGCCGCGCCCGGCGAACCTTCGCCGAGCAAGTAGCGGTAATTGCGCCGTTCCAGTTGCTTGAGCCAACCCGCGCGTTCGTCTGCCGGCAAGCGGTCGAGGATCGCAATCGAGGTCGAAACGTCGGTTTCCAGGTTGCCGAGCATGGTGGTCCTGGCGCTTTCATAACGCTCGTAATACTGCGCACCAAACGACAAGGCCTGCGCCAGGATCAGGCCGATCAAGAAGATCAGGGACAACCGCGAGGCGAGGGTGCGCGGCCAGATCAGGGTGCGTTTCATGCCGATGCCCCGAGTACTTCGACCGGCAGGGAAAACACGTAGCCCTCACTGCGCACAGTCTTGATGCAGGCCGGTTCGCGGGCATCGTCGAGCAAGCGCTGACGCAAACGGCTGACCAGCAAGTCGATGGAACGGTCGAACAGGTCGGCGTCGCGGCCCTGGGTCAGGTTGAGCAATTGATCGCGGTTGAGCACTCGGTGCGGATGATCGAGGAACACTCGCAGCAAGCGATATTCCGCGCCGCTGAGGGCGACCATGGTGCCGTCGCTGTCGAGCAGATGCCGCGCGGAGGTGTCCAGGCGCCAGCGCCCGAACGCCAGCAGCCGACCGCTTTCGGTGACCACCAGGTTGGGCGGCAGCATGCGCGTGCGGCGCAGCACGGCGTTGATCCGCGCGAGCAATTCACGCGCGGCGAAAGGCTTGACCAGGTAATCGTCGGCGCCCATTTCGAGGCCGATGATGCGGTCGGTTTCGTCGTTGCGCGCGGTGAGCATCAGCACTGGCGTGGTTTTGTGTTTGCCGGCGCGCAATTCGCGGCACAGGGTCAGGCCGTCATCGCCCGGCATCATGATGTCGAGCACGATCAGGTCGACCGGCGTCGATTCCAGAAACGAACGCATCTGCCGACCATCCGCCACGACCGTGGTGCGCAAACCATTCTTCTTCAGATAGTTGCCGACCAGTTCGCGAATCTCGCGGTCGTCGTCGACGATGAGAATGTGATCGACATGTTCCATGGGTGCCGCCTCTGTAAATGGGGGATGTCGCGCAGTCTATCGGGCCTTTGTCCGTTCGCCCGCAGGCCTTTGTATTCCACTGTATCTGCGCTGTCGAGGGATACATGCGGACGCAAAAACGTCTATTTTGCGGGCTTTTGTATCGCTGTGTATCGGGCGCTGGCTTTGATACGTAACGACTGATTCAGGGCAAATCCCGACACAGGCGCGATACGTCGCACGCTTTTAATGGGCTCCATCGAGGCAAACCAGCAGGCCTCGCATCGACTAACCATTGAAGCCTTGAGGATTACCGCCATGAACACCAAAGCCGTCTACGCCGCTTGCCTGTTTGCCGCCCTGAACATCTGCACCTTGTCGGCCCGCGCCGAAACAGATGTCACGCCGAAAACCTACACCTACGGCACGCATTTGGACATTCAGAAAGTCGTGTCGCTGAAACAGGACGCCACGCCATCGTGCGGGATCGTCAATGCACGGCTGACTTACCTGGACTCGCAAGGCAAAACCCAGGCACTGGATTACAGCAAATTCTCCGATGACTGCGCCGACGGCAGTTGAGATGGCAATGCAATTGCCAAATTCCCGCAGTCCCCACAATCCCCTGTGGGAGCCGAGCTTGCTCGCGATGAGGCCAGTCGCCTCAATATCTACAGCGACTGAAACACCGCCATCGCGAGCAAGCTCGGCTCCCACAGGGCGGGTGATGTCCCGTTCTCTGTAGGAGCGAAGCTTGCTCGCGAAAGCGGTCTGTCGGCCGGCATGTGTGTTGAATGTGCCGGCCTCTTCGCGAGCAAGCTCGGCTCCTACAGGGGCGGGTGATGTTCCGTTCTCTGTAGGAGCAGAGCTTGCTCGCGAAAGCGATCTGTCGGCCGGCATGTGTGTTGAAAGTGCCGGCCTCTTCGCGAGCAAGCTCGGCCCCTGCAGGGGCGGGTGATGTTTCGATTATTTCAGGTGACCTGCCATGTTTCTCATCGCGTTTCTGGGCGGTATTTTGACTGTCCTCAGCCCGTGCATTCTTCCGGTTGTGCCGTTCCTGTTTGCCGGGGTCGAGCGCACGCGCTCCTCGATATTTTTCACGTTGGGCGGCATGGTTTTGACCTTCGCCCTGATCGCCAGCCTGGCCGTGGTCAGCAGCGAATGGGTGATCCAGGCCAACAACACCGGCCGCCATGTGGCGCTGATTGTCATGGTGGTGTTTGCGTTGTCGCTGATTTCCGCGCGCATCGGTGACTGGCTCGCACGCCCGTTCGTAATGCTCGGCAATCGCCTCGACCCCGCTACACGCAAAAAGTCCGGCCCGCTCGGCTCGGTGATGATCGGCGTTGCCACCGGTTTGCTCTGGGCCCCGTGCGCCGGGCCGATCCTCGGCGTGATCCTCTCCGGCGCCATGCTGCAAGGCGCCAACGCGCAAACCAGTTTGTTGCTGGTGGCTTACGGCTTGGGCAGTGCCTTGTCGCTGGGCACGTTGATCTTCGCCGGACGCAGTCTGGTCAATCGCCTCAAACCGTCGATCCCGGTCACCGCTTGGTTGCGGCGCGGCGCGGGCGTGGCGGTACTGGCGGCGGCAGCGGTGATATCCACCGGCGCGGACAACGCACTGCTCGCCGGCACCTCATCCGAAAGCGTCACCCGCGTCGAGCAAGGCCTGCTGGAAAACGTGCCGAAGGTGGTCGATTACCTCGTCAGCAAGGTCAAGGCTGACACTGCCATCGACACCGGCATCGACACTGACAAGGGCTCTATGCCGTCGCTCGACGGCGCGGTCGAATGGCTGAACTCACCGGCCCTGAATACCCAAGCGCTGAAAGGCAAAGTGGTGCTGGTCGACTTCTGGACCTACGACTGCATCAACTGCCAGCACACCTTGCCGTACGTGAAGGATTGGGCGAAAAAGTACCAGCAGGATGGCCTCGTGGTCATCGGCGTGCACACCCCGGAATACGGCTTCGAACGCATCATCGATAACGTCAGGGATCAGGTTGAAAAACTTGGCATCACCTACCCGGTGGCGATCGACAACAACTACGCAATCTGGCGCAACTTCGACAACCAATACTGGCCCGCCCACTACCTGATCGACGCCAAAGGGCAGGTGCGTTACACCCACTTTGGCGAGGGCAGTTACGACACGCAGGAACAAATGATCCGACAACTGCTGCAAGAGGCGAAGGCGCCCGCCGCATCGTAATGTCCCACCAAAGTACCTTTGGCGAGGGAGCAAGCTCACTCGCCGCAGGTACTTTGGGGTCTGGAAAAATGCGGATATGCGGCGTTTTTCGCGGTGACTGTTAACCGGGTTTAACAGATTCATCGCCATTCATCGGCGAGCGCTGCAACCGCGCCTATCTCCGGACGATCGGCGAAGACGCGGCGCAGTGCCGGGGCGATAGTTGCAGAGCAGGGCGCTGCCGGCCCCTGTCCTCATAACAAGAAGATCCACTACGGCGGAACCGTTGTCCGTCAGCGCCTGATCTGTGTTTTCACCCGCCAGGGAGCATCACCTCATGAGCACACCGATTGATCTCACTGCCCTGAAAAACCGTCAGATGGCCGCTTGGGCCAGCGGCGACTATGCCGTGATCGGCACGACGTTGCAGATTGTCGGCGAGCAACTGGCCGAAGCCTGCGACCTGCGCTGCGACGAGCTGGTGCTGGATGTCGCCGCCGGCAATGGCAACGCGACGCTCGCCGCCGCACGGCGCGGATGCAACGTGACGTCCACGGACTACGTTGCGGCGCTGCTTGAGCGCGGCGAAGACCGCAGTCGCGCGGAACGGCTGGAGGTGATTTTTCAGGTGGCCGACGCCGAAGCGCTGCCGTTCGAGGACGCCAGTTACGACGCGGTGCTCTCGACGTTTGGCGTGATGTTCACGCCCGACCAGGGCAAAGCCGCCGCCGAGTTGGCGCGCGTGGTGCGGCCCGGTGGTCGCATCGGCCTGGCCAACTGGACGCCCGAAGGCTTTGTTGGCCAGATGTTCAAAACCCTCGGTCGCCACTTGCCACCGCCACCCGGCGCGCAACCGCCGTCGAACTGGGGCAACGAATCGTGGCTGCACACGCATTTTGATGATCACGACTTCCAGACTCAGGTTACGCGGCGGCATTTCAACTTCCGCTACCGCTCGGCGGCGCATTTCATCGAAATCTTCCGCACCTGGTATGGCCCGGTTCACAAAGCATTCGCCGTGCTGCCGCCGGAAGGCGCCGAGGCGCTGGACAAGGATTTGACTGAATTGCTCAATAAACTCAACCGTGCGGGCGCCGATTCACTGGTGGTGCCGAGTGAGTATCTGGAGGTGGTGATTACCAGGCGTTGATCGTTGATCGTTGATCGTTGAGCGGTCTGGCAGATGAGGTTGTGGGTGCCTGACAGGACGCCATCGCGAGCAGGCTCACTCCTACAGGTGATCTGTGTTTGGCCGCAAATATCTTGGTTGCACACTATCCAATGTAGGAGTGAGCCTGCTCGCGATGGCGATCTGTCCGCTGAAATAAATCCCGGCTGACGGAACCGTTCACCAACAGGCGCCGCCGCTAAATCTGCAGTTCCATGATGATGGTGCGCTCAGCGCCATGGAATTCATCGCGCACTTTCACAAAACCCAATGTCAGGTAGAAACCTTCGGCCGTAATCGAGGAGGGGGCGCGCAGGGTTTTAATGTTGGCATCGCGGGCCACGGAGTGCAGCGTCGCCATCAACTGCCTGCCCAGCCCAAGACCTTGATGGTCAGGATCAACGAACACACTACGAACAACGTCGTGATCCAGACTCGCGGTTGCAATGACGCGCTGATCAACCGTCGCCACAAACACCTGCCGCAGGCTCATCAACGCGAGAATGGATTCGGCAGAAAAACCTTTCTCGACCCGGGCAATCACATCAGCCGGGTAATCCTGGGCATTGGATCGGCGCAAAGACTGAACGATAACGCGGCTGATCGCAGCCGCATCATCAGCACACGCAAGACGAATCTGACTATTCACCTTTCACTTATCCCTGTGATCAGCAACGATCTCGGCACCCTTGCATCGGCACGCCGCACGGTGGGCGGCGCTCCGATCGGAATGCGCACAAACGTTTACTTGTGCCGCGAAACGTCAAACCACTCCATCGCCGTGCGCCAGATGCAAATGCCCAGAAAGTACGCCGACATCAGCAGCCACAGGCCCATGACCAACGGGTTGATCACTGGATGGTTGACCACCAGCGACAAACTGCACAGTAGCCAAATGGCGGTGACGGCAATGTTGATCGGCATGAACTTGCGCACGCGGAACGGGTGCAGGAACTTCATCCGCGTGACGGTCAGCAGCGCCAGGCCGATCACGGTGAGGAAGGTCACCCACGGCGACGGGCTGATGATGTACAGGCACAACGCAACGACGTTCCAGGCAGCGGGGAAGCCCTGGAAGTAGTTGTCCTTGCTCTTCATGTTGACGTTGCAGAAGCAGAACAGCGACGACACCAGAATCAGCGACACGGTCAGCAGCAGCGTGTATTCCGGCAGGGGAATGTAGCGGTAGATGAACAGCGCCGGGATAAACACGTAAGTCAGGTAATCGATGACCAGATCGAGGATCGAGCCATCGAAACTCGGCAGCACCGATTGCACATTGACCTTGCGCGCCAGTGCGCCATCGAGGCCGTCGACGATCAGCGCCACGCCCAACCAGAGCAGGCAATGCGTGGCTTGATTTTCCAGCAGCGCGAGGGTGGCCAGGAAAGCAGTGACCACGCCAGTCGCGGTAAAACCATGGGCGCCCCATGCTTTCAGCCTGGCGATGTGTAGGGTTGATATCACGGGGGCGTTCTCCAAAAAGTGAAGCAAGCCAGTCAGCACCCTTCTATTGGGGGCGTCGGCAAACCGGGTCGGGTTGCAGGTATCGACCGGAAAAGCGGGAATAAGGTTCACCACCTCTCAATCTTAGCTGGGTCGCGCGCAAAAACGTTGGAGAAATTTGCCGGGGGCATTTCACAGGACATTGCGGTGAGGGGGCAAATGTTTGGCACTCGCGGCCTATTGGCCTTCGATTCAGTCAGACGGTGCTGGCGCAATCACCACCGGAGACTATTGTTGGCTGACTGCTTATGCCTGTTTAAGCCACGTCTATTAATGAGGATGGCGTCATGAACACCAGCGATCTGCTTGAACAACTCCTGCGCGGCGGCCAAGGCTCGACGTCGCAACAACGTGGCGGCGCTTCGCCATCGCCGGGCGGCCTCGGTGGCTTGCTCGGCGGTCTGTTAGGCGCAGGCGCCGGGTCGGGTGGCGGCAGTGGCGGCCTCGGCGGTCTACTTGGTGGCCTGTTGGGCGGTGGCTCGGCGTTGGGTGGTTCGGCGCGCACGCGCTCGGCCGGCGGCACTAATTACGCGGCACTGGCCTCCCTCGGGATGATGGCGTTTCAGGCCTACCAAGCCTGGCAACGCAGCCAGGCCTCGGCGCCGCAACAGGCGCCGCGCACTGTCGATCTGCTGTCCGGCCCGGAAGTCGAGGAACACAGCCACGCCGTGTTGCGCGCCTTGATCGGTGCCGCCAAGGCTGATGGCCGCATCGATGCCAATGAAAAACAGATGATCAGCGCTGAAGTCGGCCGCCACACCGAAGACCCGCAACTGCAGCAATGGCTCGACGACGAAGTCGCGCGTCCGCTGGATGCTGCCGATGTGGCGCAATCCGCCACCGACCCGGCGATGGCAGCGGAAATGTATCTGGCGAGTGTGATGTTGGTCAACGATCAGCAGGACGCCGAGCGCGCGTATCTGGATGAACTGGCCGCAGCATTGAAGATCGAGCCAGAGTTGCAGTTGCATCTGGAGCAGCAAGCTAAAAGTGGCTTGGCTCAACAATAAGCAGCCTGCATGGCTACCGGTAGGAACAGCTCCTACCGGATGCCCGAACAGGTTATAGGGCTGCTCAGAAAACAGGCCTTATTCGCGGCCGTCGTCAGTGTCGTCAATATCGTTAAGGGCTCTTTCGGTCAACGAGATGCAATTCTTTTTGCCTTCTTCCGTGCCTTTAGCCTGTTCCTTTTGAGCATTTTCTACGGCTTGTTTAATCCTGGCATTCAACTCGACACTCTGGACTTTCATCTGCGGTTGAGCATCTTTGATTTTTTGCAGATTGACAGCGCAAAGATCGTCCGCAGCGAATGCGGCGGGCGCCAATAACGTAGCAGCAACAAACAATCCGGCAAGTGCAGAACGCTTCATGGAAATCTCCTTAATGGATAGCTCGGCGCTGGTGCAACAAATCAGCCCGGCACCGACTCAATATCAGAAACTCTAAAACCCATCAGAAACTCTTAATCAGAAACTCTAAACTGCGGATTCGCCAGGCGTGCCTTTCGGCAACGCCTACCGAAACACGGCAGTCAGCCAAGGATTATTGATCGCCCTTGGTGTTGTTTTGAATGTCCTGCAAGGCTTGCGTGGTTAACGAAATGCAGTCCTTGGTGCCTTCTTCAGTGCCTTTGGCCTTTGCCGCTTCAGCCTTTTTCACCGTGTCTTCAATATTGGTCTTAAGCCCCTCGCTCTGTACTTCCGTACTCACTTGAGCGTCTTTGATCTTTTGCAGATTGACCGTACACAGGTCAGCCGCAGCGAACGCGGAGGGTGCCAGCAACGTAGCGGCAATAAACAAACCAGCAAGTGCAGAACGCTTCATGAAAATCTCCTTGATGGATAACTCGGTGCCTGGCTAAACATTCAGCCCGACACCGACTCAATATCAGGCCCTGAAACAGTGCCTGGAAAATCACTATAGCTAACGATGGCAAAAACGCAGATCGCTTCTTGTCGCGGCTTCTCGTCGCTTTAGATGTTGCTTCATCAACACACTTCAGGCATCGCGCAACAAGTCATTAGCGTTCAACAACTCGTAGGCAATTTCTGGCCGTTTTTCCAGACTGCGACGAATCGCAGCTGGAATAGATGCACGCGTTTTGCGACACAACCCCGGCAATTCTTCAACAGTAATGCCGATCCCGCGCATGGTTCGCACTTCATTGAAACCAGGCGCCAACTCCACGCGAACACCTAATTGTTCAAACATCCGTTGTTGCACTCGTTGCAGGTCGGCGAGGCTTTGCAGATTTTCCAACCGATCAAGCAGTCGCTTCTCCTCCTGACGAGTCAGAAACAGGATCCGCACATCCGCTCCCGGTGTTTCCAGCAGCGGATCGCGCCCGCAGATGCAGGCGCCGGGCGGGCAGGGTGAGCGGATCGGTGCGGAAGTCGTCATGGGCTCAATCATAGAAGCCCATCAACGGTTTTGCCCACAGCGATTCGACGGACCTCAAGGACAAGCAGCCAATGCGCCTGCCCCTGACACTCACCCCTATGCACCACGGCGGTTAATGAGCGGCCAACCCTTCGTACTGCACAAGAATCGCATTTGCCAGGTCTTCATCGGTGGCATTCAAACCAGGGTTATCCTGGCGAATCTGTTTCAACACCGACTCCATGTAAACCCCACGAATCGCACCATCACTGGCGACGAACGCCGACACGTCATCACGGGCCGGAATCACCATTTTGTGATCTTTGAAGGTGGAATACAGCGAAGCGGATACCCCGGCGGAGGTCGCGACATCGCCGGCGTCCACACGGGCGAAAGCCGAACCGAACGGCAGGCACAAGACAAGACTGGATACGAAGAGCATGCGGCGCATGGCGGTGTCCTCCAAAAGCGCAAAGCAAAAATGAAGTAGCACATAACGTAGGAGGCTCGCCGACGAGCAGAGTTCAATGGCGCTGTTCTTGCTGTATGGTCCGCTCGCCCCCAAAGGAGAGCTGAGATGATTGAACTGGCAACCTGGAACTTGACGATTCCTGTCGGCACACCGGCCAAAGTCATCGATACCCCGAGATTGGTGGATGGCTATTCCGACCAATATTTCCGATCTGGCGACAAACTGTTTTTCTGGGCGCCGGTCACCGGTTCCAGCACCGCGAAATCCGAATTCCCCCGCAGCGAACTGCGCGAAACCCTGAGTGACGGCACGCTGCGCAACTGGACCTATCCCGAAGCCAATCACCGCCTCAAAGCGGTCTTGAAAGTTAACCAAGTGCCCTCGATCGGCAGGATCGTGATTGGCCAAATCCATATCTATCAGGGCGAAGGCCCGCTGCTGAAAGTTGAATATCAATACGATGCGGCCAGAAAAAAGGGCGATGTGATTGCCAACTACCGGCTGAAACCGGGCAGCGAAGACGTGACCATCGTGATCGCCAGGGACATAGCCCTCGGCAAGACATTTTCTTATGAAGTGCGCTTCAGTTCGGCGGGTTACTTGAACGTCGATTCGCAAGGCTACAGCTGGGGCAAGCAAATCAGCTCGAGTTGGAAGAACAAAAAGCTGTACTTCAAGGCTGGCGTTTATGCGCTGGACAACACCGGCTACAAGAATGAGGGCGGGCAGGTGACGTTCAGTCAGCTGGATGTGGCGCATACGCAGCGTTAGGTCAGGGTGGGTTAATGGCCTCATCGCGAGCAGGCTCATTCCGAGATCTTGTAGGAGCGAGGCTTGCCCGCGAAGGCGGTCTGTCATCCAGCATTGATGGTGGCCGGGCTGACGCCATCGCGAGCAAGCTCGGCTCTCACAGGGTTTGGTGTTTTGGCAAGAGCCTGTGAGCCTGCTCGCGAAAGCGTTATTCAGTGCAAGTCATTCCTCAGATCCGAAACGCCTGGCGTCCCACCAACAGCCACTTGCCGTGCTGTTTCTGCCAGATCTGCAAGTTCTCGATTTCGGTCGGTACCACTTCGGTGCCATTCAACGCCTGCGCCGAAAAGTGATTACGCACTAGCGCGGTATCGCCCGACAGGGTGATGGTCTGCTTCTGCATCTCCAGCGTTTTGAAAGCGCTTTTGCCGGTTTCGATATCGGCAATAAAGGCTTTTTTGTCCTGAACCTTGCCGCTCGAATGGCCGTAGCTCAGGGTCGGCGCGGTGAGTTTCTCCAGCGCGGGGATATCTTTGTGCAGCATGGCTTGGGTCAGATGATCGACGGCTTGTGCGACATCGTTCTCGGCGGTCGCCGGGGCGGCGGCGACGTAGCCGCTGAAGAGGCACAGAAAACCGATCAGCAGTTTGGCTTTGGTCATGGGTTTTTCCTTGTTGTTGTGAGGTTCGGACTGACTCTATTTGTCAGTCGTCGTACAACTTAGCAGATATTTCTGGATGTGTGCAGCGCGTGGTTTAAGTCGCCATAGCCATCTGTCGGGCGTGAGGAACGGCTCCCAGGCACGACGCTTCCAAGAGAAAACAACCCTCGAGAGAAGCAGCCATGAACAGTGAACAAAAGCGCGAAGCCCTGGTTGCCTGGTACAAACTTTTGCGCCAGCCGGAAATTCGCATGGACAGCGAAGAGCAATACGATGAACTGCTGAAAGCGGCCGATGAAATGGAACGTGCCGGGCTTATCAATAGTTCGGAGTGGCGGGTACTTGTGAGGGAGGCAGGCGTTGCGTTTGCCAATTCGATCCAAGGTGTTGGCGGCGGGACCTGAGTCAGCGCGCAAGGATGGGCAAGTTATGAGTAAAACAATCAGCGCTGGTGATCTGCGCATTGAATTAAAGCAGAGCGATGAAAGTGCCTTGTTCAAATGGTTTATTGCCAGTTTCCTGATGGGCAAACGCATCCAGGCGGACATTGCTGCCGAAGCGTATCGCGTGATCGTCGAAAAACATTCGCGCGATACCGCCCGCAAGTTGGCCGGTTGCAGCCATCGAGAACTGGTGGTCATGCTCGGCGAAGCACATTACGTGCGTTACGACGAAACCACAGCCGAGCGCTTGCGCCATCTAGGCAAAAAACTCGTCGATGAATACGCGGGCAAGATTGGCAACATCCAAAGTGCCAGCGAAGATCGCAAAGCTTTCGAAAAACGTCTCGGCGAGTTTGAAGGCGTCGGGCCGAAAACCATCGAAATTTTCATGCGCGATGCGGCGGCGGTGCTCTATTGAGTTCGCTTTTTATCGGCTGTGCCGGCTGGAGTTTGCCCCGGGAACACTGGCCATTGTTTCCCGAGCCCGGCACGCACTTGCAGCGCTATGCGGCGCAACTGAACGCGGTCGAAATCAACAGCTCGTTTTATCGCCTGCACCGGCCTCAAACGTATTTGCGCTGGGCCGAATCAGTGCCCGCAGGATTTCGTTTCTCGGTAAAAATGCCGAAGGTGATTACCCATGTTCAACGTTTGCAACAGTGCGAAGGCTTGCTGGATGAGTTCCTGTCGCAGTGTTTGCAGTTGGGCGACAAGTTGGGTTGCCTGTTGATTCAATTGCCGCCGTCGCTGGCCTATGACCCGGCGGTGGCGGAGGAATTTCTGCGCATGCTGCGGCGCCGCTACGAGGGCACGGTGGTGCTTGAACCGCGCCATGAAACCTGGCGCGCGGCCCATGGTTTGCTGGTCGAACAGCGAATTGGCCGAGTGGCCGCCGACCCGTCGCCGATCACCGGTGGCGAGGTGCCGGGCGGCTGGTCCGGGGTGCGTTATTGGCGGATGCACGGCTCGCCGAGGGTTTATTACAGCGATTACGATTTGCAACGATTGCAGGCACTGGCGGCGAAAATTCAGTTGTCGGTGGAGGCGGGCGCTGAAACCTGGTGCGTTTTCGATAACACGGCGAGCAGGTTTGCGCCGGGGAATGCGTTGGTTTTGCGTGGGTTGCTTGCGGCGTGCGGGTTGGATTGAGGGTGTTCGGGCGGGCCTCTTCCCGCGTAATTGAGGGAATCTGCAAGGCAATTCCCGGACCGGCAGGTCGCGAACAGACGCGCGGGTGTGCCTGGCGTGATATTCTGCGCGCCAACTTGCTTTGACCTATTCAGTTAGTACGCTCTCGAGGCGTGCCAACAGGATCAATGTCGCTCAAGTAGCTGAAGCCAATAATGATAAAAAGTCAGTTCAGTAGGGACATATAAACTGAGGTCGATGGACACGTCGGCCTTGTGTGCCCACCCTCCAATCCTGCTGTGCGAGAGCCCGCGATATCCTGCCTGAATGTCGTGAAACGTGGTTCTGGCGAGTGCGGATGGAAGGGCGGATGGCGTTTTATCATAGGTGCTACAGATGCTGAAGAAACTCAACACGGCCCTGCTGGGGCTGGCTTTGTCGATGGGGATCACGTCCGCTCAAGCGGAAGAGGCAAAGAAAGTCGATGTGCTGCTGATTGGCGGCGGCATCATGAGCGCGACCCTGGGTGTCTGGCTCAACGAGCTGCAACCGGACTGGTCGATGGAAATGGTCGAGCGCCTCGATGGCGTCGCCCAGGAAAGCTCCAATGGCTGGAATAATGCCGGTACCGGTCACTCCGCACTGGCCGAGCTGAACTACACGCCGGAAGACGAGAACGGCAAGGTGCAGATCCCGAAAGCCGTTGAAATCAACGAAGCTTTCCAGATCTCCCGCCAGTTCTGGTCGTGGCAGGTTCAGCAAGGCGTCCTGAAGAACCCGCGTTCGTTCATCAACTCCACTCCGCACATGAGCTTTGTGTGGGGCGATGACAACATCAAGTTCCTGAAAAAACGCTACGAAGCCCTGCAAGCGAGCCCGCTGTTCGCCGGCATGCAGTATTCCGAAGACCCGGCGCAGATCGCCAAGTGGGTTCCGCTGATGATGGAAGGGCGTGACCCGAGCCAGAAAATCGCGGCCACCTGGACGCCGATCGGCACGGACGTGAACTTCGGCGAAATCACCCGCCAGTTCGTTGCGCACCTGCAAACCACGCCCAAGTTCGACTTGAAGCTGTCCAGTGAAGTACAGGACATCACCAAGAACGACGACGGCACCTGGCGCGTCAGCTACAAGAACCTGAAAGACGGCACCAAAACCGAAACCGACGCCAAGTTCGTCTTCATCGGCGCGGGCGGCGGTGCATTGCACTTGCTGCAGAAGTCCGGCATTCCTGAAGCCAAGGAATACGCAGGCTTCCCGGTGGGCGGCTCGTTCCTCGTGACCGAGAACCCGACCATCGCCGAGCAACACTTGGCCAAGGCCTACGGTAAAGCTTCGGTGGGCGCACCGCCGATGTCGGTTCCGCACCTGGACACCCGTGTTCTGGACGGCAAGCGCGTCATTCTGTTTGGCCCATTCGCGACCTTCAGCACCAAGTTCCTCAAAGAAGGCTCGTACCTGGACCTGCTGACCAGCACCACCACCCACAACATCTGGCCGATGACCAAAGTCGGGATCAAGGAATACCCGCTGGTCGAGTACCTTGCTGGCCAACTCATGCTGTCTGACGAAGACCGCCTGAACGCCCTGAAAGAGTACTTCCCGAACGCCAAAGCTGAAGACTGGCGCCTGTGGCAAGCCGGCCAACGCGTGCAAATCATCAAGCGTGATGAAGCGGCCGGTGGCGTGCTGAAACTGGGCACCGAGATCGTGACCTCCGCTGACGGCTCCATCGCCGGTCTGCTGGGCGCATCGCCGGGCGCATCGACCGCTGCACCGATCATGCTGTCGGTCCTGCAAAAGGTCTTCAAGGACCAGGTTGCTTCGCCAGCCTGGCAGGAAAAACTGCATCAGATCGTGCCAAGCTACGGCACTCAGTTGAACGGCAATCCTGAGAAAGTCGCAGAAGAGTGGGCTTACACCGCCAAGGTGTTGCAGCTGACTACTCCGCCGGTAATCCCTCAGGCAGCAGCCCCGGCTGCTACTGCTGCACCGACTGAAGCACCAGCGGCCGCTAAAGCCAATGCTGCCAGTGACATGGCTCTGTAACTAACAGCCAGATCGCAAAAAGCCCACTGAACCGGCAACGGTCAGTGGGCTTTTTTGTGGGTGGGATTCGGCTCTCGCAGGTCACGCAACATTTGAAGCTGACGAGCATCCTGTGGCGAGGGTGCTTGCTCCCGCGGGGGCTGCGAAGCAGATCTAAAGCGATAAATCCGCCCCGAATATTCGCGGTCCATTATTCGGTTTTCTTTTACAACTCATCCAGAGCGTTGGCCTCTGCCAACGCTTCATTTCTCCCAGGAAAGCTGGACTGAAGCAGCCGGTCCTTGATGCTTGCCATTCACTTTCCGGCCAACGAAAAGTTAGCCGAAGCGGGCCGTTGAATTGATTTGAGATCTACTTTTTCTCTGCGCCAACTCCTTTCTTCGCAGCAGCATCCTCTGCTTCTTTAGCCTTCATATCCGCGTATTCCTTATCGGCTGCAACCGACTTTTCAGTTGCTTTCTCGGCAGCAATTTTATCCGCAGCCAGCTGCTCTGGCGTCTTCAATCGTTCATCCACGAGCTTGTTGATTGCAGCAACTTTTTCTTCCATTTTCGCGGATTCATCCACTGGTAGCTCCTGCGAGTAAGTTGCGCATCGCCCGCTCACAGATATTGAAGCTAAAACAACATAAAAGGCCTCATCGCAATTATTGCGATGGGGCTTTTTTGTGTTTCTCAAGATCAAAGATCAGTCTGCGGCAGTGATTTAACAGGAATTTTGTAAGGTCAGGTTTTCGTGGCAGCGGATGGAGTAAAAGGGGAAAGATTTAATTCCATATTAATCCAGCACCTAGGTGTCGTTGGCTGCGTTCTCAGGCTGTATGGCTGCTCAGGGCAGGTTCCGCATTTAGACGTTGCCTTTAGCAATGTCTTCCAAAGTTGGACGGTATTTTGCCAGGATGACACCAAGGTTTGACTTGAATTTTTCTTTATCAAGGCAGTTTACAAGTGCTGTGCTGTACAGCTCTGCGCGGCTACAGTCCATATTCGGTTCGTTGGCGACAAAGTTGATAGTCCGACGGATAGCATCTTTAACCGTGCCTAGGACCTGCTCTTGTGTGCCTTCGATTCGCCCCGTACCAATCAACTTTCCTAGATAAAAATGTTCTTCATTTGTGGTTGATCGGTCGTCATATACCGATTCAAACGCGTTGAGAACCTTAGTCAACTTTGCTTTGTCGGCTAGCGCCTTGGGGTTCTTTGCATAGGCAGCTCTAACTTTGCGGGCGAGTGTCAACCATTCTGTTTGATTCATATATCCCTCTTTTTCCTTTCGTTGGGCAGCCAGTACCTGGCGGCAAGTTTTTTAATTCGCGGAATGAGTACGCTTAAACGCGTTATCGCCTCTCCATTGGATAATGCTCAATCCGACACTCATAACTATTACCATCACCCTTACACACCCCATCCAAATACCGATAGTCAACCCGCACCGACTTTCCCCTTTTAGGCCTCTGTCGGCGTGGCAGCGGGTTTTAATAATCGATTTTTTCCAGAGTGAAAGTGACTGTCGTCCCGACCTTTGGGCATTCCACCGTGGCCGATGCCGGGCTGGCTTTCAGGATTTTGGCCTGTACCTGCGGATAGGGTCGTTTCAACACATCCGTGACTAGCAGCTCCAAACCACAATTTTGCCCACGCGCCTGCTTGTGCGGGCCCGCACATTGTTGAGAGCGTTGAAACAAACACGGCAAATTGCGTGACACGATTTTTCATTATTGTGCTGCCTGCCTCGTATTCATCGAATCATAGAGCGATCAAATCTCTTCGGTGTCGACCGATACTTCGATGTAGAAGAACTTTATATCCGGCCACAATTCGCGTTGGTTGATGGGCGTTTCCTCAGAAGCCATGACGAAGCCATACCCGATATCTGTTTTTTTATCGCGATAAAAATAGGGCATGGAATCCCAGACGCAGCAGTAAAACTTGAGCGGAGGCAGGCCAAAATGCTGGTTCATGTATCGCTCGGCCTTGAGCGCGTTAGCACCCGTTATGCGGTATTGGGCAACGAAGGGTTTTCCCTGTCGGTCAGTGGCTTGTGTGCACTGTAGAAACTCCACATAGGCAGGTTTATCACTGATCTTCGACAGGAAATCCTCGCAGCCGGGTGCCGCGCTTGCCCCGCTCGACAGCGTGCACAGGGCGAGTAAAAGCAGTACGCGAATTAATCTATTCACGACTTCTCCGTCACCTTCCGCGCCAGATCCCCCGTCACCCCCGCTGTGATAACCCCCGCGCCCGGCGCCAGATTGGTCACGGTGCTCGTCACACTGGTGCTGATGTTGCGGGTGTACGCATCGATGGGCATGCCGCCACGCATATGCGCCGAGACTATTTGTGGCGAGATGACGGTGCGGGTGATGGTGGAGCTGACGGTGCGGAACAGGTTACCCAGGGCCGATACGATGGAGATGATGGTGAGGGCGGCGAAGGGGATGGATAGCCACATGACGCTCATCTTGAACAGCGCGTGTTCGGTGGAGAAGCCATTGAGGCTGCGGCAGTACAGAATTGATGCGATAAGGTAAGCGCCTGCCAGCGCCGCGACGGCCATGGGGTCGCGGATGTCGAAGGCCAGGCGTGCGCACAGCAGGCCGTAGATCACTAGGCTGGCGAGCACGTCCGGAAGCAGGCTTTTCAAACCTTCCAGGGCTTTGGAGATGTTGTAGATCACGAAGCCGATGATCACGATCCAGCCCAGCACGGGAATGATGCCGATGGCCATGACCAGTACCGAGAGCAGCAGACTTTTGATGATGCCGTGGTGCAGGTTGTGTCTGATCAGGTAGAAAACGAAGTAGCCGAAGGAAAACAGCGCGATCAACGCGAGGGACCCCAGCGCCGCTTCACGCGGGAGGAAAAAACTCATGCCGCCCACGGCCAGCATGAAGGCCAGGCAAAGGTAACCACTTTTGTTCATCGATGTTCGTCCGTGATCAGGAAGCAACCCTGTGTTGTCCCGAAGGTCTTGCATGCTACTAATTCGCCATTACTTTTGTCGAGCCGCCGCGGACTGCGGAAAATCAGCCATTCCTTCAATTTCGGCGGGATTAGGCAATAACTCGGCAGGATGCGGCCATCGCGTCTGCCAAGCCGTGTCCTATTCTCTGTGCAGCGCCGCGCCACACAGTCGCAAATATCAGCGAAGACTTCTTCAACGTTCGTTCAACGGATTGACCTGAGGTCATCCACTTGAACGATTCAGCAACTGCGACACTCCTCTCTATTCAGCCAATAACCCTAAGCCACAAACCCAAAAGGTGATTTCCATGGCCAAGACTTATAGCTACGCCGCGCAGAATCCCAAGGACTCGCTCAAGCCGTTTACTTTCGAACGCCGCGCGCCGGGCGCCGATGATGTGCAGATCGACATCCTGTACTGCGGCGTCTGCCACTCCGACTTGCACACCGCGCGCAACGAGTGGCAAAACACCTTGTATCCATCGGTGCCGGGCCACGAAATTGTCGGTCGGGTGACCGCCGTTGGCGCCAATGTCAGCAAATTCAAGGTCGGCGATCTGGCCGGCGTCGGGTGCATGGTCGACAGTTGCCAGCACTGCGCATCCTGCGCCGAGGGCGATGAGCAGTATTGCGAAAGCGGTTTCACCGGCACCTACAACGGTCCAGTGTTCGGCGGCGAGAACACCTTCGGCGGCTACTCGGACAACATCGTGGTCAAGGAGAAATTCGTCCTGCGCATCTCCCACGACGACACCAATCTGGCCGCTGTCGCGCCGCTGCTGTGCGCCGGCATCACCACCTATTCGCCGCTGCACCACTGGAAAGTCGGGCCTGGGCAGAAGGTCGGCGTGCTCGGCCTCGGTGGCCTCGGGCACATGGCGGTGAAGATCGCCCATGCGATGGGCGCGCACGTGGTGCTGTTCACCACCTCGCCGAACAAGCGTGAAGACGGTCTGCGCCTGGGCGCCGATGAAGTGGTGGTGTCGAAGAACCCGGATGAAATGGCCAAGTTTGCCAACACTCTGGATTTCATCCTCAACACCGTCGCCGCACCGCATGACCTCGACGCGTTCCTAAATCTGCTCAAGCGCGATGGCACCATGACGCTGGTCGGCGCGCCGGACAGTCCGCACCCGTCGCCGTCGGTGTTCAACCTGATCTTCAAACGCCGCAGCCTCGCCGGTTCGTTGATCGGCGGGATTCAGGAAACTCAGGACATGCTGGATTTCTGCGCTAAACACGGCATCGTTTCGGACATCGAAATGATCGACATCCAGAACATCAACGAAGCGTATGAGCGGATGCTCAAGGGCGATGTGAAATACCGTTTTGTCATCGACATGAACAGCCTGAAGAAAGAAGCCAACGCAGCCTGATTGAGCTGTGCAATTGCGGCCTGACCCCAGCGGTCGGGCCGCATTCGGTTAGCGCCGAAAAAAGATTCTGCCTATCACGCGCAAACACTGCGGCTATTAGCGCTCCTCCGAAGACGGACTAGTCTTACCTTTGCGCTGGCGTCTGCCGGTCGCTCAACACCTGATGAAGAGATAACAAAGAGTCACAGGCTTGCCGTGGGCCCGTGTGCTGGCGAACCGTTCGCCACCCTCCAGAGTTCCCGTGTGGCCGCAGTGCGCAGTTGCTTCAACTGCTCGGCCGGAAAACCTGTGTCATTGATTTCGCTGATTGCTATTGCTGGCCCAGGCCGGGCCGGGTAGCGCGATGAACTCGACCAAAGGTAGCTCATACATGGCAACTGAATCGAAATGCCCGTTCAATCACGCGGCTGGCGGCGGCACCACGAACCGCGACTGGTGGCCGAACCAACTGAACCTGAAAATCCTCCATCAGCACTCGCCACTCTCCGATCCGTTGGCCGAGGGTTTCAACTACGCCGAAGCGTTCAAAAGCCTCGATTTCCAGGCGTTGAAGCAGGATCTGACCGCGCTGATGACCGATTCCCAGGATTGGTGGCCGGCCGATTTCGGTCACTATGGGCCACTGTTTATTCGAATGGCGTGGCACAGCGCCGGCACTTATCGCACCGCTGACGGGCGTGGCGGGGCAGGGTCGGGCCAGCAACGGTTTGCGCCGCTCAACAGTTGGCCGGACAACGTCAGCCTCGACAAGGCGCGCCGCTTGCTGTGGCCGATCAAGCAGAAATACGGCCAGAGCATTTCCTGGGCCGACCTGATTGTGCTGACCGGCAACGTCGCGCTGGAGTCGATGGGCTTCAAGACGTTCGGTTATTCCGGCGGGCGGCCGGATGTGTGGGAGCCGGACGAAGATGTTTACTGGGGTTCGGAGCACAAATGGCTGGCCGGCGACAGCCGCTACGCCAAGGACAACGCGCCGATGCAGGAACCCGGCGAAGGTCCGCTGGTGGCCGAACCGGGGGAAAACGAGGACAGCCGCACCGAGGACGGCCGCGACCTGGAAAACCCACTCGCCGCCGTGCAAATGGGCCTGATCTACGTGAATCCGGAAGGGCCGGAAGGCAATCCTGATCCGGTCGCGTCGGCCAGGGACATTCGCGAAACCTTCGGCCGCATGGCCATGAACGATGAAGAAACCGTGGCGCTGATTGCCGGTGGTCACGCCTTCGGTAAAACCCACGGTGCCGGGCCTGCCGACAATGTCGGCGCTGAACCGGAAGCGGCGGGGCTTGAGCAGCAAGGCTTTGGCTGGAAGAACAGCTTCGGCACCGGCAAAGGGCCTGACACTATCACCAGCGGTCTGGAAGTGACCTGGACCACCACGCCGACGCAGTGGAGCAACAACTATCTGGAAAATCTGTTCGGGTTCGACTGGGAGCTGACCAAAAGCCCGGCCGGTGCGCATCAGTGGACGCCGAAAAACGGTGCTGGCGCCGGGATCATTCCGGATGCTCACGACCCGTCGAAACGGCGCAATCCGACCATGCTCACTTCCGACCTGGCGCTGCGTTTCGACCCGATCTACGAACCGATTGCCCGGCGCTTCCTGGAAAATCCGCAGCAACTGTCCGACGCCTTCGCCCGCGCCTGGTACAAGCTGATCCACCGCGACATGGGCCCATTGTCTCGTTACCTCGGCCCGGAAATGCCCGCCGAAGAGCTGTTGTGGCAGGATCCGATTCCCGAAGTCGATCATCCGTTGGTTGATGAAAATGACATCAGCGCGCTGAAAAGCAAAATCCAGAATTCGGGCCTGAGCGTCGCGCAATTGGTCTCGACGGCGTGGGCGGCAGCGTCGACTTTCCGTGGTTCCGACAAGCGTGGCGGCGCCAATGGCGGACGCCTGCGCCTGGCGCCGCAGAAGTTCTGGCAAGCCAATCAGCCTGAGCAACTGGCGAATGTGCTGGCGAAGCTGGAAAGCATCCAAAACGAGTTCGGCAATGGCGGCAAGAAGGTCTCGCTGGCGGATTTGATCGTGCTGGCGGGCAGCGTCGGCGTCGAGCAGGCGGCGAAAAATGCCGGACATGACGTCACAGTGCCGTTCACGCCGGGGCGCATGGACGCCTCGCAGGAGCAAACGGATGTCGAGTCGTTCGGCTTTCTCGAACCGATTGCCGACGGCTTCCGCAATTACCTGAAAACCCGTTACCGGGTGTCGGCTGAAGCGTTGCTGATCGACAAGGCGCAACTGCTGACGCTGACCGCACCGGAAATGACCGCGCTGGTTGGCGGCTTGCGCGTATTGAACGCCAATGTCGGTCAGAGCAAACACGGCGTGTTTACCGAGCGGCCCGAAGCGTTGACCACGGACTTTTTCACCAACCTGTTGGACATGGGCGTGGAGTGGAAACCGACCTCGGACGCGCAAGAAGAGTTTGAGGGGCGCGACCGCAAAACCGGCGCGGCGAAATGGACGGCGACGCGGGTCGATCTGGTGTTTGGTTCGAACGCGCAGTTGCGCGCCTTGGCGGAGGTTTACGCCAGCAGCGGGGCGCAAGAGCAATTCGTCAAAGACTTCGTCGCAGCGTGGGTCAAAGTGATGAACCTCGACCGTTTCGACCTCAAGTAAACCGCCGCAAAAACCAAACCCGCTGCTCCGTCAGCGGGTTTTTTTTATCAACCGTCCAACTCCCACAAATCCCCTGTAGCAGCTGGCGAAGCCTGCGTCCGGCTGCGAAGCAGTCGCCCCGTCAAGGAAACGCGGTGTATCAGACAGACCGCGAACACAGGTTTTACGACTGCTGCGCAGCCGGACGCAGGCTTCGCCAGCTGCTACATCAGTGGGTTTTTTATCAACCGTCCAACCCCCACAATCCCCTGTAGCAGCTGGCGAAGCCTGCGTCCGGCTGCGAAGCAGTCGCCCCGTCAAGGAAACGCGGTGTATCAGACAGACCGCGAGCACAGGTTTTACGACTGCTGCGCAGCCGGACGCAGGCTTCGCCAGCTGCTACATCAGTGGGTTTTTTTTATCAACCGTCCAACCCCCACAAATCCCCTGTAGCAGCTGGCGAAGCCTGCGTCCGGCTGCGAAGCAGTCGCCCCGTCAAGGAAACGCGGTGTATCAGACAGACCGCGAACACAGGTTTTACGACTGCTGCGCAGCCGAACGCAGGCTTCGCCAGCTGCTACATCAGCGGGTTTTTTATCAACCGTCCAACCCCCACAAATCCCCTGTAGCAGCTGGCGAAGCCTGCGTCCGGCTGCGAAGCAGTCGCCCCGTCAAGGAAACGCGGTGTATCAGACAGACCGCGAGCACAGGTTTTACGACTGCTGCGCAGCCGGACGCAGGCTTCGCCAGCTGCTACAAGGGGGAGTGTGCAGTTAGGGATCGGAATCTGATCCGTATTTTCTGGTGTTATCTGCATCTGTAACCAGATCAGTGCAAGTCCCAGAATGCCTCACCGGCCTGGCCGCCCTGAGATCAACTTGTCTCACTGCGCCTGTTGCGCCGCAACCTCAAGTAGTAGGAGGCCTGATGGCTAGAATGGCGATTTTCCTGGGTGGGTTTCTGGTGCTGACGATTTTGATCGGAGCGCTTGCGACGATTTCTCCGGCCTGAACACAAAAAAAGCCCGCTGAACCTGTGATGGTCAGCGGGCATTTTTATGTGGAGCCCTAGCCAATTCGGCCGGGGCTACCGCGAGACCTGTGGCAGGTCTGCTTGCAGGTTTTGACGGCTGACGTTATCAGTTCCCATCGGCCACTTTGCGTTCGATCTCATCGGTTTTGCGCCGTAGCTCTTCGGCGTCTTGCTCTTTGACGCGGGTCGAGGTCGGGGTGATGACTTCGTCGACGGCGCGGGTGTCGTCGTCGCGGTCCTGAAGATCGCGTTCGACCACGTTCACAGGTTTGCCCGACGTATCGGTCGGCAGGGGATTGGCTGGGTTTTTCGAGTCATTGTTCATATCGCATACCTCCATTGGCTTAAACGTTGGATGCAACGACAGGCGCGGAGTTCGAGTTTTTTACAGTTCGCTTTGCCGCCAGCGGCGCGCCTGCACCAGCACCGCCGGGGCAAAATGCAGCGCCATCATGCGCACCAGATGGTGGGTCAGGATAAACACCACATTCAGCCCGCCACCGAACGCGACGATGGTGATGGTTTCGATGGCGCCGGGCATGTACGCCAGCCACAACGTCAGCGGGTCACTGCCCAACACGCGCGCGGCGATGCCGGCAAACGCGGCAGCCGTCAGCAACATCAAACCGACCGACATCACCCCGGCGCGACCATGGCGCAGCAGCTCCGCCAGGGAAATATCCTTGAATTTCGCACCGATCAGCACGCCGAGAATCAGCGTGGCGAAATCCACGCTCCATTGCGGCATCTGGAAATCTTGCAGGTAGCCAAACTTGATATAGACGCCGGTGACAATGATCGCAGTGAGCATGAAAGGCGCCGGCACGCCGATGCGCAACAACACGCGCCCGAGCACGATGCACACGACGATCAGTGACAGCGCGATCAGCCCGGTATTCAGGCCCAGCGCAGTGCTTTCGCTGAAGGCCAGGTGCACCGGGTCGGGGATCAGAAAACTCACCAGCACGGTAATCGACAACAGCCGCACCAAGTGCACAACGATGACTTTGCTCGACGCGCGCTCCGATTCCAGCAGATCGAACACTGCCGCGAGGGCGCCGGGGTAGACCGCGATCAGCGAGTCCTTGGCGTTCCAGCCCGAGACCTTGAACAGCCACAAACCGGCGAAGCTGATTTGCGCCATCAGGCATACAAACAGAAAACCCAGGCTGGGCAATAGCGCGGTGGCGGTCTGGCTGTCCCACGATTTGAACATCAGCCCCGTGGCGATCCCCAGCACGATTTGTACGTAGCCGAGGCTCAAGGGCAGGGTCGGCGAGAAGCGCAAGTTGCTGGCGATCAGCGCGGTGCTGAGGATGGAGCCGAGCAGCAGCCCGTGCGGCAGGCCCTCGTACTGCAACGTGGCGCCGACCGCGATGGCGATCAGCAAACACAATAATGTCTTCATGAGTCGTCCTTGATCCGGGGGGCAATCGGTAGCTTGCTTCCATTCTCGCCCGCACTTTCTCCCACTTATCGGCGTGAAGCGTCAAGCGCCGCGTGCCTGCCACCCAACAAAAAGCCCCGGCGCTTGAAGGGCGGCGGGGCTTTTACGGCTGGTCAAACCTTGTGGCGACTAGCCGGAGAGTGCTTAGACGGTAGGTGCCGCATCCGCTTTTTCGGCCGGCGACGGAAAGTGCATTTCCTCGCTCTCGCCGATAGTGCTGTATTGCTCACGCAACGCACGCAGTTCCTTGGTGCCCATTTTGTCGAGGCACAGCAAGGCGTTTTGCGCTTCCTGACTGGCACGCAGCAATTCGTCGATCTTCAAATGCAAAATGTCGTTGTCGCGGTTCTGGGTGTTCTGGATCAGGAAGACCATCAGGAACGTGATGATCGTGGTCGAGGTGTTGATGATCAGTTGCCAAGTGTCGTTGTAATGAAAGAACGGCCCGGTGCTCGCCCAGACGACGATCAGCACGATGGCGAGAATGAAGGTTTTCGAACTGCCGGCCCAATTGGATAAAGATTGGCAGAATTTTGCAAAAGTCATAACGGTGAAATCCTGAAGAATGTCAGTCATGGACCGCAGGAGATTCTTGAAATTCTTTTTTACATTTTAAAAAATCGACGAAAAGTCGTTTAGCGCCGTAAACGCTCTATCTCGGCCATCCCGGCTCCTGTAGGAGCGAGGCTTGCCCGCGAAGGCGTCGTCATGGTCGACATCTCCGGTGACTGATTTGCCGCTTTCGCGAGCAAGCTCTGCTCCTACAGGGGTTGGGCGGGGTTGGACGAGAATTACAAAGCGCCATTGATCAATCGCAGATACTCGGGACTTTCGGAAATGGAGTTGTGCCCCACGCCGTTGATCACTCGCAGCGACGCCACGCCCGACTCAAAATGCCCAAGCAGTCGCTGCGTGCTCGCACGCGGAATCACCTCGTCATCCTCCGCTGCGATCAGCAATGTCGGCACGCGGATGTGCGCGGCGTATTGGCCGGAATCAAAGGTGTCCTTCAACAACCACTTGATCGGGAAGATCGGATATTGCCGGACGCCGAGTTCCAGCAGGCTGTTGTACGGCGTGATCAAAATCAGCCGCGCCGCCGGGCGTTGACTGGTGAGGCGGATGGCGACGCCGGTGCCGAGGCTGCGACCGACTACGGCGACCTGCGGATGTTCGGCATACACCCGGTCAAACAGATCCAGCGCATCGCGCGCAATCGCCTCTTCGGAAGGGGAGCCAGAGCTGCCGCCAAAACCACGGTAGTGCAACAAATACAGGGCGTGCTCCGGGAAAGCTGCGGCGAACGAAGGCAGATTCTGCGAGACGTCCTCGGCATTCCCACCGAAATAAATCAGCGCCTTCGGACCTTCGCGCAGCCGCACAGATACCTGCAAATCCGCATCGGCGACGGCCAGCTTCAGCACGTTTTCGGCGGCACCTGGCGCACTCGGTTGCGGGAAATAAATCAGCGAGCGCTGAAACACGAACAACGCCAGGCACATCAGCAAATACAGCGCTGCAATCGCGACAAGGACGTACACCAGAATGCGTGGCATGCGGCTGATTTTTCCAGAAGACATGGTTAACCGAGAACCTCAATCCACCCATCGCGGCTCACTGTGGGAGCAAGGCTTGCCCGCGATGACGGACGCAAAATCCCATCGCGGGCAAGCCATGCTCCTACAGATAACGCCTGAACCAGGCAATCGTCCGGTCCCACGCCAGATTCGCCGCCGCCTCATCAAACCTCGGCGTCGAATCGTTGTGGAAGCCATGATTGACCCCCGGATAAATGTACGCCTCATAGGTCTTGCCCGCCGCTTTCAACGCCTGCTCATAGGCCGGCCAACCTTCGTTGATGCGCGTGTCCAGTTCGGCGAAATGCAGCAGCAGCGGTGCCTTGATTCGCGGCACGTCCTTGCTCTCGGCCTGGCGCCCGTAAAATGAAACGCCGGCGCCCAGTTCCGGATAGGCCACGGCCGCCGCGTTGACCACACCACCGCCATAGCAGAACCCGGTGATACCGACCTTGCCGGTGCCCGCGTCATCCTTCATCAGCCACTCGATGGCGGCGAAGAAGTCGTTCATGAGTTTTTCCGGGTCGACGGTCATTTGCAGCTCGCGGCCCTTGTCGTCATTGCCGGGATAGCCGCCCACCGAGGTCAAGCCATCGGGGGCGAGGGCGATGAAACCGGCCTTGGCCACGCGCCGCGCGACGTCTTCGATATACGGGTTGAGCCCACGGTTTTCATGCACCACCACCACGGCCGGCAGCTTGCCCGTGGCTTGCGCCGGGCGCACCCGATAACCGCGCACTTGCCCGTGGCCCTTGGGCGACGGATAGGTGATGTATTCGGCAATGATTTGCGGGTCGGTGAACGCGACTTGCTCGGCCATCGCGTAATTGGGGTTCAGCGAAGCGAGCAGGGCGGACGCGGTCAGGCCGCCCAAGGTGAACAACGCCGCGCGGTCGAGAAACTCACGGCGGTTGATCTGGCCGTGCACGTAATAGTCGTAGAGTTCCAGCAACTCGGGGGCGAAGTCTTTTGCGGTCAAACGGGTCATTAGCCTTCCTTTTGATCAGTTTCAAGCATTCGAAACCTTGGCCGTGCGGATGAACAGTGCGCGGACCTTGTCCCAGAAATTGCCGCCCAACACGAAAAAGCTGCCAACCAGCATTACGTCGCCGAGCAGTTGCAGTTGCCACAGGTTCGGCCGCAGTCCCGGCCAGAAGCTGTCGACATAGGGTTCGAGAAACGCCGAAATCAGCGGCAGACAAAACATCACCAGGCCGATCCGGTGCCGCAGCGGGCCGACTTCGGCATCTGCGCTGGGCGCCAGCGACGTCACGTAGCCAAACACGTTGCGCTTCAATTGCTGGAAACCGGCCTTGCCCATCACCGCGATCACCAACAGCAACAACACCTTGTTGCTGATAAACAGCACGCCGGTCAGCGCCGCCACCTTGGAACCCGGCACTCCGATGGCGGCGGCCAGCGGCACCATCAACCATGACCCCAGCATCACGCAGAGAATGATAATGCCCAGTTTGAAACGCCAGCCGGCGGAGTGGGGTTGAGTGGTCATGTCGCTCGCACCTGTGTTGATGGGGAATCTTGATGAAGAGCTTTAATGGAGAACCTTGATGGAGAGCCTTTTTGCGGAGCTTTGGCAGAAAGCCGTGATTTCCGGGCACTTGAAAGCGTAGCAGTTACCGGATAAAAGCGAGCCGTTGCGGGTTTTGCCTGGCGGCGGCCGGGTTTGCTTCGGGCGGCTATGCTCCAGTCATCTTCCTTGGCCGGGAATTCATTCATGCCCGCACGCACCGCCATGCTCCTGTTTCTGCTGCCGCTGCTCGGCCTCTGCGGCTGCACGCGCGTTGGTCCGGACTTCCAGCCGCCCGGCGAGGACTGGGTCAAACACTGGAGCACGCCGGCGCTGCAACAATCCAGCGAACGCGGCGCGAGCCCGGATCTGCGCCAGTGGTGGCAGGTGTTCAATGACCCGGTGCTCGACCAGTTGATCAGCGCTGCCGACGCGCACAATTCGAGCCTGAAAATCGCCGGCCTGCGGGTGCTCGAAGCACGCGCACAATTGGCCATCGCCCGCGCCGGGCGTTATCCGCAATTCCAGCAGGCCAGCGTCGATCTGCTGCACGTCGAGCGGCGCCAGTACAACGGCGACAACCCGCAGAACAGCCGTTTCTGGCAATTCGGCGATGGGTTCGACATCGGTTGGGAACTGGATTTCTGGGGCCGTTTCAGCCGCGCCATCGAGTCTTCGGACGCCAGTTATTTCGCCGCCCAGGCCAACTACGAAGACGTGCTGGTGCTGCTGCGCGCGCAAGTCGCCGACAGTTACTTTTCCCTGCGCACCACCGAAGCACGGCTGCACGTTGCCCGCGATAACACCCGGCAACAACAGCGCAGCCTCGACATCACCCGCAAGCTGTTCAACAGCGGCCAGACCGCCGAGCTCGATCTGCAGCAGGCCAACGCGCAATACCTTGGCACGCTCGCGAGCATTCCCAGTCTTGAAGATCAATTGCACCGCACCCGCAACGCCCTCGCGGTGCTGACCGGGCAGGCGCCGGGCGATTTGCCGCAAGTCACGGTCAACGAAGAACTGATCCCGCTGGTGGACCGCGCCGTGCTGCAGGATGTGCCGGCCAATCTGCTGCTGCGCCGCCCCGATGTGCGCGCCGCCGAGCTGAATGTCGCCGCGCAGTCGGCGCTGATCGGCGTAGCGCTGAGTGATCTGTATCCGTCGCTGAGCTTGCTCGGTAGCATCGTCTGGAGCGCCAATTCGCTGGGCGGCAGTTCCAACACGCTGGAGATTGTCGGTGGCCCGAGCCTGCGCTGGAACCTGTTCGATCACGGCCAGATCAGCAACAACGTGCGGGTTCAGGATGCGCGTTTGCAGCAACTGATCGAGGTCTATCGCGACACCGTGCGCCAAGCCGCCCGCGAGGCCGACGATGCCGCCAATGGATTGAGCAAAGCCCTTGAACGCGAACGCATCCTCGCTCGGGCCGAAGTCGCCGCCGAGCGTTCGCTGGTGCTGGCGCGCGCGCAATACACCGAGGGTTTTTCCGACTTTCAGCGAGTGCTGGATGCGCAACGGGCACTGCTCGAATTGCAGGACAGCTACCTGATCAGCCGCAGCACAGCGGTGAGCAATCTGGTGGCGTTGTACAAGGCGCTCGGCGGTGGCTGGTATGCGGCGCAACCGCTGCTTGACCAGCCAACACGCAAGCAAATGGACAACCGCACCGACTGGGGCGGCCTGCTCGACACCTCGGCGGACAGCCAACCCGCTTTTCCGCAACCCTTGAAGGTGAATGACGATGAGTGAAGCCGTCCCGCCACCAATTGCCGAACCTGCGGCGCCCCCGGAGAAGAAGGCGATCAAGTGGGTGTTGCTGGTGATCCTGATCAGCCTCGCCTGGTATCTGCTCGCGGACCGCTTCACGCCTTACACGCAACAGGCGCGGGTCGGCGCGTTTGTGATTCCGGTGGCGGCGGAAGTGGCAGGCCGGGTGGTGCGGGTCAATGTGCGCAATAACCAGGACGTGCGCGCCGGCGATATTTTGTTTGAAGTCGATCCGCAGCCGTATCAGATCGCTGTGGACCGCGCCCGCGCCGACCTCGAATCGACCCGTCGGCAGATCGGCGCCAGTACCGCCGGCATCGCTTCCGCGCAAGCCTCGTTGCGCGCGGCGCAGGCCAACGAAAACCGCATGCGCCAGGACAATCAGCGCCTCGAAAGTTTGTACCGCGCCGACCGGGGCACGGTGTCCGTGCGCTTGCTGGAAGTGTCGCGGGCCAATCTCGAAAAAGCCTCCAGCCAAGTCGCCGCCGCCGAGGCCGAAGTGCTGCGGGCGAAAGAACAGGAGGGCGGCAGCGAGGCGGAAAATGCCTTGCTGCGCAGCGCGGCGACGGCGTTGGCGAAAGCTCAACTGGACCTGGCCAACACCCGCATCGGCGCGCGCTCGGCCGGGTTGATCACCGATTTGCGCACCGACGTCGGCCAGTTTGCCGGCGCCGGCAGCCCGGTGATGACCCTGATTGCGATCCACGATGTGTGGGTTATTGCCGACATGACCGAAAACAATCTGGGCCTGATCCAGGCGCAGACGCCGGTCGCGATTGTGCTCGATGCGTTGCCGGGCGAGGTGTTTCAGGGCCGCGTGCGCAGCGTCGGTTATGGCGTCAGTGTCGGTCAGGCGCCAGCGCCCGGGACCTTGCCGAGCGTGCAGAACAGCCGCGACTGGTTGCGCCCGGCGCAGCGTTTCCCGGTGGTGATCGAGTTTGATGAAGATGCGGTGAACCGCCTCCGCGACAGTCGGGCGATTCGTGCCGGCGGGCAGGCTGAAGTCATGGCGTTCCCCAGCCACGGCCATCCGCTGAACCCGCTCGGCCGGGTGTTTTTGCGGCTGATGAGCTGGATGTCGTATGCCTACTGAGCGCAACCCTCGGGCGCAACGTTGTTTGCGTCTGGCCAGTGGCACCGCGCTGTGCCTGGCGGCGAGTTTCGGGCTCGATTTGCCGTTGCCGTTTCTCGGCCCGGTGTTGGCGCTGCTGTTGCTCGCCACGCGCAATCAGCCGTTGCCGCTCAAGGCTGGCGTGGGGTTAGCGCTGGTGGCGCTGCTGACCACTGGCATCGGCTTGCTGTTGATTCCGTTGCTACGGTACTACCCGCTGAGCGGTTTGCTGCTGATCGCGCTCGGACTGTTGCTGGTGTTTCGTTTTGGATTGCGCGGCGGCAATAACCTGATCGTGACGTTTCTGGTGATCGGCCTGACGATGATTTCCGCCGCCGGCACCGCCAGTTTTGAATTGGCGCTGATGGTGATCAGTGCGCTGGTCAAGGGCTTGCTGCTGGCGGTAATCGTGGTTGCCGTCAGTCATGGGGTGTTCCCCGAACCGGTGAATGCGCCGCCATCAGCGGTCGCGCCAAAACTCGCGGCGCAGGATGTTGACCGCGTGGCGTTGCGCGCAACGCTGATTGTGCTGCCGGCGTTCCTGTTGGCGCTGATCGATCCGGCAAGTTATCTGCCGATCATCCTCAAAGCGGTCAGCCTTGGTCAGCAGAGTTCCACGCGCAACGCACGCGATGCTGGATTCGAACTGCTGGGGTCGACGCTGCTTGGCGGGTTGTTGGCGGTGGTGTTCTGGTGTGCGCTGAGTGTGTTTGTGCACTTGTGGATGTTCTTTTTGTGGATGCTGCTGTTCGGCTTGTTGCTCGGGCGCAAGCTCTATGCGCTGAGCCCGACGCGGTGCAGTCCGGGGTTTTGGCTGAATACGCTGATCACGCTGCTGATTTTGCTGGGGCAGTCGGTGCAGGACAGCGCGGCGGGCAAGGATGTCTACAGCGCGTTTGCGGTGCGCATGGGGTTGTTTATTGCGGTGACGGTGTATGCGTGGGTGATGGTGTTGGTGCTTGATCGACCGCGCAAAACCGTTCACCCATAACCGGGCTGCAAACAGTCAACCCCTGTGGCAAGCCCCTTCGCCACAGGGGCTGTGTCCGATTTGGGCTGGAGGGGCTGGTCAGTCGTTTTTCGCCCGGTGCAGTTCTTCGATGGTGTCGATCAATGCGTCGTACGACACCGGTTTTCCGAGGTGGCGGTCGAAGCCGGATTTGCGTGATTTCTCGACGTCGCTTTCAGCGCCATAACCGGTCAGGGCGATTGCCGGGGTTGCGCGGATATGTGGCAATGCCCGCAGCGCGCGCATCAGTTCGTAGCCGCTCATGCCCGGCATGCCCACGTCAGAAACCACCACGTCGAATTGCCCGGTTTGCGCTGCCGCCAGCGCCTGCTGCGGTTCGCAAAACGCGATGACTTCGGCGTCTTCCATTTCCAGCAGCATCTTCAGCGTCTCCAGCACGTCCGGCGAGTCATCAACCAGCAACACGGTCAAACCGGCCAGCCGCCCGGACTGTTGATCGGCCTGCGCCGCTGGCGTCAGTTGATCATCCGGTTGGCTCAGTGGCAGCAACACGGTGAACGTGCAGCCCAGCCCCAGCCCGGCGGATTTGACCTTGACGCTGCCGCCGTGGGCCTCGGTCAACTGGCGCACCAGTGACAGGCCGATGCCCAGGCCTTCGCGGTGATGCGTCGCGTGCTGATTGGCCGCCTGACCGAACAGGTCAAACACTTCATGCAAGCTGTCAGCGCTCAGGCCCAGGCCGCTGTCCTGCACGTCGAGCCGGGCCATTGCGCCGACGCGCGAGGCGATCAAACGGATCTTGCCGCCCGCCGGGGTGAACTTCAGCGCATTGTTCACCAGGTTCCAGATGATCTGCTCGACGCGCGTCGGGTCGGCGTCAATCATCAGCGCCTCAGGCAATTCAAGCTTCACATCGACGTTCTGGTGCGCGTTGATCACCACTTGATAAACGTCCTGGAGCATCCGGTTCAAATCGACGGTGCTGCGCTTGAGGCGCAGCTTGCCGGTGCGCACGCGGGCGACGTCGAGCAAGTCATCGATGATCCGCGCCTGACTGCTCACGGCATCGCAAATGGTGTTGACGGCTTTTTCCGCCGGAGCGGTCGATTTGATCAGCGGCAAACGCCGCAGCAATTCGGCGTTGAGCTGGATCAGGTTCAGCGGATGCTTGAGCTCGTGGGACATCACCGCGAAGAACTCATCCTTCAAATGGCTGCTGCTCTGAGTCTCGGCCAGTTGCTGGTTTTGCTCTTCATGCAGGCGCTTGTGGCCGGTGAGGTCACGGGCGATTTTCACGTAGCCTTGCAGGTTGTCGCCGCGCAGTAGGGTGACTTCGCCGCTGCAATAAAAGCGCGTGCCATCCTTGTGCAGATGCCAGCGTTCGTCTTCGTTGCGACCCTGAATGCGCACCGTCGACAGCTCGTTTTCCGGGACGCCGGCCGCGCGGTCCTCAGCCGAGAAAATGAAGTCGTAATAAGCGCCTTCGGCCTCGGCTTTGCTGTAGCCGAAGATCAGTTCTGCACCTTTGTTCCACGTGGTGATGATGCCCAATTCGTCGAGCGTGATGATTGCGTAATCGCGGGTGCTTTCGGCGACCAGGCGCATACGTTCCTCGCCCTGGCGCAACTCTTCTTCAGCGGCGTGGCGCTTGGTGATATCGATGAACGTCAGCACCGTGCCGTCGATGTGATCGGCGCTGGAGCGGTAGGGCAGAAGGCGCGCGATGTACCAGCGATTGTCGGTGCTGCTGACTTCGCGTTCGATCATGTTCAGCGATTCGAAAACTTGCGCGGCGTCGCCGACCAAGTCGTCGTAATTGAGCCGATGGGTGATGTCGAGCAACGAGCGCCCGGTGTCCACCGGCAACATGCTGAAGATATCGGTGGCGCGTGGCGTGAACCATTTGATGCGCATGCTGCTGTCGACAAACACCGTGGCGATGTCGGTGGAGGCGATCAGGTTGGTCAGGTAATCGTTGATCTTGTCGGTTTCTTCGACTTTGGTTTTCAGTTCGAAGTTGACCGTCAGCAGCTCTTCGTTGATCGACTGCAACTCTTCCTTGCTGGTTTCCAGCTCTTCGGTGGCCGAGCGCAGTTCTTCGTTGATCGCCTGCATTTCTTCGTTGGAAGCCTTGAGCTCTTCGCTGGAGACTTCCGATTGTTCGATGGTGTCCTGCAACTGCAATTTGGTGCGCTGCAACTCGCGTTCGAGGTTGGACAACACCTGATTTTCGCTTTGCAGCACGGTCGAGCTCGACGCCTCGGACGGGTCGACTTCGACTTCCTCAAACATCAACAGCACCAATTCGCTGTCGGCCTCTTCTTCACGGTACGGGTGCGCTATCAGGTCGATGCGAAAGCTGCGCTCTGCGCGTTTGATCGCCACGGTGCGCGACTTGACGACGTGGCTGCCCTGTTGGGCCTGGAACAGCGTGGTGCGTACTTCGAGGCGTAATTCGGGCAGGATCAGCGTCAGCAGATTGCGCGACAACTCGCCGCCTACATGGCGCAGATAACACCCGGCGCTTTCGCTCATGTGCAGGATGTCGGCGTTGGCATCGACGATCATGCTCGGGGGTGCCGAGTGTTCCAGCGCACGTTGGTGAATGTCGGCGAATGATAATTTGCGCGGCTTGTTGCTGGGCGGTGCCTGACGGGTAATGTCGGTGCGCACATAGCCTCCACGTGGCATGGTCGGAGCCCGGCGGCTGCTGCCGGTGCCGGTTTTGGCGCGGAAGATCCGGTTGCGCTTGTCGACCGGGGCAAACAGGTCGTGGCAGGCGTCGGCGCTTTCGGAGGTGCCCAGAAACAGGAAGCCGCCGGGGCGCAAGGCAAAGTGGAACATCTGCAGGATTTCACGTTGCACCTCGCGATCCAGATAGATCAGCAGGTTGCGGCAAACGATCAGGTCCATGTGCGAGAACGGTGGGTCGGACAACAGGCTGTGCTTGGCAAACAAGACCTTTTCGCGCAGCTCTTTACGAATCCGGTAGTGCTGGTTTTCCTTGCTGAAGTAATGCCGCAAGCGGGTTGGCGGCACATCGGTGACGATCGCTTGCGGGTACAAACCACTGCGGCCGATGCTGATCGCGCGTTCGTCGATGTCGGTGGCAAACAGTTGCAACGCCGCCTCGCTGGCGTCGAGCTGCATCTGATCGTTGAGCAACATCGCCAGGCTGTAGACCTCTTCTCCCGTCGAGCAACCGGCCGACCAGACGCGGATCTCTTCTGTCTCCGGGTGCGCCGAAACGGCAGCGCTGACCAGTTGCGGGACCACGTCGCGTTCCAGCGCTTCAAAGGCTTCGCGGTCGCGGAAGAAATTGGTCACACCGATCAACATGTCGGCGAGCAACGCTTTGGTTTCTTCGGGGCTGGTCAGCAGGAAACGGTAATAAGCCGCGAGGTCGGGCTGCGCGGTGACTTGCATGCGTCGCTCGATGCGGCGCAGCACCGTGGCGCGTTTGTAGTGTTTGAAGTCATGGCCGGTGCCGGCGCGCAGCTGCACCAACACGTCACGCAGCAATTGTTCGGCGGCCACGGCGTCGCGTTCGGCGGCTGAGGCGATGGTTTGCAGGTCGGGATCGTTGGCGGTGGGCAGGCAGATCGCTTTGGCGTTGCGCCATAATTCCAGCAATTTTTGCGGCATCTCGACGACTGGCAGCACCAGATCGACCATCTGCGTTTCAATAGCCGCGCGCGGCATGCCGTCGAACTCGGCGTCTTCCGGCGCCTGGGCGAGGGTCACGCCGCCCTGTTCCTTGATCCGCGACAGACCCACCGCGCCGTCCGAACCGGTGCCGGACAGCACCAGGCAAAACGCGCGCTCGCGGTGCACGTCCGCGAGGTCGCGGAAGAACAGGTCGATGGCTGAGGTCCGGCCCAGGCGCGGGTCGGCAGGGCTGACTTCAAGCCTGCCGTCATCCATGGCCAAGCGGTGCGCGGGGGAAATGACGTAGACGTGATTGCGTTCGATCGCCACCGATTCGGTGACTTGCAGGACCGGCATCTTGGTCGATTCCTGGATGATCTTGTCGGCGATGCTTTCGTGGTCCGGCGACAGGTGCAGGATGATCACGAACGCCATGCCGTTGTCCTGCGGCATGTTCTCGAAAAACAGTTTGATCGCTTGCAAGCCGCCGGCGGACGCGCCAATGCCGACCACGCCGAAGTCCAGTGGGTGCAGCGCCCGTTGCTTGGGTGGCGCAACGTCGGTTGAAGCGTCAGGAGAAGTGGTCATGCCAGTGCCTTGAAAAGGCGACGTCCTGCGCCGCGACAAAATTTATCAGGCTTGCGCCCGATTCGAGCAATCATCGACAGCGCCGTTTACTACCGCAGTCGCAAACAGATAAATGCAGCCGCCGTCACTGACGTGGCGGCGGTGAAAGTCAGCATTCTAAGCGTAAAACGGGTGGAGGTTTAATCGAGGATCTGAATCGACAACTCAACGCGCCCTGGCGTACTGACTCAGTGGTTTAAGCCGGGTCGATTATCAAGGGATAGGCGGCGACAGGGGAAGGTTCCCTGTCGCCCGAAACATAGCCGCACACGCACCAGGCAATGGGTGGGTTTTCAAGGCCCGCCGACCACCATGCTGCTGAACGGCGCGACGTACGCCTGCAACGTCACCAGCCCGCCGACCAGAATCGCCAGCACAATCGAATGGAAGAACACGTAGCGCAAAATCTCGCCTTCATGCCCATACCAGCGGGTGGCGGTGGAGGCGACCACGATGGACTGTGCGTCGACCATTTTGCCCATCACACCCCCGGAGCTGTTGGCCGCTGCCATCAACACCGGGCTGATCCCCAGTTGCTCGGCCGTCACGCGCTGCAAGCCGCCGAACAGCACGTTTGAGGCGGTGTCGGAACCGGTCAGCGCCACGCCGAGCCAGCCGAGCAAGGTGCCGAACATCGGGTAGAAAATCCCCGTCGCGGCAAATGCCAGGCCCATGGTCGCGTCCAATCCTGAATAGCGGGTCAGGTAACCCAGGGCGAGCATCGCGACAATCGTGATCAGCGAATAACGCACCACCCACAACGTTTTCAGATACTGGCGTGCCAATTGCGGGATCGAATACCCCATCAGCAGCCCACCGAAAATCGCCGCGAAGAAAATCCCGCTGCCGGTCGCGGTGAACCAGGTGAATTTGTAGATCGCTTCTTCGGTTTTCGGCTGCGGCACCACCGGCGGCACTTTCTCGATTTGCTGGTGCAACGTGGTGAAGGTCAGCGCCGGGGCGAAGATCGGATTGGCCTCGCGCACTGGTTTGCCTTGCGGGTCGAGCCGCTGCGACTGGGTTTGCGGATCGACCACGGCGCGGGTATCGAACATGTTTTTGAAACCCTGCGTGCCCCAGGCAAACACGAACACCGTGAGGATGATCCACGGCATCCACGCGCGCATCACCGCGGGTTTGGCGTCACCGGCAAACGTGCCGCTGGTCTCGGGTTTCTGCTCGTGCTCGGGATCGATTTTCGAGTTATCGACGCGTCCCGAGAGTGCCGCAGAGGTGTGGATGGTCGCCGGTTTCCAGACCTTGAGGAAACCGGTCAGGCACGCCATGGAGATCAGCGCGGCGATCACGTCCACCAGCATCGGCCCGTGGTAGTTCGAGACGACAAATTGCGGGATGGCAAAACTGACCCCGGCGACCAGAATCGCCGGCCAGATTTCGAGCATTTTGCGCCACCCGGCAAACGCCCAGATCAGCCAGAACGGCACCAGCACCGAGAAGAAGGGCAGTTGCCGACCGACCATCATCGACAGCTCCATTTCGTCCAGCCCGGTGACCTTGGCCAGCGTGATGATCGGCGTGCCGAGCGCGCCAAACGCGACCGGCGCGGTGTTGGCGATCAGCGCCAGGCCCGACGCGGCCAGTGGTGAGAAACCCAGGCCGATCAGAATCGCCCCGGTCACCGCCACCGGCGTGCCAAACCCGGCCGCGCCTTCGAAGAACGCGCCGAAACAGAACGCGATCAGCAGCAATTGCAGGCGCCGGTCGTCGGTGATTCGCGCGAGGGAATCCTGCAACACCTTGAACGAGCCGTTCTCGGTGGTCAGACGGTGCAGGAAAATGATGTTGAGGACGATCCAGCCAATCGGCAGCAAGCCATTGGCCGCGCCGAACAATGCCGCCGAACCGGCCATGTCGGCCGGCATGCCGAACGCAAAAATCGCGATCAACAGCGCTGACGCCAGGGCCATCAACGCCGCCAGATGCGCCTTCACATGGAAAAACGCCAAGGATGCGAGCATCACCACCACCGGCACGGCGGCCATGAAGGTCGATAACATCGGATTGCCGAACGGGTCGTAGATTTGCTGCCAGACCATGTTCCACCTCTGCTTTTTATTGTTGGAGGCGCAGATCCTTTGCGGGTTGACTGCGTGGAGTATAGGTGGCAATTCGCCGCTGTCCTGTTGCAGGTGGTTTCGCGGGCAAATGAGCGATTTCGCGGGATATCGCTGGTCTGCATAGAAGCTACATTGAATAGCTACCAGCGGTTTGAAACGTCAACGACACGAGGAGTAGGGCAATGACCGAGCGCCATCTGGTCCACACGGAAACCCTGTCGAACGGGTGCAGGATTGATGTCAAAGCGAGGATTCTGCGCGATGGCTCGCTGCAGATGTTTATCGGCGTCTACCAGCCGGACGGCACGGTAATCAATGAAGACCATGAGCCCAAGCCGCATCTGCTCGACATGGAGGATGCGTTTGAATGGGCCATCGAACAGGCGCGCACCCTCGGCAACTCGCAGCAGACGCTCTAGGCGTTGCTAGCGATCAGAAGGTGAACTGGCGTGAAGAGAGTTGAGCCAGCTCGGCGTCGAGCAGGTGTTCGACGAGTACGTCATTGAGAAAGCGGAATTGATCGTTGAGCCCGACCACTTCGTTGCTGAAGTGATTGGCGGCCGCGGGCATCAGCAAGGCTTCGAACTGTTTGTCGAACACCAGCGCGAGGTCTTTGCGCGAGACCACGTGCTGCGAATAGTAGTTGCTGCCGAATACCGGGAAACTCACGGCCAGGTTGACGATGCGGGTCATGACGAGTGCTCCTCGGTGTGGCCGATGTCCAGGAAGAAACGTGCAAACAGGGTCAGGGTGACGGCGCTGAGGGCCAGGCAGGTCAGCAGATGAATCAACATGATGTGCCCCTCCGATGCGGGGATGCGTTGGCGATGGGGCTGATGGTGCATCGGGCATTTTTTTTGCGGAAGGCGCGCGTGGCGATGGTGAATATCGATGTGAGTGATGGTTGAGGGAATCGGTGTTCTTGTGGGCCTCATCGCGAGCAGGCTCACTCCTACAGGGATTGGCGCCGTTCACAGATGTTGCGATCACCCCGGCCCCTGTAGGAGTGAGCCTGCTCGCGATGCTTTTCCATCGCCCCATCAACCTCCAGCCACCAGACGAACGGCGAAAATCCTCAACCTATACTCAACTCAATACCTTTATGAGCACCGGGCAATCCGCCCGGCGTCGCCTGCAGGACACCACGATCTTGGACCTGCGTTCGCTGATCGTCGCCGTGTTGTTGGTCTTGGCCGGATGCGCCACGCCTGCGCGCGCGCCGGTGGTTGTCCCGGCGGTCTTCGTCGCGCCCGCCACTTGGCAGCAGGTCGATCGGGAGATCGTCGCCGCGTCCCAATCCGCCACCGAACAGACCAAAATCTACGCCCGTGGCGCCATGGATTACTGGCGCACGCGGGTTTATCAATTGACCGAAGAGAACTTCATTCCTTGGTTCAGCAGCTACTGGACCCAGGAATGGCTGTCGATGAAAGTCAGTTGGTATTCGATCAGTTCCCAGGGTGAGCAGGATGCGTCGGCCAAGCGTTTGGCCGCGTATTTGCTGGAGCAATACCAGCAGCGGGTCTTGGCGCCGGCCGCGATAGAAATTGATCCCGAGGCGATTCTCGGTTTGGCCACGGCGTTCTACGTCGACATCCTCCAGGAGGAATTGCAGCGCATTTCCCAGCGTCACGGCGTGCCGATGGCGCAACTTAATGCTCGCCTGCAGAAAGTCCCGGCGATTGCCCTCGGGCCGCCGCCGGCGCGTAACGCTTCGCTGTATCAGGTGATGCAAGCCGAGCCGTTGAATACGTTGCCGGCGTATGCGGCGCTGATCGACAAGATCCACAAGGCCGGTGGCGACAAGGGCGTTGATTCTACCGATACGGCGATGGCGCCAGTGGCCAAGCGCGCCAGCCAACGCATGGAAGCCGAAATGGCCCCGCGCGGCGCGGCTAGCGCGGTGGCGGCTGCAGCGGGGCGCTTTGCCGGCGGTTTGATCACGGTTGGCGTGGCCGGGATCCGCGCGATTCTTCAGGCCAATGATCGGCCCGACAGTGAAGCGCTGATCCGCAGCAGTCTGGGCAATACCTTCGATAAAGCCTGGACCAAACTGGTGCAAAACCCGACCACCGGGGTGATGGCGGGGACGCTGTACATCGCCGGGCAGGTCGAAGGCAACCTGGCCGGGCGCGCCGAACTACCGTCGGTCAGCTCAAGCAGTGGCGCCATCGATTGGAACCCGCCGCAAGTGACTAGTGAGCAGATTTCCCCGTGATCAATGGCGTTGTGAGATGAACCAGATTATGTGGGGTGAAGCAGATTCTGTGAGGGCGGAACCAGATTTGTAGTTGGCCGAATGGCCGCTGCTGTCCTGAATATCCAGCAGGAATGACCGATCGCTCCCCCGCTCTGCGCGGGAACGATCAGTGCGGTGATTACTTACCGAGTTTGACCCGCGTCCAGCCGCGGGTCATGACGCGTTGCACGCCAATCGGCATGTCGGGAATCGCGTACAGCGTCGCCATTACTGCTTGCGACGGATACGAGCCCGGGTCGTCGCGAATCGCTTCATCCACCAACGGCGTCGCGGCGGCATTGGCGTTGCTGTAGCCGATGTTGTTGGTGATCTCGGCGATGATGTCCGGGCGCATCAGGAAGTTCATGAACAGGTAGGCGTTGTCGACGTTCGCCGCATCCCGTGGGATCGCGACCATGTCATAGAAGCTGCCAGCGCCTTCTTTCGGAATGCTGTAATCGATCTTCACTTTGTCGCCAGCCTCTTTGGCGCGTGCCTTGGCTTGCAACACATCGCCGGAATAACCGACCGCCACGCAGATGTTGCCGTTGGCCAAATCAGAGATGTACTTCGAGGAATGGAAGTACGCCACCGACGGCCGAATCTTCATGAACAGCGCTTCGGCTTCGGCGATTTGCGTTTTGTCCTGCGAGTTCACCGGGTAACCCAGATAGTGCAGGGCGGCCGGCAGCATCTCGGTCGGCGAATCAAGGAAACTGATGCCGCAAGCTTTGAGTTTTTCCGCGTTTTGCGGTTTGAACAGCAAGTCCCAGGAGTTGGTCGGCGCATCGGCACCGAGCACTTCCTTGACCTTGGCCGGGTTGAAACCGATACCGATCGAGCCCCACATGTACGGGAAGGCATGCGCGTTGTCCGGGTCGCTGGCCGAGGCGTTTTTCAGCAGCACCGGATTAAGGTTTTTCCAGTTCGGCAGCTTTGATTTGTCCAGTTCCTGATAGACGCCAGCCTTGATCTGCTTGGCCAGGAAACTGTTGGACGGCACGACGATGTCGTACCCGGATTTACCTGCGAGCAAGCGTGCTTCGAGGGTTTCATTGCTGTCGAACACATCGTAGGTGACGCGGATACCGGTCTCGTTTTCGAACTTTTGCAGTGTGTCCGGGGCGATGTAATCCGACCAGTTATAAACGCGCAAAACCTTGTCGTTGGCCTGGGCAACTGTCGCCATGGCGCCCAATAAGGACAGTGTCAGCAGAGCCCTGCCAAACATTTTCATCGGTACAACTCCATTCTTTTTATTCAAAACACAAGCGTGTGGCGAGTGAGCTTTCTGTGGCGAGGGGGCTTGCCCCCGTTGGGTCGCGAAGCGGCCCCCAAACCTGCAACCGAGGTGTACCAAGGACACCGCGTTCACTGGTTTTACGACGGCTTCGCCGCCGAACGGGGGCAAGCCCCCTCGCCACAGGGTTTGTGTTCACTTGACTGATCAGCAGCGACCTTAGGCCGTTGCTCCGGCTCTTTGGCTGTTGGGTTGTGTCCACGACTCATTGGCCGTCTGGTCCATCGCTTCCTGGATCGCGCGTTTGCGGTTGGCTTCGGCGCGGCGGCTGAAGTACCAGACCATGAACGTAACGATCGACACCGCCAACAGAATCAGGCTCGCCACCGCGTTGATCTCAGGTTTCACGCCCAAACGTACCGCCGAAAACACCTCCATCGGCAGCGTCGTCGAACCTGGCCCGGAAACGAAACTCGCCAATACCAGATCATCCAGCGACAGCGCAAACGACATCATTCCGCCCGCCGCCAGCGACGGCGCGATCATCGGGATGGTGATCAAAAAGAACACCTTCAACGGCCGCGCGCCAAGGTCCATCGCCGCTTCTTCAATCGACAGATCCAGCTCACGCAAACGCGCCGACACCACCACCGCCACATATGCTGCACAGAACGTGGTGTGGGCAATCCAGATGGTGACGATACCGCGTTCCATCGGCCAGCCGATCATCTGCGCCATCGCCACAAACAGCAGCAACAGCGACAGACCGGTGATCACTTCCGGCATTACCAGCGGCGCCGTCACCAGCCCGCCGAACAGCGTGCGACCCTTGAACCGCGTAACCCGCGTCAGCACAAACGCCGCCAGCGTGCCCAGCGCCACCGCCGCAATCGCGGTGTAAAAGGCAATTTCCAGCGAGCGCAACACTGAGCCCATCAGTTGCGTGTTGTCGAGCAAACCGACGTACCACTTGATCGACCAGCCGCCCCAAACCGTCACCAGTTTCGAGGCGTTGAACGAGTAGATCACCAGAATCAGCATCGGCAGGTAGATAAACGACAGGCCGAAAATCAGCATGAACTTAGAAAATCCGAAGCGTTTCATCCCCGTGCCTCCATCTCTTTGGCCTGGCTGCGGTTGAACAGCAGAATCGGCACAATCAGGATCAACAGCATCACCACCGCCAGCGCGGACGCTACCGGCCAGTCGCGGTTATTGAAGAACTCTTGCCACAGCACACGCCCGATCATCAGCGTTTCCGGGCCGCCCAGCAGTTCTGGAATCACGAACTCGCCGACCACCGGAATGAACACCAGCATGCAACCGGCGATGATGCCGTTCTTGGCCAGCGGCACAGTGATTTTCCAGAAGTTGTTGAAGTTGCTCGAACCCAGGTCCGACGCGGCTTCCAGCAGGCTGTTGTCGTGCTTGACGAGGTTGGCGTAGAGCGGCAACACCATGAACGGCAGGTAGGCGTACACCACGCCGATGTACACCGCAGTGTTGGTGTTGAGGATCTCGATCGGTGCCGAGGTCAGCCCGGTCCACATCAGGAACGCGTTGAGCAAACCGTTGTTGCTGAGGATGCCCATCCACGCATACACGCGGATCAGGATCGCGGTCCAGGTCGGCATCATGATCAACAGCAGCAGGACGTTTTGCGTTTCCTTGCTCGCTTTGGTGATCGCATAGGCCATCGGAAAACCGATCACCAGGCACATCAACGTACTCAGCAGCGCGACTTTCAACGAGCCGAGGTACGCCGAGACATACAGCTCATCCTGGGTCAGCAAGCTGTAGTTGCCGAGGTTCAGCAGCAGTTCGAATTTCTGCTCGGCGAAAGTGTAGATCTCCGAGTACGGCGGGATCGCCAGCGCCGCTTCCGAAAAGCTGATTTTCATCACCAGGAAGAACGGCAGCATGAAGAACAGGAACAGCCAGATGAACGGAATCCCGATCACCACTTTGCGCCCGCTGGGGACCAGTCTGAGGAATTGCTGATTGAAGGTTTTCATGAGCGCAGTACCACGCCGCTGTCGTCTTCCCACCACACGTAGACCTGATCGTCCCAGGTCGGACGCGCGCCGCGCCGTTCGGCGTTGGCCATGAACGACTGCACGATTTTGCCGCCCGGCAGTTCAACGTAGAACACCGAGTGGCCGCCGAGGTAGGCAATGTCGTGGACCTTGCCGCGGGACCAGTTGTAGCGAAATTCCGGTTGGGTGGTGCTGACGAGCATTTTTTCCGGGCGGATGGCGTAGGTGATCGACTTGTCCTGCACCGAGGTGCTGACGCCGTGGCCGACGTAAATTTTCTGTTCCAGGTCCGGGCTGTGGATGATCGCGTGACCTTCCAGGTCCTCGACCACGGTGCCGTCGAAGGCGTTCACGTTGCCGATGAATTCGCAGACCATGCGGCTGACCGGCGCTTCGTAAATGTCCACCGGGCTGCCGATCTGCGCGATCCAGCCGAGGTGCATGATCGCGATGCGCTCGGCCATGGTCATGGCTTCTTCCTGGTCGTGCGTCACCATTACGCAGGTCACGCCGACCCGCTCAATGATCTGCACCAGCTCAAGTTGCATCTGCGAACGGAGTTTTTTATCCAGCGCGCCCATCGGTTCGTCGAGCAGCAACAGCTTTGGCCGTTTCGCCAGCGAGCGGGCGAGGGCGACGCGCTGGCGCTGGCCGCCGGACAACTGATGGGGTTTGCGTTTGGCATATTGGGTCATGTGCACCAGACGCAGCATTTCTTCGACGCGGGCGTCGATTTCGCTGGCGGACAAACGATCCTGCTTGAGGCCGAAGGCAATGTTCTGCGCCACCGTCATGTGCGGGAACAGCGCGTAAGACTGGAACATCATGTTGATCGGCCGCTCGTACGGCGGCATGTCGGTGATGTCGACGCCGTCGAGCAGAATCCGCCCTTCGGTTGGTCGCTCGAAGCCTGCGAGCATGCGCAGCAGGGTCGATTTGCCCGAGCCGGAACCACCGAGCAGGGCGAAGATTTCGCCCTGATGGATTTCCAGGGACACGTCGTCCACGGCAACGGTTTCGTCGAACTTCTTGGTCACGCGATCGATTTTCACCAAGACCTTTTTCGGTGCCTGATGACCTTCAAGAGCCTTCCTGTAAGTGCTGGAGGCGTTTGCCATTTGAAACTCCCAACAGGTTTCAGTCGTCGGGCCAACGCGGCCTGACTTAATAGTTGATTGCAAGCCTTGCCGGTACGGATGTCCCTTGTAGGAGCAAAGCTTGCTCGCGATGAGGGCCTGGCAATCGACATCAATGTTGAATGTTCGACCGCCATCGCGAGCAAGCTTTGCTCCTACAGGGGTAATCCATACCGCTCGGGCTTATTCGGCGCCGCCATCCTGGCTGCCTGGTGGTGCTTGTTGTTGTCTTGTTTCGTTTTTTACGCGTGAAGAAGCAGCGCGCGTCGGCGCACCCGCCCGTTCACAGGGGCAGTTAAATCGATGGATGAGGGTTTAAGTCGTCAGCGTTTTTTACGCAGCGCCGCGCGTTGCCGGCACGCGTCGCCAAACGCCTGGAAAATTCTCAAATAAGCAGGGTTGTCCAGCACCTGCCATTCCGGGTGCCATTGCACGCCGAGCGCAAAGGCCTGGCTGTCCACGACCGAAATCGCCTCGATCAAACCGTCCGGCGCCACTGCCTCGCAGCGCAGGCCCGGTGCCAGTCGATCAATGCCTTGGCTGTGAATCGAGTTGACCTGAAATTCGGCCGGCAACTCCAGCGCTTCGAACACGCCGCCGGGCTGCACCGCCACCGCATGGGCCGGTGCGTATTGCACCGCCAACTCGGGACTGTCCGCCTCGCGGTGATCGAGCATGCCGGGCAACTCATGGACCTTCTGATGCAGGCTGCCGCCGAACGCCACGTTCATTTCCTGAAAGCCACGGCAAATGCCCAGCACCGGAACACCGGCGGCAATCGCTGCACGCAATAAAGGAAGGGTAGTGGCGTCCCGCGCCGGATCGTGATCCGTGCCCGGAGCACTGGCGGGGCCTTGATAGTGGAAGGGTTCGACATTGGACGGTGAGCCGGTCAGCAACAAACCGTCGAGCTGCGCGAGCAGGTCGTCGATTTCAGTTAATTGGCCCAGGGAAGGAATGACCACGGGCAACCCCAAAGCCGCGACGCTGACAGCACGCAAGTACTTGTCGCCGCTGACGTGGTAGGGGTGCGGGCCAATCTGTTTGACGCACGCTGTAACGCCGATCAATGGCTTGAATGCCATTTTTATCACCTCGAAGTTTCACACTTGAACGAGCTTTTCCGGAGCTTAGCCTTGTTGATTTTAATTAACAACTCTCATGTAAAAAATTCTAAACGCCGACCGTCCGATGCTTAGGATCTGCGCGGGTCTGGCGCCTTGATTGGCACTCTCGTGCCCATAAAAGGCCCGAAAATAAAGGTTGAAAGGCCAAGTGTTCGCTATTGACTTCACTTTGCCGTTCGGGTTGACTGGCCTCGCTACACCGTAGTGAACATAATAATTAACAGCTAATAGGTGCATCATGTCGGTCCCTCTGCGTACCGTTCAACTCAACGAAGCAAACGCATTCCTTAAGAAATATCCTGAGGTTTTGTACGTCGACCTTCTGATTGCGGATATGAACGGTGTGGTGCGCGGCAAGCGCATCGAACGCACCAGTCTTCATAAGGTTTACGAAAAAGGCATCAACCTCCCGGCGTCGCTGTTTGCCCTGGACATCAACGGTTCTACGGTGGAAAGCACCGGCCTGGGTCTGGACATCGGCGACTCAGACCGAATCTGCTACCCCATCCCCGACACCCTGAGCATCGAGCCCTGGCAGAAGCGCCCAACCGCGCAATTGCTGATGACCATGCACGAACTCGAAGGCCAGCCGTTTTTCGCCGACCCGCGTGAAGTTCTCGCGAATGTGGTGCGCAAATTCGATGAAATGGGCCTGACCATCTGTGCGGCGTTTGAGCTTGAGTTCTATTTGATCGATCAGGACAACGTCAACGGTCGTCCGCAGTCGCCGCGCTCGCCTGTTTCGGGCAAGCGCCCGGTGTCGACTCAGGTGTATTTGATCGATGACCTCGACGAGTACGTCGATTGCCTGCAAGACATCCTTGAAGGCGCGAAAGAGCAGGGCATTCCTGCCGACGCGATCGTCAAGGAAAGCGCCCCGGCGCAGTTCGAAGTCAACCTGCATCACGTCAACGACCCGATCAAAGCCTGCGACTACGCGGTGCTGCTCAAGCGTCTGGTGAAGAACATCGCCTACGACCACGAGATGGACACCACGTTTATGGCCAAGCCGTATCCGGGCCAGGCGGGCAATGGTTTGCACGTGCACATTTCGATTCTCGACAAGGAAGGCAACAACATTTTTGCCAGCGAGGATCCCGAGCAGAACGCCGCACTGCGTCACGCGATCGGCGGTGTGCTCGAGACCCTGCCGGCGCAGATGGCTTTCCTCTGCCCGAACGTCAACTCGTACCGTCGCTTCGGCGCACAGTTTTATGTGCCGAACTCGCCGTGCTGGGGCATCGACAACCGTACCGTGGCGGTGCGCGTGCCAACCGGTTCGCCGGACTCGGTGCGCATCGAGCACCGCGTGGCCGGTGCGGATGCCAACCCGTACTTGCTGATGGCCTCGGTGCTGGCCGGGATTCACCACGGCTTGACCAACAAGATCGAGCCCGGCGCCCCGGTTGAAGGCAACAGCTACGAGCAGAACGAGCAGAGCCTGCCGAACAACCTGCGCGACGCATTGCGTGAGCTCGACGACAGCGAAGTCATGGCCAAGTACATCGACCCGCTGTACATCGATGTATTCGTCGCGTGCAAGGAAAGCGAGCTGGCCGAGTTCGAGAACTCCATCTCCGACCTTGAGTACAACTGGTATCTGCACACCGTTTAACGGGGTGGGCTGTTGGGTTTGATGTTGGATGTGATGGCCTCATCGCGAGCAAGCTTTGCTCCTACAGTTTTGCGACGTGCACAAATTCTGTGCCCGACACAAACCCGTAGGAGCAAGGCTTGCCCGCGATGACGGCCGCGCTATCACCACTGCAATCACCTGACACGCCATGTCCCAACGATCACTCATCCCCCCGCGTCGAGTCACAACAATGACAAACACTCGCAGTGACTGGGAGCAACGCTTTCAGTCTTTATCCATCGAAGGTCGGGCATTTATCGACGGCCAATACCGTGATGCACTCAGCGGTGACAATTTCGAATGCATCAGCCCGGTTGACGGCCGCTTCCTGGCCAATGTCGCCAGCACCGACGAAGCCGACGCCAACGCCGCCGTCGCCGTCGCGCGGCGGACCTTCGAGTCTGGCGTGTGGGCGCGCCTCGCACCCGCCGAGCGCAAAACAATCCTCATTCGATTCGCCGATCTGATCCTCGCCAACCAGCAAGAACTGGCGCTGCTCGAGACCCTCGACATGGGCAAACCGATCAGCGACTCGATGAGCATCGACATCCCGGCGACCGCCAACGCGATCCGCTGGAGCGCCGAGGCCATCGACAAAATCTACGACGAAGTCGCCGCCACACCGCACGACCAACTCGGCCTCATCACCCGTGAACCTGCGGGCGTGGTCGCCGCCATCGTGCCGTGGAACTTCCCGTTGATCATGGCCAGTTGGAAGTTCGCCCCGGCGCTCGCGGCGGGCAACTCGTTCATCCTCAAACCGTCGGAAAAATCCCCGCTGACCGCGATCCGCATCGCGCAGTTGGCACTGGACGCGGGCATTCCGAAAGGCGTGTTCAACGTCCTGCCAGGCTACGGCCACACCGTCGGCAAGGCGCTGGCGTTGCACATGGACGTCGACGTGCTGGCCTTCACCGGCTCGACCGCGATCGCCAAGCAACTGTTGATCTATGCAGGGCAAAGCAACATGAAACGCGTCTGGCTCGAAGCAGGGGGCAAGAGTCCAAACGTGGTGTTCGCCGACGCGCCGGATTTGCGCGCGGCAGCACAAGCGGCAGCGGGCGCGATTGCCTTCAACCAGGGCGAAGTCTGCACCGCCGGTTCGCGCTTGCTGGTCGAGCGTTCGATCCGCGAGCAGTTCATTCCGCTGCTGGTCGAGGCGCTGCAAGCGTGGAAACCGGGGCACGCACTCGACCCGGAAACCAGCGTCGGCGCGGTCGTCGATCAGCGCCAATTGGACAACGTTTTGCGCTACATCCAGGTTGGCAAGGACCAGGGCGCCCAACTGATCGCGGGCGGCAGCCGCACCCTCGAAAGCACCGGTGGCCTCTACGTGGAACCGGCGATTTTCGACGGCGTGACCAACGCCATGACCATCGCCCAGGAAGAAATCTTCGGCCCGGTGCTGTCGCTGATCACCTTCGACACCTTCGATGAAGCGCTGGCGATTGCCAACGACAGCATCTTCGGTCTGGCGGCGGGCGTGTGGACCAGCAACCTGAGCAAGGCCCACACCTTCGCCCGCGGTTTGCGCGCCGGCAGCGTCTGGGTCAATCAGTACGACGGCGGCGACATGACCGCGCCGTTTGGCGGGTTCAAGCAGTCGGGTAATGGTCGGGACAAATCGCTGCACGCGTTCGACAAATACACCGAACTCAAAGCGACCTGGATCAAGCTCTGACACCTCTACAACGGCGGCCGCCGGCGATTGCCGACGGCCATCGGAGAACTTTATGAAACACACCACACATGTAAACAGCTACTACGCCGCCACCCGCAATTTCACCGGTGAATTCCCGGTGCTGGAACAAGCGGTGGACTGCGACGTCTGCGTGATCGGCGCCGGTTACACCGGTTTGTCCTCGGCGCTGTTCCTCGCCGAAGCGGGCTACAGCGTGACCGTGCTCGAAGCCGCCAAAGTCGGCTTCGGCGCCAGCGGTCGCAACGGCGGGCAACTGGTCAACTCGTACAGCCGCGACGTTGATGTGATCGAAGAACGCTACGGCGACAAGACCGCCGAAGTCCTCGGCAGCATGATCTTCGAAGGCGCCGATATCATCCGTCAGCGCATCCAGCACTACGACATCCAGTGCGACTACAAGCCCGGTGGCATTTTCGCCGCGCTGAACAAAAAGCAACTCAAAGGTTTGGCCGAGCAGAAAAGCAGTTGGGAACGCTATGGCAACAAAAACCTGCGAATGCTCGACGCGGCGGATATCCAGCGCGAAGTCGGATGCGACAACTACGTCGGCGGTTTGCTCGACATGCAGGGTGGCCATATTCATCCGCTAAACCTGGCGCTCGGTGAAGCCTCGGCGATCATCGGCCTGGGCGGCAAAATCTACGAACAGTCGGCCGCAGTGGAAATCACCTACGGCGAGCCGATCACCGTGCGCACCGCCAAAGGCCTGGTCCGCGCCAAGTATTTGCTGATCGCCGGCAACGCCTATTTGCCGCAAGACCTCGACAACCGCGTGACGCGTAAAAGCATGCCCTGCGGCTCGCAAATCGTCGTCACCGAACCGCTGTCCGAGCAAGTCGCACGCAGCCTGATCAAAAACGATTACTGCGTTGAAGACTGCAATTACCTGCTCGATTACTACCGCCTCACTGCCGACAACCGCTTGCTGTACGGCGGCGGCGTGGTCTACGGCGCGCGCGAGCCGGACGACATCGAGCAGTTGATCAAGCCGAAAATCCTCAAGACCTTCCCGCAGTTGAAGGACGTGAAAATCGACTACCGCTGGACCGGCAACTTCCTGCTGACCATGTCACGCATGCCGCAATTCGGCCGCATCGAGAAAAACGCCTACTACATGCAAGGCTATAGCGGCCACGGCGTCACCTGCTCACACCTGGCCGGCAAACTGATCTCGGAAATGATCCGTGGCGACGCCGAACGCTTCGACGCCTTCGCCTCGCTGCCACACATGCCGATGCTCGGCGGCCGCACCTTCCAGGCCCCACTCACCGCCATGGGCGCCGCGTACTACGCCCTGCGCGACCGCTTCGGCATCTGACCACCCAACCCCTGTAGGAGCGAAGCTTGCTCGCGAAGACGGCGGTACAGTCAGAACTGCTGTCACCTGACCCACCGCTTTCGCGAGCAAGCTCAGCTCCCACAGGATCTCCATGCCAGACAAAAAACTGCGCCCAGCCACGGTCAAACTGTAGGAGCGAAGCTTGCTCGCGAAGACGGCGGTACAGTCAGAACTGCTGTCACCTGACCCTCCGCTTTCGCGAGCAAGCTCAGCTCCTACAGGATTTCTGCCAAACAAAAATCTGTGCCCAGCCACGGTCAAACTGTAGGAGCGAAGCTTGCTCGCGAAGACGGCGGTACAGTCAGAACTGCTGTCACCTGACCCACCGCTTTCGCGAGCAAGCTCAGCTCCTACAGGATTTCTGCCAGACAAAAAAACTGCGCCCAGCCACGGTCAAACTGTGGGAGTGAGCCTGCTCGCGATGAGACCATATCAGTCACCATCAATCCCGCCCGAGCTACCGCAATCGCGACCTGACCCAACCCCGCCAGGCTTTTTTACCCCCCGCCCATCGAACCTGCTGAGCAACACCCCCAAACGTGATTTAATACCCGCCTTTCACGTTTCTGGGACAGGGAAGCGGCGTACCTCGCGGCCAAAAGTCGCCCGCCATCCACCCCCATAACCCCTTAAGTCGTTCACACATAAGGCTGTCATGGACACGGGCTCACGACTCAAATTAGTACGCGAAAGCTACAAACTGTCCCAGCGCGAGCTGGCCCGGCGTAGCGGCGTCACCAATGCCACCATCTCCCTGATCGAACAGAATCGCGTCAGCCCCTCCGTCAGCTCACTGAAAAAACTGCTCGAAGGCATCCCCATGTCCCTCGCGGACTTCTTCACCTTCGACCAGCCGCCGCGTGAGCACCAATACGTGTTCCGCGCCAATGAACAACCGGATCTCGGCCGTCATGGCCTGCGATTGCTGCTGATCGGCGCTTCCGTGCCGAGCCGGCAGATGCGCTTGCTGCGCGAGCAATACGCGCCCGGCGCGAGCTCGGGCGAAGAACCCATCGTCCACGCCGAAGGCGAGGAGTGCGGGCTGGTGACGCGCGGGACGGTGGAGTTGACCGTGGATGGGCAGATCAGTGTGCTGAACGCCGGCGATGGGTATTACTTCCCAACGACACTGCCGCACCGGTTTCGCAATATTGGCCAGGATGAAGCGGAAATTATCAGCGCGAATACGCCAGCTAACTTCTGATATCAAAAATGGACACTGACCTGTAGCGACTTTCATCCGTTGCTACAGGCATCCTTCAAAGTAAATGGATTTACCGCATGGCTACCCACCGCATCCGCGCACTAGCGCTCTGTGTCTTCCATCACGATGGAAAGATACTGGTCAACGAATTCACCGACCCCATCACCAAACAAACCTTCTTCCGACCCATCGGCGGAGGAATCGACTTTGGCGAAACCAGCGCCGACGCCATTGTGCGAGAGGTGCAGGAAGAACTCGATTTGCCGATCACCGATGTCCAATTGATCGGCACGCTTGAAAGCCTCTTTACGTATGCCGGTAAGCCTGGGCACGAGATTGTGCGAGTTTACGATGCGATGTTTGTGGATTCAGCTGTGTACGAACTGCCGTACTTGAATGCTCAAGAGAGTGATGGTGCTGCTTTTACAGCGGCGTGGCATTCATCCGCGAGCTTTACGAACGAATCGCCGTTGGTGCCTGAAGGTCTTTACGATTTATTGAAGAAAATTGCATTGCTGGACTGAAGCTCGTTAGGGAAAGGGAGCGCATTTATTTCGCCCCCAAAATTGACAACCTGGACCATCCCAAACACTATCGACCCATGACCTACACACGCCAGATGAACATGATGTGCACCTGCATAACCGCTTCCGGCGGGCCCTGAGGTCACGCGTTCATAAGATTTGACGCAGCTACCCAAAGCCCCGCCAGCAATGGACGGGGCTTTTTAGTTCTCCGTCCACGGATGGTTAATGGAGATTGAGATGTTCGACATCAGACGTGCCGTACACAGCTATCCTCACTTCGCATTCGACGCTAGTGGGTTGAATTGATGCGAAAGTTCTACAGGTCGATCTGAATGAATTGATCTGTAGCTTTTTTGTATTTTGAAATAAGGCTGAAGATAAATATCTGACAAGCATGCCCGCTGGATCAAATAAGGGTGTCCGATGAGTAGGTTGATTCTGTAAGACCATTCCCATATTGCAGGCATGAGTGTTTTTTCTGCTTTAAATAGTTTAATAAAGGTTAAAATCCAGCACCGAAACGATACCCTGTTTTTCCCTGCTGCGAATTTTTACAATAGTTGCAATTATAGATGGGTGGGAGGTTGATCATGATGAAAATGAAAGATATTCAATATTACATATGGGTGTGCTCCATGGTATTTGGATGTGCGGGATTTTATACGGTGATAATCGTCGGAGGCGTGAAACAATTCATTTCAGTGGATAGCAGTTTTTTTCAGATGATCCAAGTAGTCGCATTCCTGATAATGAGCGTTTGCGGATTGTTTTTCTATATCCCCAGGCTACGCAATGTATGGTTAGGCGGGACAATGGAGGAAAAATATCTTAGCCTTCCGGGATCCTGGATTGGGATCGTGCTTGGCTCAGCAACTGGAACGATGATTTTTCTTCCGCAAGTTCAAAAAATACAAGTTGTGAGTCATATGCCTGTAGTGTTAATGGCTGTTATATTGTTTTTTTTCTTTGCGCTAATTCTGATGGTGTTCAGTTTTCTTAATAAAGCTTCTCGGCGGGCTCGCTGAACCATTTTTTATTTGTTTTCAGTTAGAGCATTCGCTGTATTAATTTCGTTAATGATTGATGTAGTGGTTATCCCATCCATAATCGCCTCGAACGCCAGTGCTGGCTTTCCTAGCTGTTCATAGGCCATTTGATAATTGAGTGGGTCGCGGCCAAACAACTGCACCGAATTGGGTCTGCGGACGAAACTGGTCAACCCCTGGATCGATACATACAGGTCGACGGAGTAGTAAGCCATATTACCCGTCTGGGGATCTTCTAATTGCTCCTGGTATATTTTGCGAATAGGGCCTACGACGCTGGGTGCGCCAGGGCCATTGTAAATATTTCCAAACCCTTCATAGATATTGTTAACTCCATGTGCAATCAACGGTCCGCCGGCTATCAGACCCAAACCTCTGGTATTCCCTAGCTTGGATATTCCTGATTCCAGTTGCACAGCGCCTGCGATAACCCCGGCGCCGTTTTGAGCATAAAAAAGCGCTTTCGAAGAAAGCTCCGCGTATTCCAATCTGATTTCTTGCAAGGCCTCCTGCGCACTGATAATTCCTTCGTCTACCGCGGCGATTATTTCATTCGCATAAGAAGAAATAATCGAACTGAATTGAATCTGCATGAAGCTATCGAAAAACTGAGTCGCGCCCAGTGTGCAACCGAACGCGACCAGGTCTGACGCGGCTCTTGTTACGTCATGGATGTCGCACGTTGACTCATTCACTCTGGTTGCCCCAAGTACTGTATGCGCTTGTGCCTGCATGGATATGTGTCCAGCTGATATCGCGGTATCTAATGGAAACCAGTTCTTGAGGTTGGGCTTCATTCATATGGAGGGCGTGGGGGACTTGCAGTGTGATGTGGGCAACTCGTGCGCCGGTCAGTTTGATTGAATAGTATTTATCCTGGCCGCCGGCCGGGGAGGTTCTGTAGAGGTTGATGATGCAGTCGACTTCCTCTTGCTCGTGCAGGGCGGTTGCCAACAGTGGTGAGGCTTTATCGATGTTTTTGGTGATCATGATGGGCATGTGTTGACCCCGCCCATTTGACGTTCCGCCATCGTTGCCCGCGATCATGTTGTGCGAGTAGGCCAGCACCATTATTTCGTCTTCATGGCCGATTTGGCATTTGTTGCCAATAGAACTGATGCTGGAACAACCGGCGGAAATCAGACCTTGTCTGTTACCCGTTATGCTCATGTAACTAATGCTCGCCACGAATATATCCTTTTAGTGGGTGATCATCGTGCATCAGGAGATGCTCGGAAACAGGAGTTTATGGGGTTTATCTGTTGAGTTGATTGTTGAGATGGAAAACAGAACCGTCCTACGGTCACTCGGATAATCCGATTACAGAAGTTGCCCATGGATTAACGCGTGCACGCAAAAAACCCGCAAAGCTGCGGGTTTTTTTGACTTGAATTTAGTTACTTCGGTTTTGGTTCATCAAACCCGCGCTGCTCAATCACGCGAAATACGTCGTTAATATCCTGGAGCAAAATCCGCGCGATGTTGGTGACGGTGTTGATGTCGTGTTCGGCGTAGTCGGGGAGGCTGGTGCAGGCCATGAGGTTGAGGTATTTGAGCACGGCGTTGAGGCGTTCACTGAGGCAGTTGTACAGTTCCCGGATGGGCGCGTTGGCGTCAATGTGGAGCACAGGGTAGTCGGTTGCGAGTTGGGACATTGGGGTGAAGCGGCGGGGCGGTTTTTGATTTGTCATGGGGTATCAGTTCGATAAAGAAAATCACAACCGCCATAACCATGGCGGAATTTGGTGCTCTTCTTTGAGGGCTGCGAAACCCTATCGCCAATTGAGTCAGCGACGGATCGAATATAGGTACCCAACCACCCACTCACAACCCGGCGGCAGAAGGCCTGTAGGACCAGTGTGGCGATACCCATCTTGCACCCTCAGCCCGTGCCGCCCTTATAAACCGGCCGTTACAACCCCTCTTCGGAAATCGGCGACAGAACATCGCGGACACTTCGCAGCCCAATACGCACAAGCTCCCTCATCGCAGAGGCTGTTTTCCTACAAGATTTTCAGACGTTGATTCAAGCAATTTCACCGGTATCGAAACGTATTTCCCTGGCGCGCAAAAAACCATTATCAACTCAGCCCCGTCTCCGGAACTTCTCCTGCGGCTGATGTCAATCTGATAGCCTTCCGCGGCGCTCAGCAATGCAGTTAAAGCAGTGCCAGGCTGTTCCTGGTCAATCATGGAAGTGTGAAATGAAACTAGTCCTTGCCGTTTTATTGATGTTCAGTGGTTACGCTTTCGCCAGTTGCGGCAACATTGCTGACAACGACCAGCGCGCTTACTGCATGGCGAAAAACAATGGCCAGAGCTGCGGCAATATCCAGAATTCGGATTTGAAAGCGGCGTGTGTTGCCGAGATGAATGGCGGCTCCTGCGGCAACATCAGCGACAACGACCAGCGCGCTTACTGCATGGCGAAAAACAATGGCCAGAGCTGCGGCAATATCCGGGATTCGGATTTGAAAGCGGCATGTGTTGCCGAGATGAACGGCGGTTCCTGCGGCAATATTTCCGACAATGACCAGCGTGCGTTGTGCGCGGCGAAGCAGAACGGTCAGAGCTGCGGCAATATTCGTGACAGTGACTTGCGCAGTCAGTGTGAGGCGCAGAAGTAGGCAGGGATGGTGAGGGTGGCGGGAGGTTTTGGGGCCGCTGCGCGATCCAACGGGGGCGAGCCCCCTCGCCACAGGTTTGATATTCGCGGAAAGATTTGAGCAGGCATAAAAAAGCCCCGGGTTAACGGGGCTGTTTTTTATGTGCTTCGGCTATTGCGCACGGTGGGTGCTGTGTTTCGGCCCGGCGAGTGCCCAGGCGATCAGGCCAAACAGTGGCACAAACACGATCACGACGATCCACACGCCTTTGTTGTCGACCTTGCTGCCGCTCTTGATCACTTTGTTGATTGCCCACAATTCAATAATTACCAGTACTGCCGCGAGCGCGATCCAGACGTATTCGATTTGCATTAGCCACCTCCTGAGTGTCATGTCGTTAGGTAGGCGAAGGCGGGCAGGGTTCATTAAATTTGTGAATTGAACGCGAGTTTCGGGGGTTGGAAGGCAAATCCCCCAAGACAACCTCAACCCTGTGGCGAGCGGGCTTGCCCGCGTTGGGTCGCGCAGCGGCCCTGATACATGCAACCGCGGACCGTCAGTTGCACCGCGGGCAATGGTTTTGCGACTGCTGCGCAGTCGAACGGGGGCAAGCCCCCTCGCCACAGGGTGTTTATGTTGCTGCAGATGTGTGTTTAGCCAGCGGAAAGAGCCGGGGTCCTAGGCGGAATCTGGCGTTTAGACCCGGTCGCCTCAAACGCTGCAGCCAACCGCAACAACACCGAATCATCATAAGCACGCCCGGCAAACGTCAGCCCGACCGGCATGCCAATATCCGCCATCACACCCATCGGCACGGTCACCGTTGGCACGCCCAAATGGCGGATCGCCAAATTACCGTTGGCCACCCAAACACCGTTGCTCCAGGCAATGTCTGCCGACGCAGGATTCACATCGGCATCCGCCGGCCCGACATCGGCCACCGTCGGGAACAACACCGCGTCCAGTCCCAGCCGATCCATCCAGTCTTCCAAATCCAGCTTGCGCGTCTGCTCCAGTCCGCGCAGCCCGTCCGGCACGGTGCTGATCTGGTCCCACGGGGTGATGCCGCGCTCGGCCATGCGCACGTATTCGTCCATGCCCGCGGCCAAGTCGCCCTCGCGATTGGGCAGGGTGCCGGGGTCGTGCGGGAAGATCAGCGGGCCATCGACGTCGGCCAGACGGTTCAGTTTCGGATCACCGTTGGCACGTAGGAAATCATCAAACGCCCACGCCGTCAGGTCCCACAATTCGTGGTGCAAAAACTCCTTGGACACGATGCCGCGATTAAACACGGTCGGCGCTCCCGGACGATCGCCTTCGCAGTTGGACACCAGCGGAAAGTCGACTTCAACCACTTCAGCGCCCGCCGCTTCGAGCACCTGACGAGCCTGTTTCCACAGGGCGATGACCGATTCACGCGTGTTGATCCGCTGCCCCGTCGGGCCGCCGATGCCCGGCGCCTCGGAGGTGCCTGCGTCAGCGTCAGCGTTGATGTACATACGCGGCACACCGAGGCGTTTGCCGGCCAGCGCTTCGGGTTTCGCGGCAAGTTCGGCGTACGACGCCGGGCGCACCGAAGCCACGCTCGGGATCGGCACCCACGGCTGCATGCGCCACAAGTCGCCACGGGTTTCGGTGTCTTCGGCGACCACCACATCCAGCACTTCCAGGAGGTCGGCCATGGTCCGGGCGAACGGCACGACCACGTCCATGGTCGGCGTCAACGGCCAGTTACCGCGCACCGAAATCACCCCGCGCGAAGGCGTGTAGGCGCACAGGCCATTGTTGGAGGCCGGGCCGCGACCGCTCGACCAGGTTTCTTCCGCCAGACCGAACGCAGCGAAGCTCGCGGCAGTGGCGGTGCCGGCGCCATTCGATGAGCCGGAGGCGAACGGCGCAGTCAGGTAATCGGCGTTGTACGGGCTTTCGGCGCGGCCATAGACCCCGCGCTGCATGCCGCCATTGGCCATCGGCGGCATGTTGGTTTTGCCCAGGCAAATCGCCCCGGCGCCGCGCAGGCGTTCGACGGTAAAGGCATCGCGATAGGCGACCAGATCCGCGAAGGCCGGGCTGCCGGACGCGGCGGTCAAACCTTTGACCAAATAGCTGTCCTTGGCCGTGTAGGGAATGCCATCGAGCGGGCCCAGCGTTTGACCTTTGACGCGACGGGCGTCGGCGGCTTTTGCCTCGTAGAGGGCTTCGGGGTTGCGCACCACCACGGCGTTGAGGGCGGTGGCGGTGTCGGCGCCATCGTAGGCGTCGATTCGCGCCAGATAGGCCTGCACCAACTCAACCGCCGTGGTCTGGCCCGATTCGAGCGCAGCGCGCAGCTCGGCAATGGAAACCTCGGTGACCTCGATCATGTTGTTCTCTCAAATTGGCTATTCGTAAAGGGACGGGGTGCACCGCGTGGGATGCCAGCGTCCGGGAAATCTCAGTGCGCTATTTAACACCAAGCCGCGCAATAGAGGCAGCGCCGTGAGGGCAGAGACAGTTGTGTCACATGAAGATACAAAACTGTCGCATTTGTTAACAATTGCTGTTCACAAATGAGAATGATTCGTTAATATGCCGGGCCAAGCGTAAACCCTTTGCCCTGCATCAAGCGCCTCACGCCTGAAGGTTGGCCTGCAAAGTCGATACGTCTCCTTTCCCTTTGCAGGATCTTCGAGATGCTTCGTTCGTTCACACCCACGTTCACCGGTGCCCTGGCGCTCAGCTTTTCCGCGGTTGTCATGGCCGAGACCCCACCGACGGAACCGCCAAAACCCCAGGATGGCGCAGGCCAGTTGACCCTCGGGAATGTGAACATCAACGCCGAAGCGGGCATCGCTGGCAGCTCCACCACCGAAGGCACCGGTTCCTACACCACCGGCGCGATGACCACCGCGACCAAACTGCCGTTGTCGATTCGCCAGACCCCGCAATCGGTCAGCGTCATCACGCGCCAGCGCATGGATGACCAGGGCATGAACGACGTCAACGACGTGGTCAAATACGCTCCCGGCCTGACCCTGCGCAAGTTCGGCGGCGACCGTCAGCAGTTTCTCGCGCGCGGTTTCACCATCGATAACCTGATGTACGACGGCCTGCCGACCAGCCTCAGCACCTTCACGCTCGATACGATTACCGGCGCTGACCTGGCGATGTACGACCGCGTCGAAGTGGTGCGCGGCGCGACGGGCCTGATGACCGGCGCCGGTAGCCCCTCGGCAACCTTGAACCTGGTGCGCAAGCGTCCGACCGCGACGCCGCAAGTCAGCATCACCACCAGCGCCGGCAGTTGGGATCGCTACCGCACTGAAGTCGACGCCTCGAACAAACTCAACGAAGCCGGCACCCTTCGTGGTCGCGTCGTCGCGGCTTATGAAGACGATAAAAGCTACATCGATGTTCGCGACAAACAGCGCCAAACCTTTTACGGCGTGCTGGAAGCGGACCTGAGCGATTCGACCACGTGGACCCTCGGCGCCTCCAAGCAGCGTGACGACGCCACCTCCGACTGGGGCAGCCTGCCTTCCGGGCGCAATGGCGAAGACTTGAACCTGCCGCGCTCGACGTTCCTCAGCAACGACTGGGCGTACTGGGATCGCGACAGCGTTTCGATGTTCACCGACCTGACCACGCGCTTCGACAACGGCTGGACCTCGAAACTCGCGTTCGCGAAGATCTGGGCCGAATCCAACACCTTCTCCAGCTACTTGAACCCGGCGGCCGGCGGCGGTTTTACCCAGTCTTCGGGTCAGTACGACACCACCGACGTGCAAACCAACCTCGACGGCTCGCTGTCGGGCCCGTTCCAATTGTTTGGGCGCGAACACGAGCTGACGATTGGCGCGAGCCGTCGGCAGGAGAAGTTCGATCAGAAGGGTGGTTTCTGGAACGCGGCGACGCCGGTCGATATCTACAACTTCGATCACAGCGTGATTGAAAAGCCTGACATCGCCAATCGCCAACCCTACGAAAGCCGCAACACCGCAACCGAGCAAGGCATTTACGCGGCCGCGCGCTTCAACCCGATCGACCCGTTGCACGTGATCATCGGCAGCCGTTTGAGCTGGTACGACTACGACAACCGCTCGGGCGCCGGCGACTACAAGGTCACCCAGGAAGTCACGCCGTACGCCGGCATCATCTACGACCTGAACGACACGTACTCGGTCTACGCCAGCTACACCGAAATCTTCAAGCCACAAACCCAGCAAGACGTCAGCGGCGCCGTGCTGGACCCGATGACTGGCGAAAGCTACGAAATCGGCCTTAAAGGTGAATACTTCAACGGCGGTTTGAACGCTTCTGTTGCGCTGTTCGACATGACCCAGGAAAACCGCGCCTATGCGATTCCTGACCAACCGGCGAGCTGCCGCGCCACCAACCGCACCTGCTACGAAGCCGCCGGCGAAGTCCGCAGCCGCGGCATCGACACCGAAATCAGCGGCGCACTCACGCCTAACTGGCAAGCCTCGGCGGCGTACACCTTGGTGCTGAGCCAATACGTCAAGGACCGCACTTACGACAAAGGTGAGTTGTTCGCGCCGAACCAGCCAAAACACCTGTTCAAAGCCGCGACCACCTACCACTTGCCGGGCAACCTGGAAAAGGCTCGCATCGGCGCCAACGTACTTGGGCAGAGTTCGACCTACGGCCGCGTCGGCACTGGCCACGCCGAGCAGGACGCGTATGCCGTGGTGGGCCTGATGGCCGGCTACGAAATCGACGAGCACTGGGACGCGCGGGTCAACCTGAACAACGTCTTCGACGAGAAATACTGGCAGGGCATCCCGACCGCCAGCGGCAGCGGCACTTATGGCGATCCGCGCAACGTGATGTTCTCGTTGAAATGGACGCTTTGATCAGAGTTACGAATTAACAAACTAACGCGGCAAGTTCAGAAACCCCGGTCATTGATCGGGGTTTCTTTTTTTAAGCGGGGCGGGGGATTTCTCGTTGGAGGAAACATCGGCACTAACCGCCTCGAACCAATCCGCATAAGGCGTATTGCGCACCTGTCGCCGATTAAAGTCAGGCTCACCGTCCGCCCACCAAACCGGCCCGCGCTCGCCGAGCGCCACTTTAGCCGTCTGCACATGAGCCCGCGCAGCCTTCATCTGCGCAGGGTCGCCAGACGCTTTCGCCGCTTTGACCTCGCGCCGCGCGGCCATCAGCTCGTCGACCCAACCTTGTCGCTCAGCTTCACTCAGCGAAGGATTGCTGCAGCGCCACAACTGGCCTTTCACCACAAAATAACGCCCGTCAGGCGTGGTCGGGTGCATCAGCGCCAGTACATCAATTTGAACTCAGGCTGACCGCCCAGCCTCGGGCCATCGGCGCGCGGCGTTCGCGATAAACGCTCACTGCAACAGGTGGTTGATAACGGCGTGCGATTCGCAGCACTCCCCACAACATCGCCAAGGCTACTGCCATCCAAGCCGCGATCATGCTGAAGATTGTCATTGCAAGGCTCATAAATTCCTCCACTGCTTTGTCGTCTTCTTGCTCTCCTTATAGGTGACCCCGGGTTTTTCAGGGGATTCAAAATTTCTGCATCTGGATTAATTCACCCGTACCAGCGCCGTGCTCGCGCGCAATGTCACCTCGAACGGCAACACCACATGCCGCTGCGCAATCGGCTGCTTCTCGATCAGCGCGATGAGCATTTCCACGGCTTTCTGGCCGAAGACTTCGGCGGGTTGGGTGATGGTGGTCAGCGGCGGGTCGCAGTAAGCGGCGAACGGGATGTCGTCGAAGCCGACCAGTGAAACGTCTTCGGGCACCCGCAAGCCTTGTTGTTTGATCTGCTTCAGCGCGCCGATGGCCATTTCATCGTTTTCGCAGAACAGCGCGGTAGGGCGCTCGGGCAATCGCAACATCGCCGCCGCGCCGTCGTCGCCGGCCTGCAAACTGAAGTCGCCGTGGCAGATCAGTTCGGGGTCGCACGCGAGGCCGGCGTCGCGCAATGCATCCTGGTAACCGGCGACGCGCTCGCGGGTCAGCGGGCTGCTTTTCGGGCCTTTGATCAGGCCGATGCGCCGGTGGCCGAGGCTGATCAGGTGTTCGGTCATGGCTTTCGCGGCGGCGCGGTTGTCGAGGCTGATGGTGGGGTGGCGGCCGCCCTGAATCACTTCGCAGGCGTTGACGATCGGCGGCAGTTCGGCGTCGGGCGCGGACGCTTCGAATGGGTCGTAGGCGCGCAACTGGATCACGCCGTCGGCCTGGTGCGCGTACACCAGCGCGGCGAATTCGCGCTCGATTTCTTCACGGCCCTGGGTGTCGCACAGCAGCAGTCGATAGCCCGCCGCTTGCGCCGCTTGTTGCGCGCCGCTGATGACCCGGGCGAAAAACACGTTGGCAATCGCCGGCACCAGAATCACCAGGTTGCCGGTGCGCCGTGAACGAAATTGCACCGCCATCAAGTTCGGTCGGTAGCCGGCCTTCGCCACAGCGGCGTTGACCTTGTCCCGCGTGTCGGGCAGCACGCGCTCGGGCGATTTCAGGGTTCGCGACACCGTGGCCACCGAAACCCCGGCCAGTCGGGCTACTTCACGGATATTGGACAAGCTCACCTCGATTTCGAACAGCGCGGCCGGCGAGCTTACCGCAGGTCGGCGTTGCGCTGAAATGTGCGGGTTTTTTAGCCTCGGGGGTTTGACACTTTGGCGAACTCAGCCTAAATTTCCGCCACGATGTAACCGGTTACATCATAGCCAGTTACCAGCCGCTTTCCACCGAGCGCTTCTGAAGAGAACCAACGCGATGAACCTGCCAGTGGCAAAAATACGAATGGGTTTTGTCGGCGGCGGCGAGGGTGCTTTCATCGCCCAGGCGCACCGTCAGGCGGCCGGGCTCGACGGCCGTTTCGAGCTGGTGTGCGGCGCCTTCAGCCGCAACCCGCAAAACACCCAGGACACCGGCGCGGCGCTGGGTTTGCCGGCATCGCGCTGCTACAGCGACTGGCAACAAATGCTCGACACCGAGCGCACGCTGCCCGAAGCGCAGCGCATGCAACTGGTGGTGATCGTCACGCCCAACCACCTGCACGCACCCGTTGCCAGCCAGGCGTTGAGCGCCGGGTTTCACGTGTTCAGCGAAAAACCGGCGGCGCTGAATCTGGCCGAGGTGCTTGCGTTGAAAGACGTGGTACAGCGCAGCAGTCGCCTGTATGGGCTGGCCCACACTTACCTCGGTTACCCGATGGTCTGGCAGGCGCGTGAGATGGTGCGCAGCGGCGTGATCGGCGCGCTGCGCAAGGTGATCGTCGAGTACCCGCAAGGCTGGCTCAGCGCGGATGTGGCCGGGCAGGGCAACAAGCAAGCCGAATGGCGCGACAACCCTGAGTTGTCGGGATTGGGCGGCTGCATTGGCGACATTGGCACGCACGCGTTTTCCCTCGCCGAATTTGTCGCTGATCAACCGATCCGGCAGTTATGCGCGATGTTGGGCGTGCACATCGCCGGGCGGCAACTGGATGACGACGCCTCGATGCTGTTCAAAATGGCCGACGGCGCCAGTGGCGTGTTGATCGCCAGCCAAGTCTGCGCTGGCGAAGAAAACCCGCTGAAGATTCGTCTCTACGGCGACAAGGGTGGCCTCGAATGGCGTCAGGAAGAGCCCGCCAGCCTGATCCACCGCGCCCTCGATCAACCCATGCGCGTGTTGCGTTCCGGCGTCGGCCAGCCGTGGTTATGCGCCGCCGCCAGCCAGCGCATGCGTTTGCCGGCCGGCCACCCGGAAGGCTATCTCGAAGCCATGGCCAACCTTTACGGCGACCTCGCCAATGCGATCCGTGGCCACGCCCAAGGGCAAACCAGCGGCCACGATGCGCCCGGCGTGCCGGGCATCGAAGTCGGCCTGCGCGGCATGGCGTTTATCGAAACGGTGATCGCCAACCACCGCGGTGACGCCAAGTGGACCGATCTGGTCTGTACCCCATGACTCTGGAGAATCCTGCCGTGAACGACATCGTCCAACCCCCGACCGGCCTGCGCGGCCCGGGGATTTTCCTCGCGCAATTCATGTCCGCCGAAGCGCCGTTCGACAGCTTGGCGAACATCGCCCAGTGGGCCGCGTCGCAAGGCTACAAAGCGATTCAACTGCCAACCTTGGGCACGCAATTCATCGACCTGGCGCGCGCGGCAGACAGTCAGGATTACTGCGATGAGCTGAAGGCGATTTGCGCGCAGGCAGGCGTCGAAATCAGTGAGCTGTCGACCCACCTGCAAGGCCAGTTGGTCGCTGTGCACCCGGCGTTCGACACGCTGTTCGACGACTTCGCCCCAGCGCATCTGCGCGGTCAACCGCAGGCGCGCACCGAGTGGGCGGTCGAGCAATTGAAGCTCGCCGCGCGCGCCAGTCAACGCTTGGGATTGACCGCGCACGCGACGTTTTCCGGGGCGCTGCTGTGGCCGTACATTTACCCATGGCCGCAACGGCCTAGCGGCTTGGTCGAGCAGGGTTTTGCCGAACTGGCCAAGCGCTGGTTGCCGATCCTCGACTGTTTTGCAGAGGCCGGCGTGGATCTTTGCTACGAAATTCATCCCGGCGAAGACCTGCACGACGGCGCCTCGTTCGAGCGTTTTCTCGACGCGGTCAATCACCATCCGCGCGCAGCGATCCTTTACGACCCGAGCCATTTGCTGCTGCAGCAAATGGACTATCTGGGCTTCATCGACCGTTACCACGAGCGGATTCGCATGTTCCACGTCAAGGACGCCGAGTTCCGCCCCGATGCGCGCTCCGGGGTCTACGGCGGTTATCAGGGCTGGGTCGAGCGGCCAGGGCGCTTCCGTTCGCTGGGCGATGGCCAGATCGATTTCAAATCGATTTTCAGCAAACTCACCCAATACGATTTCAGCGGCTGGGCGGTGCTGGAGTGGGAATGTTGCCTCAAGGATTCGGCACAGGGCGCGGCTGAAGGTGCCGCGTTTATTCAGCGGCACATGATCAGCAAAACGCAAAAGGCCTTTGACGATTTCGCCGGTGTCTCGGCCGATGAAGCGTCCAACCGCCGTTTGCTGGGGTTGCCTGACGCCTGAAATTGCCAGGCTACAAAGCTCTGATCTGGCTCTGATTTGAAAAGAAAATAACAATAAAAAGGTGATTTGAATGACGACGATGACCGCGCGACTCAGCGCAATGATGTTCCTGCAGTTTTTCATCTGGGGTGGCTGGTTTGTCACCCTCGGCACGTTCCTCGCCAGCAATCTTGGCGCCAGTGGCGGGCAGATCGGCATGGCGTTTTCGACGCAGTCGTGGGGCGCGATCATCGCGCCGTTTGTGATTGGCTTGATCGCCGACCGTTTCTTCAACGCCGAGCGCATTCTCGCGGTGCTGCACCTGATCGGCGCCGTGTTGCTGTATCAACTTTATCGCGCGCCGGATTTCGCCACGTTTTACCCGTACGTGCTGGCCTACATGATGATCTATATGCCGACGTTGGCATTGGTCAACTCGGTGGCGTTCCGGCAGATGAGCGACCCGGCACTGGAGTTTTCGCGCATCCGCGTGTGGGGCACGATTGGCTGGATTGTCGCCGGCGTGGTCATCAGTTTTGTGTTCGCCTGGGACTCGCAAGCGGCGATTTCCAGCGGTGGGTTGCGCAACACTTTTTTGATGGCGGCAATTGCCTCGCTGCTGCTCGGCCTCTATAGCTTCACGCTGCCGCGCACCGCGCCGTTGAAGGCTGAAGCGGGCGGCGGTCTCAAGCAAATGCTCGGTCTGGATGCCTTGGGTTTGTTGAAGGATCGCAGCTATCTGGTGTTCTTCATTGCCTCGATTCTGATCTGCATTCCGCTGGCGTTTTATTACCAGAATGCCAACCCGTTCCTCGCCGAAATCGGCGTGACCAACCCCACGGCAAAAATGGCCATCGGGCAGGTCTCCGAAGTGCTGTTCATGCTGTTGCTGCCGTTGTTCATCCACCGTTTCGGGATCAAGATCGCGCTGTTGGTGGGCATGCTCGCGTGGGCGTTGCGCTATTTGCTGTTCGCGTACGGCAACAACGGCGACCTGGCGTTCATGCTGTTCACCGGCATCGCGCTGCACGGCATCTGCTACGACTTCTTCTTCGTTTCCGGGCAGATCTACACCGACGCGAAAGCGCCGGAACGCTTCAGAAGTTCGGCGCAAGGCTTGATCACTCTGGCGACTTACGGCTTGGGCATGTTGATCGGTTTCTGGGTCGCCGGGCAGGTCACCGACCATTACGCTGCGGCCAGCAGTCACGACTGGAAAAGCATCTGGCTGTTCCCGGCAGGTTTTGCGCTGGTGATTTTTCTGTGTTTTTCGCTGGCCTTCAAAGGTCGGCAACCAGCGGCGGTGCAACCGACGGTTTGACGGCGTTCACCTGCTAACGACCGACCAATGGATAGTGCTTGATACGGCACGGATAGCTGTTGCCGTCACCCTTGCAGATACCGTCCAGATAGCGGTAGTCGATCTGCACGGATTGGCCTTTTTTCGGCCATTGGCGGCGGGGCAGGGTCGATTGATAGTCTTTGGTTTCCGGGGTGAACGTCAGGCTCGCATTTTCTTCAGGGCAGTCCGCCGTCGCTTGCCGGGAACTGACTTTCACCACCCGCGCTTGCAGTTGTGGGTACGGCTGTTTGACCACTTCGGTGATCAGCACATTCAGGCTGCAAATCTGCCACGTCGAGGCGTGTGCGGGTGCGCTCATTGCGGCTAACGCCGAAAGGGCAAATACGTAGCGCGCGGTGTGTTTGATCATGATTGCCCTGGCCCGTAAGGCTGACGTTGAACAGCAAGTCGAACAGAAAGTCAGCGCAGCATAGTGGATTTGTTTGGTGTCCTCTCAGGGTTTTTGCCGATTCTCCGAGCGCACCACCAGCCAGATCCCGACCGCAGAAACCGCCATGCCCAGCGCCATTTGCCACGACAGCGGTTCATCGAACATCGCCCAGGCCCAGAGCATGGTGACCGGCGGGCTCAGGTACAAAATACTCGCGACGCGGGTGGCGCTGGCGCGGCGCAGGCAGATCCAGTACAGGCCGTAGCCGCCAATGGTCGACAGCCCGACGGTCCACAAAACGCTCAAGGCAAAGCCGCTGCTTGGGATCGGCGCGAGGCTGCCGTGCCAACCCTCGATGACGCCGAACGCAACGCTCGACACACAACATTGCAGCCACAGGTTGGGCAGCAGATCCATCGACTGCGTGGCGGGCAGATGCTTCTGCCACAGCGTCGCCACCGCCAGCGACAACATGCCCAGCAGCGGCAAGCCATACGCCCACAACGGCGCATCGCCCCACGCCAGCGCGCCGTGCGTAACCAGCACCACGCCGAGCAAACCGACGAGCAATCCCGCCCAGACTTGCCATACCAGACGTTGGCGCAACACCAGCGCAGCGAGCAGCGCCATGCCCATCGGCAGCAAATCAGCGAACAACGCGGCGAGGCCGGCCGGCACGCCCAGCGCAATCCCTTGAATCACGCCAAACAGGTAACCGCTCATTGCCAGCAAGCCGATACCGGCGTTTTTCAGCAATGTCACCGGTGAGGTTCGCCGTAGCTGTCGGGCGACGAAGGGCAACAGGATCAGCGTCACCACCACGCAGCGCCAGAACACCACCAACAGCGCCGGCGCGTAATCAATCGAGAAGCGCGCGCCGACAAAACCCGAGCTCCACGTCAAGATCAACGCCGCTTCGAGCAAGGGCAGGGGGATCGCCTGACGCCAGTCAGTCGCGGGTTTTGTTTTGCAGACAATCGGTAGGGGCTGGTTCATTGCCACAGGCTACGAAAGCTGGCTAATCTAATAAATCAAAATATAGTGCAGAAGTTCTTCACAAAGAGTGAACCATGACCGCCATTCTCGATATCGACTTGCTACGCACCTTTCACGCCGTGGCGCGCATCGGCAAGTTCAGCGCGGCGGCCGAACAGTTGCACAAAAGTCCGGCGGCAGTGAGCGTGCACATTCAGCGCCTGGAGGCAGTGGCGGGGGGGCGCTTGCTCAATCGTGACAATCAGTCGGTGTCGCTGACCGCGCTGGGCAAGCGTCTGCTGCAATCCACCACGGCGTTGCTCGGCACCCACGACCGCGTGCTCGCCGACCTGCACGGCAGCCATCTGGCCGGGCGCATCACCTTGGGCGTGCCCGATGAATATGCCGGCCACGTGATCCGCGACATCCTCCCGACCTTCATCGCCGCGTGGCCCAACGTGGTGCTGGAACTGAAAACCGCGCCGAGTTACGCGCTGCGTGATCTGGTGCAGCGCGACAAATTGCACTGCGCGGTCATTGCGCAACCCAAGGGCCAGCTCGACGAACACACGCAATTATTGGTCGCGACCACGCCCGTCTGGGTCGGTCCGATCAACAACAATCTGGCCGTGCTGGAGCCGTTGCCGCTGGCCGTGCACGCCGCGCAATGCCCGTATCGGCAAGCGATGATCGAATCGCTCAAGCACGACGGGCGACGGGCGCGGGTGGTGCTGGAAAGTCCGTCGAATCAGGCGGTTAAGGCCTGCGTCGAGGCCGGACTGGCGATCAGCTTGATTGACCGCGCGATGGTCACGGCGCACATGCAGATCCTCGACGGCTTGCCGCTGATCGCCGATCACGACGTGGTGTTCATGTGCTCGGCGGCGTCGCGCGACGACGAAGCGGTCAACCTGCTGGCCGAGGCAATGCAGCAATTCTTCCGCCTCTGATCAGGCATTTTTCCAGCAGCGCGCGTTGAGTGACTAGAGTTAACCAATGTTCAAAGCGGTTGAAACAAACAGATTGGAGACGGCATGACTAATGAACTCGATGCAGGCGCGCGCAATATCGTCGTCATCGGCACCTCGGCCGGTGGCGTGCAGGCGTTGATCGCGCTGTTCGCAAACCTGCCCGCCGACCTGCCCGTGGCCTATCTGGTGGTGCTGCACATCCCGGCGCACGAGCCGAGCGTGCTGCACAGCATTCTTGGCCGGGTCACGGCGATGCGCGTGGTCGCGGCGCAGGATGGCCAGCGGATCGAAGCGCGCACCGTGTACGTGGCCATCGCCGACCGGCATTTGATGTTGACCGAGGCCGGGATTCGCCTGACCCGTGGGCCGAAAGAGTGCCGCGCGCGGCCGGCGGTGGACGTGCTGTTTCGTTCGGCGGCGGTGAATTACGGAGCGCGGGTGATCGGCGTGATCCTCTCCGGCGCGCTCGACGACGGCACCGCCGGCCTGTGGGCAGTCAAGGACCGCGGCGGCCTGACGTATGTGCAGGAACCGGCCGAAGCGATGCTCGGCTCAATGCCCGAAAGCGCCATCGCCCACGTCGACATCGACCTCGTCGGCACCATCGCAGTGCTCGCCAATGCCCTCGCCAGCGCCGTCGGCCAACCAATTGCCGGCCAGCCAAGCCATGCCGTGCGCGATCGGCATCTGATCGAGAACATCATTTCCCTCAAGGGCAACGGCCTGGAGGCGGGGGTGATGGGCCTGGGCAAGGTTTCGCAGTTCACCTGCCCGGATTGTCACGGCGTGCTGGTGCAGATCGAAGAAGGCCCGATCGTGCGGTTTCGTTGCCACACCGGCCATGCGTTCTCGATGAAATCACTGATTTGCGAGGTCAACGCGGCCATCGATACCGGGCTGTGGGACACCTTGCGCGCGGTCGAAGAACGCATCCTGTTGCTCCGGCAAATGGCCGGGTTGGCACGCACTTCGGGTGCCGGCGGCGATGCCGATGAATGCTTGCGCCAGGCCGATCTGGCCGAGCAACGCCTGAAACCGCTGCGCGAGCTGGTGCTTGATGCAAAATTCTTCGGTCACGACGCCGAACAATAGCGGCGCAAATTGTTTAAACCTTCTTCTAACGGCGAGTGTCGATAACTGGAGACCGTCCACTTCGCCTGAACGAGGAGCCGTTTATGATCGGTGTTGTGATTCCCGCGCATAACGAAGAAAAACACATCACCGATTGCCTGCACTCCGTCCTGCGTGCCGCCGAGCATGCTGACCTGTGTGGCCAGCGAGTGGCGGTGGTAGTGGTTTTGGATACGTGTTCGGACGCCACCGCGCAGCGGGTCGCGGCGCATAGTGTCGGGCAACTGGAAGTGACCTTTCAGAACGTTGGCCGCGCCCGCGCGGCGGGCGCGCAGCAGTTGCTCAGCGCCGGCGCGCAATGGCTGGCATTCACCGATGCCGACACCGTGGTGCCGCCTGATTGGCTGGCCCGGCAGCTCGGTTTCAAGGCTGACGCGGTGTGCGGCACGGTCGAAGTTGATAGCTGGAATGACCACGGCGAATCGGTGCGTTCACGTTATCTGGAGCTCTACCAATTCGTCGAAAATCATCGGCACATCCACGGCGCCAACCTTGGTTTGAGCGCCGAAGCCTATCGAAACGCCGGAGGGTTTCAGCACCTGGAGGCACACGAAGACGTTCACCTGGTGGCCGATCTGGAGCGCACCGGCGCGCGAATTGTCTGGACCGCAACCAACCCGGTCGTCACCAGCGCACGTCGCGACTTCAAATGCCGCGGCGGTTTTGGCGAGTATCTGGCCTCGCTCGGCGCGTCGCTTAATCCTTCGATGAATGCAGGCGCAGCGCCGTGAGCATAGAACTGATCGACGCGTTGCAATGGCCAGCGATGGTGGTGACGGTGGTGTCGGCGTGGTTTGTCGGTTCGCAGCGCCCGCGGCGGCGGATGTTCGCGTTTTGGGGCTTTATCGCGAGCAATGCGTTGTGGGTTATCTGGGGGCTACATGCAGATGCTTACGCGCTGATTTTGCTCGAATGCGTGTTGCTGGGGATGAACGCGCGCGGTTTTCGCAAGAACTTGCTCGGCCATCGCGCGTCCTGATTTTCACTGTCCACGAAAGTTTTTCTTGCAGCCACGCAGGTTCATCAAGCACAAGCAAATCTGCAAAACGATCAGCGCATAGGCTTCGGCATAAAAGCCCCAAATGCTCCACAGAATATTGCTCAGGATGAAACAGAAGAACCCGGTCATTCGGCGCTTCGGGCGTTGCGAGCCGATCAACCACGCAGCCAGTACCGTCACCAGCATCGCCGGCCACTGCACCCAATCTAGATAGGCCAAGCTTGTTTGCTCCTTTAGCTGCTGTTGAACCGAGTGTTGTTCAACCCAGTACTGCTTAAAAAAGCAGACGCCGTGGCACGCGGAAAATTCAGATTGTCGGCGGTTGTGGCTCAGTGGCAAACCGCCGGTCCGCCGTTTGCCGCGAATTTTTGAACGTCCAGCCGTTGGTTTCGACAGACAAGTAACACCCCGAGGCCAGGCGCGAATCCCGATCTTCGGCAAAACCTTCTACACCGTGGTGCTGACCGTTGGGAGGCGTAATGCGCGTTCGTAAGCCATCCTATGAAATGTCCGCCGGATTTCGTGCGGAGCACAACGGCTGTCCCATCCGGGAGCCGCGTTAAGCCCCATTCGGGGGCTGCGTTAACAGGAGTCATTTGATGAAAAAGTTATACGTAAGCCTGGGTTTTTGCAGTTTGTTCATGCTGCACGGTTGCTTCGACAACTCGAACAACGAAACCAAGGACAACACCGACGGCACCAAATCCTCCGTTCAGATGCAGGAGGGCAAGGCTGACGAGAGCAAATAACTGATCGCTCGCCGGTGAAGATCACATCGAAGCGGCCCACGACGGATCGTGTACAACAAGAACAAGGTGATCGCGATGAATTGTCTGATTTGTGTCGGTGCCGCCCAGCGCATCCTGTGCGACGGCCCCTGGGAAGAAAGAGATTGCCCGGATTGCGGGCGTTATCGAGTGTCCGATGACTTGATTCTGGCCCTGATGGATCAGGGCCAGATTTTCGACATCGCCAAGACTCGAGGCTGGCTGGACACTCGGCGCGTAGACGGCTTGGTGCCTTCGATTGAAGTGCATCAGGCGTTGCTGGTGTCTTGATCGACCACCGCACTTGACCCGTTTACGCGCAAAACCTGTTGTTGCCGCGCGGTCCGGATCGAGGCGGCAAGATTTATCGGTTAAAGCGCTCAACCAACGAATATTGCGTCTTGGCGGTGTCGGTCAATTCCTTGCTCAGCTCGGCCGAATGCCGCGCCTGTTCGGACGTCTGATCGGCCAGAGTGGCGATGGTGGTGATGTTGCGGCTGATTTCCTCGGCCACCGCAGTTTGCTCTTCGGTCGCGGCGGCGATCTGCGTGGTCATGTCGGTAATATTGGCCACGGCTTCACTGATGCCGACTAACGCCTTGTCCGCTTCAAGCACCCACGCCACGCCTTCTTCAGCCTGACGATGACCGCTTTCCATGGTTTTCACCGCGTTGTTCGACGACACCTGCAACTTGGAAATCAAGCTGTGGATCTGCGCGGTCGACTCGGTGGTGCGTTGCGCCAATTGGCGCACCTCATCGGCAACCACGGCGAAACCCCGGCCCATGTCGCCCGCGCGTGCGGCTTCGATGGCGGCGTTCAGCGCCAGCAGGTTGGTCTGGTCGGCGATGCCTTTGATCACGTCAACCACGGTGCCGATTTCGTTGCTGTCCCTGGCCAATTGCGCGACCGTCGCCCCGGTTTCCCCGACCACCACCGACAGACGCTGAATCGCCTCGCGGGTGTCGCGCGCGACTTCGCGCCCACGCCCGGTCAGCACGTTGGCTTCCTGAGTGGCGTCGGCGGTGCGTTGCACGTGGCTGGCGACTTCCTGGGTGGTCGCGGCCATTTGATTGACCGCCGTCGACACTTGCTCGGTTTCGACGCGTTGGCGTTCCAGCCCGCGTGAACTGTCGGCGGCGAGACCGTCAGAACGGCCGGCCAGTTGATTCAATTGTTCAGCGGTGTCTTGCAGGCGCGTGAGGCAAGTCTTGAGCCGCGAAGCCTGGCTGACAAACGCGGTTTCCAGACGTGCCTGCGGGCCGCGTTCGTCGCTGTACATTTTCGCCAGCAAGGCATCGGACGTGGATGCTTCGGCCATGTCCAGCAAACGCAGCGCGCCTTGATTCTGCTGCCGCGAAACGAACAAACCAATCGGCACCGACACCGCAACTGCCAGCGCGATGGCTGGAGCAATGCCCAGATAAGCGCCGCACAACGTGCCCACCAGGCCCATGGCCAGGACTGGCAGGGCAGCGAGCAGGGCGGGTTGCCATTTATCGCTGCCAGGGACCGCAGATTTGCCCAGGCTCAGGCGTTTATACAGCGCTTCGGCGCGACGGATTTGCTCGGCGGTCGGTTTGACCCGCACCGACTCGTAGCCGACCACTTGGCTGCCCTCAAAAACCGGCGTGACGTAAGCGTTGACCCAATAATGATCGCCGGTTTTCGAACGGTTCTTGACGATGCCCATCCACGGTTTGCCCAGCTTCAGCGCGGCCCACATATGGGCGAACACGGCCGAGGGCACATCCGGGTGGCGGACGATATTTTGCGGCGCGCCGATCAGGTCAACTTTGTCGAAACCGCTGATGTCGACAAACGCGTCGTTGCAGTACGTGATAACGCCTCGTGCATCCGTGGTCGAGATGAGTTTTTGTTGAGGTCCGAGGCTGACCTCGCGCTGCGTGACGGGTTGATTGTTTCTCATCTGTATTGCTCCTATGCCCTGAGGTAGAGACATCGGCCGCAATGCTGGAAAGGTGAGCGGTTAGCGCTGAATGGGCAGGTATTGCGTCGGGAAACTTTCGCGCAGGACATGCTTGCCCCAAATCGCTATGGGTAGCAGGTGCAGGACTCAGACGCCGTCGTCGAACTTTTTGCAGATCCCATCCAACTCATCCCACGGATCACACCGCTCCTGCGCGCGCCCGCAGCCGGGGGAATGGGCGAACGCGGCGGGGCGCTCGACTTCGGGTTGCCGGGCGTGGCAGGTCCGGCACCAGACGACCCCGTTGGCTATTCGCCAGCGTGAATTCCAGTCCATCAAGTCCTCACTCGCCGTCATCACACACCTTCCTCAACCTGAATCTATATAGGGTTGATTGGCAGGCTCGGGTGAGGTTCCAGTTTTTTGCGGCGCCGCGCTCAAACTCAGCGCTTTTCGGCTAGTTTTTGCATTTGGCCAGCACCACTTGGCAAGTCTTCGGCGTACCACCGGAGCGGCTGGCGTAGCGGTAACAGTTGTCCAGGGACTTTTTACGCGCTATGTGCAAACTGTCGCCCCAGGCCAAGCCTCCTTCGCCGGCCGTCGGGACGGCTTTGGCATAACAGCTCGAACCTTGGGTCGAGCCCGCTTTGCTCGAACATCCCGCCGTCAGCGCCAGGCTGATGACGATCAGGCAGGGCAGGCGCCAGGACGAGCACTGCCGCGCAGTTTTTCCAATCATCTCGTTCCCCAAAATGTGTGAGGCCGTGTGGCTGGTCTATTCAGATTAGCCGTTATTGCGCCCGAGCTTACGCACGAGACTGCGCCGATCAACCCCGCGCGCGATGCCCGACTATTTGCCGTTTTTACGTAGTCCAGCGCTGGGCATTCTCGGATCATGCGTTCGCTTGAACTGAGTCCTTTCCGTGAGAGGTCGCCCACATGAACGATAAAAACCTCACCCACGCCACCGGCGCCCCGGTGATCGACAACCTTAACAGCCAGACCGCCGGGCCGCGCGGGCCGGCGTTGTTGCAAGACATCTGGCTGCTGGAAAAACTCGCCCATTTCGACCGCGAGGTGATCCCCGAACGGCGCATGCACGCCAAGGGCGCCGGCGCCTACGGGACCTTCACCGTGATCGCCGACATCAGCCGTTTCAGCAAGGCCAGCCTGTTTGCGGAAATCGGCAAGCAGACCCCGGCGTTCGTGCGTTTTTCCACGGTGGCCGGCGAACGCGGGGCTGCCGACGCCGAGCGCGATATTCGCGGTTTTGCGGTCAAGCTCTACACCGATCAAGGCAACTGGGACATCGTCGGCAACAACACGCCAGTGTTCTTCTTTCGCGATCCGCTGCGTTTTCCCGACCTCAACCATGTGGTCAAACGCGATCCGCGCACCGGCCTGCGTTCGCCAACCAATAACTGGGACCTCTGGACGCTGCTGCCCGAGGCGCTGCATCAGGTCACGATCATCATGAGCGATCGCGGCATCCCCAGCAGCTACCGGCACATGCACGGCTTTGGCAGCCATACGTTCAGCCTGATCAATGCGCAAAACCAGCGCGTGTGGACCAAATTTCACTTCGTTTGCCAGCAAACAATTGCCAACCTCAGCGACGGCGAAGCGGCGCAAGTGGTCGGCGCCGATCGCGAAAGTCATCTGCGCGACTTGTACGAAAGCATCGAAAGCGGTGACTTCCCGCGCTGGAAATTGTGCATTCAGACCATGACCGAAGAGCAGGCGCGCACGCATCGGCACAACCCGTTCGACCTGACCAAAGTCTGGCCGCACGGCGAATACCCGCTGCAAGAGGTCGGCATTCTTGAACTCAATCGCAACCCCGAGAACCATTTTGCCGAGGTCGAACAGGCCGCGTTTTCCCCGGCGAATATCGTCCCCGGCGTAAGTTTTTCGCCAGACAAAATGCTCCAGGCGCGGCTGTTTTCCTATGGCGATGCGCAACGTTATCGCCTCGGGGTCAACTTCAATCACATCCCGGTCAACGCGCCGCGCTGCCCGCTCCACAGCTACCACCGCGACGGCGCTATGCGCACCGATGGCAACCTCGGCTCGACCCTGTCGTATTACCCCAACAGCTTCGGCGAATGGCAGGATCACCGGCAGCTGCACGAACCGACCTTGCCGCTCGACGGCGATGCCGGGCACTGGGACCAGAGCCTCGTCGAAGACCATTACGAGCAACCCGGCAAGCTGTTTCGCCTGATGACCTCGCTGCAACAACAATTGCTGTTCGACAACACGGCGCGGGCCATGGGCGATGCGCCGCAGATGATCAAACAGCGACACATCGACAACTGTGCCAAAGCCGATCCGGCGTACGGCGCCGGCGTGGCCAAAGCCTTGAACCTGAGCCCGAGCACGGTCGAACCCGAAGCCGAGACCGAGACCGACTTGCGCAGCGTTCTTTGAATTCACCTGGCTCTCGTTAACCCGTCAACCCGTCAATCCGTTACGTGGAGAACACTCATGAGCAGCAGCGATTCCAACAAAAAAGCATTGGTGGTCGTCGATATCCAGAACGACTATTTCCCCGGCGGCCGCTGGGCGCTTTCGCAGGTCGAGGAGGCCGCCGCACAAGCCGCGCGGGTCATCGAGCGGTTTCGTGAGCGCGGTGATCTGGTGGTGCATATCCGCCATGAATTCAAGGACGCCAACGCGCCGTTCTTCCGCCCCGGCAGCGAAGGCGCACAGATCCACCAAAGTGCGAAAAACCGTCAGGACGAGCCAGTGGTGCTCAAGCATTACATCAACTCGTTCCGCGAAACCGAGCTCAAGGACATCCTCGATCAGCACGGCATCAACGAAGTGGTGGTGGTCGGCAACATGAGCCACATGTGCGTCGACGGCATGACCCGCGCGGCGGTGGATTTCGGCTACACCACCACCGTGCTGCACGATGCCTGCGCCACGCTGGACATGGAGTTCAACGGGGTCAAGGTGCCCGCCGCGCAGGTGCACGCGGCGTTCATGGCGGCACTCGCATTCGGCTACGCGCCGGTCATTTCCACCAGCGAATACCTCAACCGTTGATCCATTGAAAACGGCGGGCGGATGGGCGGCATGGGCCGTCGCTTGGCCTGCCGTTTTCGTCGTCTATGCTGATGACCTGGACCGAACTGGCATGGAGGCTGCCGTCTACTGTCCGGGATCATTGAGGTGCGTCGATGGTGCAGTTGATCTGCTCGGAATTCGATGAGTTCGAAGAGGCTTTATACGGCGTGCAGGGTCGTTATGTGCTGCGCACGCGGCAGCAGCGCGATTGGCAACTGAACGTCGTCGACCTCAATGGCGTGGCGCTGATGAGCGGCCGCGAGGGCGCGGGCACGGTCTACACCGGGATCGGCCTGCCAGGTTACTTCAATATTTTCGTGCCGCTGACCGCGCACGAATCGACCGTGGTCGACGGCCATGCCTTCAACCACCGGCGGGTCGGCTGGATGGTGCCGAACGCGATGTTCCACATCAACGCGAAGAGCCCGGCGAGTTGGCTGACGGTGGCGATGTCCTGCGAATTGGTGTTGCGCTGGGCGGCGATCCGCGAGGATGAATTCGACTTTTCGCTGCTGCATCGCAACCTGGTGAGCAATGCCCAGCGCCACCTCGGCCCATTGTTATGGCTGGCGCGGCGGCTGTTTCACATCGACGCCCACGCACCGCAAGCGCTGCACACCGACGCGGCGGAGCAAGCCGCGCGCACCGAGGTGATGGGCGTGGTGTTTCGCCTGTTGCTGCCGGTCGATCCGGTGCACGCGGCGCCGCGCCACAACCGCGACCACAAAGACATCCTGCGCCGCGCGCTGGAACTGCTCGACACCCTGGACATCCAGTCGGTGTACACCGAAGACATTTGCCAGGCGACCTGCGCGTCAGAGCGCACGGTGCGCAACGTTTTCAACGAATACCTCGGCATGAGCCCGCATCGCTATTTGATGATCCGCCGCTTGCACGCGATCCGCGCAGCCATCCGCCACGCCGGGCCGGAGGACACCATCACGCACATTTGCGCACGCTTCGGCGTGTGGGATTTCGGTCGGTTCGCCAGCCTCTATCGACAGTATTTCGGCACGCTGCCGGCGCAATCGCTGAAAGCCGCCAAGGCCTTGAGCCACTTATAGCCAGTATCACGGCCAGCTTCACAGCAAGGTCCGCAACAGGGTTTTGCTCGGATATTCACCGAACAATTGATGGTAATCGGCGGCCATCCGCCCGCTGTCGGAGAAGCCAAAGCGCAGGGCGATCTGGCTGACCGTTTGCGTAGTCGGATTGGCGATCGACAACGCCGCACGCACCAGGTGCAAACGACGAACATGCAGATAACGATTAGGCCCGACGCCGAACACTTCCTTGAAAATCGAACGCAAGGTGCGTTCGCTGACCCCGGCCTGGCGGCACAGGTCGGACAAGCGAATCGGTTGCTCGTCGGCGCCTTGCAGCAGCGCCACCACCCTGGCGATGCTGGCCTGACGCTTGGCCTGCTGCCAGTTGATGCGAGGGCTGGTTGCGGTCGCAAGTGCAGGGTCCGGTGTGTTCATGTCGGCGCGTTATCTGCCTTGATTGACTTGCTCAAGCGTGGCGCCGAGCGCGAAACGGCACTACGTAAAACAGGCAAATTTGCAGCGGTTGTTGTCGGCGCAACGTGCCGATTTTACGTAGTGAGCCGCCGCTGTATCTCACCATGCTGTGGCAGTTAATTGCCCGGCACCACGCCATGAACATCCGCCAAAACTCCCAGGGAGTGCAAAAACCATGAGCACCTTCACCACCCAAGACAACGTGGAAATCTATTACAAGGATTGGGGCAGCGGCCCGGTCGTGGTGTTCAGCCACGGTTGGCCGTTGAACGCCGACAGTTGGGAAGCGCAGATGTATCACTTGGCCGCCAACGGCTTTCGCTGCATTGCTCATGATCGGCGCGGGCATGGCCGCTCCAGTCAGCCGTGGGACGGCAATGACATGGACCATTACGCCGACGACCTCGCGCAGTTGCTCGACCACCTCGACGTCACCGACGTGACGCTGTTCGGTTTCTCCACGGGCGGCGGCGAAGTGGCGCGTTACATTGGCCGTCACGGCACCGCGCGGGTGAAGAGGGCCGGGCTGATTTCGGCGGTGCCGCCGCTGATGGTCAAGACCGACGCCAACCCCGGTGGTCTGCCGGTGTCGGTGTTCGACGGCATTCGCCAAGGCCTGCTGGCCGACCGCTCGCAGCTGTTTATCGACATCCCGAGCGGGCCGTTCTTCGGTTACAACCGGCCCGATGCCAAGCCGTCGCAAGGCGTGATCAATGCCTGGTGGCTGCAAGGCATGCTCGGTGGCCACAAAAACACCCACGACAGCATTAAAGCGTTTTCCGAAACCGACTTCACCGAGGACCTGAAGAAGTTCGACGTGCCGACCTTGATCATCCACGGTGACGACGACCAGATTGTGCCGATCGAGGCGGCGGGGCGGGCCTCGGCAAAATTGATCAAGGACAGCCAACTGATCGTCTACGAAGGCGCGCCGCACGGCATCACCGACACGCACAAGGAACGGCTGAGCGCAGACCTTTTGGCGTTCGTGCAGTCCTGAAAATAAAGCTCGATTGGTATCAAACGAAGCCGCTTACCCAGCGGCTTCGTTGTTGTCAGCATTGCTGTCGGCGTTGCTGAAAAAGCAATAGTCATTTGCGATTCAGGCGGATTGTGGCTCTGCGTGCCTCCAGTTAGCATCGACGCAACTTCAACATTCAGCACTTCCCAGGTGAGTTCGAGGCGGCGTAGTCGGCCTTGCTCACAGCTTTCAATCCCCTTATTCGCAGGTACTCAAATGTCGAAACTCTTCGAAGACTTCCGCATGGGCGACATCACGCTGAACAACCGCGTGGTCATGGCGCCGCTCACCCGATCCCGTGCCCCGAACGACGTCGCTGACGAGCGCATTGCGCTGTATTACGCGCAACGCGCTACTGCCGGTTTGATCGTCAGCGAAGGCACGCCGATCTCCCGCGAGGGCCAGGGTTACCTGTTCAACCCGGGCATCTTCAGCGCCGAGCAAATCGCCGGATGGCGCCTGACCACCGACTCGGTGCACGCCATCGGCGGCAAGATGTTCGCGCAACTCTGGCACGTCGGTCGCGTCTCGCATTCGTCGATTCAGGAAGGTGGAAAACTGCCCGTGAGCGCGTCCAGCAAACGTCCGGTGGGTGCGACGGCGTTCGGTTATGACGCCGATGGCCAACCCGCACTGGTGGAACCGCCGGCGCCGCGTCAGCTGAACACTGAAGAGGTTTCGCGCATCGTCGGTGAGTTCGCCCAAGCGGCGGAAAATGCGATTGAAGCCGGTTTTGACGGCGTGGAAATCCACGGCGCCAACGGTTATCTGCACGAGCAGTTTCTCAATCCGCTGGTCAATGACCGCACCGACCAATACTCCGCTGCTGAGTTGGACAACCGTCTGCGCTTCACCCTGGAAGTGATCGACGCCGTGGTCGCCCGAATCGGCGCCGGGCGCGTCGGCATTCGCGTTTCTCCTTACGGGCAACTCTTCGACATGCCGTGGTACCCACAAATCGACGAAACCTACACCGCGCTGGCTGCCGAAATTGGCGCGCGCAAACTGGCTTACGTGCATGTGATGGACCAATCCGGGTTCCCGGCGCCGGGCACCGAAGATACCGGCGGCGGCCCAAAGGATGCGTTTATGAATCTGCTGGCGGCGATGAAATCCAGGCTGGCGCAAACTGCCTTGATCCTCGCGGGCGGCATGACCCGCGCTCGCGCAGAAGATTTGATCAATGACGGCATGATCGACCTTGCCGCGTTCGGTACGCCGTTCATCAGCAACCCGGACCTGGTCGCACGCCTGAAAAACAACTGGCCGCTGACCGAAGCGCAACGCGCAACCTTTTACGGTGGTGGCGCCGAGGGCTACATCGACTACGCGCCGCATCAGGGCTAAGCGCCGGATCTTTGCTGGCCTGAGGTATCGACAGCCGTTACATTTGTAACGGCTGTTTTGCTGTGTCCGCCGAAAAACTTCCTGATGAGAGTTGCCCATGCACCTGAAAGCGCACCGCTACTTTGCAATGGTTGCCGTGACCGGCAGCTTCACTGCGACGGCGCGGCATTTCCAGGTGCCGGCCTCATCGGTGTCGCGTTTTATCGCCGCGCTCGAACGCGAGGTCGGCCAGCAACTGCTGTATCGCAACACGCGCGCGGTGAAACTCACCGACGCCGGCGAGCGCTATTACCTGCAAATCCGCGACGTGCTGGAATTGCTCGACGCCGCCGACGAAGAAATCATGGGCAAGGGCGCCGAAGCAGGTGGCCTGGTGCGGATCAACGCGCCGGTAGCGTTTGGCAGTTTGCACATCGTCAAACTGCTTAATGGCCTCTACGACAAATACCCGAAATTGACCGTGGAACTGACGGTCACGGATGCCTATATTGACCCGATTCAGGAGGGCGCCGACCTCATTTTTCGCGTCGGTCATCTGCAGGATTCCGGTTTGATCGGCCGCAAGATCTGCGATCAGCAATACGTGCTGTGCGCCAGCGCCGACTACCTGAAAAAACACGGCAAACCGAGCTCGCCGCAAGACCTGAAAAACCACGCCTGCCTGGTCTACAAAGGCACGGGCGGCGCCCAGCGCTGGTTTTTCCGCACGCCCGGCGACGGCCAATCTGGCGGTGAGCATGTCGAAATCATCGATGTGCACGGCCCGCTGCGCAGCAACAACGCGCAGGTGCTGGTGGAAGCGGCGCTGGCAGGGCGGGGAATTGTGTTTTTCCCGTCGTGGTTGTTCAGCCGCGAAAGCTTCGTCAATCAACAGCTGATTCGGCTGTTGCCGCAGTGGCAAGGCTCGGTGGAGCAGTCGCCGAGCCAGATACACTTGCTCTCGCCGGAGAATCGCCTGCGTTCTCAGAAGGTGCGGGTGGTGTGGGATTACTTCCTGCAGGCGATTGGCACGCCGCCGTATTGGGATGATTTGGGTGATGGCACCCAGACTCGCTGAGAACGGCTTGCGGCGTTCCGAGGAACGCCGCAATTCACCTCAGCGGTTGTTGCGCAAAATCGAAAAGTTCAACGCCGCCGCGACGCAGAGCCACGCCAGATACGGCAATAGAATCAGCCCGGTGATGACATCCAGGCGCATCGCCAATACCACCATCGCCGCGACCACCAGCCACAGCAACGAAATGATCACCATGCCGGCGAAAATCCGGTGCGCGCCGAAAAATACCGGCGTCCACAAGGTGTTCAGCGCAATTTGCGCGGCCCACAACGCCAACACCACTTGGCTGCCCGGTATCAGGCTCAAGCGATATCCTGCCCAGGAAATCAGCAGATAAATCGTCGTCCACGCCACGGGAAACAACCAATTGGGCGGGGTGAAACGCGGTTTGATCAGCGCTTGGTACCACGGGCCGGGTTTGAACATGATGCCGGTGCTCGCCGCGGCACCGCAGGCTAGAAGAAAAACAAAAAAAGTCATCGTCTGTCCTTGGCTGAAGTCAGCTATCTGGGATTGAGAAGCCACGTCGGCCGTCTCAGGGTTGGAGGCCCAGCGCTGCAAAAAGGTCAGGAGATGCTGCAAGATTTTTTGCTTATGGTTGCGGTCATCGAAAAGGGGACAGATTTACTTATCGCTCCTCTCAGGGGCTGAAAAATAGATCCGTCCCTTTTCAGGGGCTTAACCCTTCTGTTCGTCCTTCAAATCATCCAAGTCGTCGATGATTGCTTCATCACTGTCCGCCATCGCTTCTTGCATGTCTTTGGCGATAGTTGTTTGCACTTTCATGATTTTCTCGGCGAGTGCGCGACCTTCTTTTGAACCGACAATCATCGCCATTGCCTGCTCGGGATGTTGATTGGCGCGGATCATCAGATCAAGTTCGTCGTTGTCGAAGTGATCGGCGTACACATCGACCATGTCGCTTTTCAGTTGGTCCGGATCAATGTTATCGCGCACTACGTTGCGCACTTGTTCGCGCTCCAGCATGGGATAGCGGGAAGCGTAAGCCGCTGATGCGATATCAACGATAGTGCCGTATTGCTTGGTCAGGCCGCTGACTTCGATCAACTCTTCAGCCTTGTCCTTACTGCCGCCACAACCTGCCAATGCCGCTGCCAACAACACAGCCAGCGTTACCTTTTTCATGCTCATGAGCATTTGTCCTTGATGATTTTGGGAGGTGCAGCGTTTAGCGGCGATTCAAATGAATCGCGCCGATGACCACAACGATGATGATGCCGCCGATAAATGCGCCGAATGCGGGGAACATTGCGGCCGGCCAAATCAAGCCTCGGCCCAGGTTGTAGGCGAAGCTGGCGTGGGAATAGATTGTGAACATCCACGAGTAAAGTGCGTAAATCAGGCCGATCACGAAGTAGCCGGAAATCAGCGTTCCTTTGAGGGTCATGGTTCTTCCTTGTGACGCTGTAGTTTGATCCCCCGGCAAAATACTATTTGTGTGATGTCATTTCAATATCGCTGTCGCTGGCATTTAACCAATCCGGTCATTGCCCAGAGAATCACGCTGCATCGATTGCAGGTTTTTCTCGATGGTTTCGCAGATCGCTTCCATTTGGATTTGATGTTCGCTGGAGCGAAACGGGCTTTGCAGGTCGGTGCCGATGCGTTCGATAGCCAACAGCATAAAACCGACCACGGTTGAGGCCAGCGGGGTAAACCAACCCAGCGACTCGACGAGGCCAACCGGCACGATCAGGCAGAACAGCGAAATAAACAGCCGTGGAAAGTAAACATAAGGGTAGGGCAGAGGCGTATTGGCGATCCGCTCCATGCCGCCCTGGCTGTTGGACAGTTCGACCAGCGTCGATTCCAGCCGCGTGAGGCGAATGCTGTCGAGCCGCCCGGCCTTGTATTCCAGGGCCAGCAGGGCGGCCGAGCCATTGAGCACGTCGTTGGCGAAGTTGTTGGTGGTGGCGCTGCGGGCGAACTCTTCGGCCGGGATAAATGCGCGAACCTCGTCCGGGCAGGGCTCGCCCTTCAGGTGCGCGGCCAGGCAGTTCACGTAGGCGACGTGGCGACGCACCAGCGTCGACTTCATCGGGTTGATTTCGCCGTCGGTGTCGTCGAGCAATGTCAGCACTTGGCGGGTAAAACTGCGTGAATTGTTGACCATCGAGCCCCACAGCGTCCGCGCTTCCCACCAGCGGTTGTAGGCGCTGCTGTTGCGAAAACTGATCAGCACGATCAGCGCCGAACCCAGCAAAGTCAGGGGCATCAGCGGCAGGTTGATCTTGGTGTTGAGGAACAACATGTAGTCCATGGTGACCGCGATGTCCCACAGCAGCAGCCAGAACAAGGCCCAGCCGACATAACCCATGGTTTTGATCATCAAGCGGTATTTTTCAACGATGGCAGCTTTCAAACAGGAACCTCGCGGCGAGCGGTAAACATCAAGACCCTTGCTCGGACGCGGTTTGGTGGCGAAAGGTTCGCGATTGACTGTAATCAGAGGTGTCGGTCGTCAGGTTTTTCGGCGTCTGCAACGGGCCTGATGGCTGTTTGCTGGCTTCTAAACATGTTTAGTGGGATCTGTTTAGCGACACCCGTTGTAACGTCCTGAAGACTACAAAACCTTGTGCCTTTGCCTACGGTTAAGACAGAATCCGCCGGCTTGTGCGCCTTGCTCTTGAGCCCTATTGTTTGCCTGCCACTGCTCATCAGTGGTCGGGTTTAGTAGCTCGAGAGTTTTAGTGAGGTGCATCAACTCTGTTCATTCAGGTATTTCGGTATCTGTATTTGATGGCAGTTGTGCGCAGGGCACCTTCGGGTGCGCCGGTTTTTGCTAAACCTCCCGGTCTACTAACCTGCGTACAGCTGCCACCCTTCTTTTAGTAGGGAATGGTTGCGGCCCTTCAATGAGGTATAGCAACTATGTTCAAAGTAACGCCGAATCCCCCGAATACCGGTCCAGTACCTTACGACGCCACTTTCGATCTCGATCCGCAAAAGATGAAAGTCGCAGCAGACCGCGCGCTCGAGTATTACCTCAATCCCGGGGCGACGAAAACGCAGATAGCGCCGCGCAAACCCAGCAACATTTTTGCCATCGACGCAGACGCCGACGACGAGACCTTACTTGTTGATGCGTGTGATGCGTTGGCCTCCGCCAGCATCATCGTCAACGACATGGTTGGCTTGACGGACAACCCGCGACGGCAAACGCTGCTGGTGCTGCAACGGGTAATTACGATGGGCGAGTTAGCGGTCAATCGGTTGCTGGATAACCACAAGCCTGGATAATTCAGGCCGGTGAGGGGGCTTGCTCCCTCACTACAGAATTGACGGATCAAGAAACGAAAAGGGATTTGCTGATGACACTCAAGGGCTTGTATCAATCAGTTCTGCGTAAGTTCTATTCCATTGCGGGTTCTTTGCGGTCGCGCAAGACACCAAAGTTCGAGGAGTTTGACGTGCAGTCCGCCATTCATGCGGTGTGTTCCGCAGACGATGTGTCGGACGCTTTTGAAATCTTCAAAGAAAACCTCGAGATTCTGCGTGATTGGCGGATTTTGTATGCCTGCACCGATGACAGAGGCTCCTTTAAAATCGGCCGGCGCAGTTTCGGCGCGAACGGAATTGTCTCGACCGCCATGCGCGGGCGTTCGCTGATAGTGCTGGATAAAGAGTTTGCAACGTCGACCGCGCCAATCAGCTACCCGATAGGTTATGGCGTGTACGCAGATTCCAACGTAGCGACCTTCATCATGAAAGCGTCCTACGGCGTCTCCAAATCGAAGGACTTGCCTGCATTCATTTCCGGTATTCGAGAAGTGTTAACTCTGCAGGATCTTAAAACGCTCAATCCGTTTTATTACTTGTGGGAATGCCAAAGAAGTTGGGATGAATCGCCCCGGGTTTTCTAGACACTCTCCAGGCTCGCTGCGTAACGCTTTTCAAACTCTACCGGTGACAGCTGATTGTTGAAACTGTGGCGTCGTTTTGGGTTGTAAAACATCTCGATGTAATCGAACACATCATCCCGAGCATCCTGGCGTGTAGTGTAGATTTTACGCTTGATCCGTTCCCGCTTTAGCAGCTGGAAAAAGCTCTCCGCCACAGCGTTGTCGTGGCAGTTACCTCGACGACTCATGCTGGCCACCAGGTTGTTAGCTTTCAAGAAGCTTCGCCAGTCTGAGCTGCTGTACTGACTGCCTTGATCTGAGTGGATCATCACCTCTTGCTTCGGCTTACGTCTCCAAACCGCCATCAGCAGTGCATCAATGGCTACGTCGCTGGTCATCTGCGACTTCATTGACCAACCAATGATCTGGCGTGAAAACAGATCGAGCACCACGGCCAAATACAGCCAGCCTTCATATGTTCGGATGTAGGTAATGTCTGTGACCCAGACTTTGTTGGGTTCTCTGACATCGAATTGGCGCTTCAGTAAGTTCGGTGAGGCAACGGCTGGTTTACCGCCATATTTTCCCGGCCTCCGTCGATACCCAGTCTGAGAACGTAAACCCTCAAGGCGCATCAACCTAGCCACCCGGTGACGGCCACAGCTCTCACCAACCTCTCGCAGGTCATCATGGATCTTGCGATAGCCATAAACGCCACCGCTTTCCAGCCAGGAGTGTTTGATCAATCCAAGCAGTCGCTGATCGTCCTTGGCTCGCGCAGATTTTGGTTCTGATAGCCACGCGTAGTAGCCGCTGGGATGAACCTTGAGCGTCAGGCAAAGCCGTCGAATCGCGTAATGACCCGATTGCTGCTTAATAAAGGCGTACTTCAGCCGCACTCCTTGGCAAAGTACGCGGCGGCCTTTTTTAAGATGTCTCGCTCCTCCGTCACCCGTTTCAGCTCGGCACGTAGACGACGAACCTCAGCGCTTTGATCATCCTCCTCAACGCGCTGTTCTTGGGGCTTGGTGTAGCGCTTAACCCAGGCATAGAGGCTGTGCACGGACACACCCAATCGTGCAGCCACCTCCGAGACAGGAAGCTGCTTTTCGGTCACTTGCTTGACCGCCTGGATTTTGAATTCTTCGGGATATCGCTGGTTGCTCATGGCACCTCCTAATGGGCCTCATTTTAAGGCTTGGAGGTGTCTACGAAACTAGGGGCGATTCATACCGGTGCCTCGTCGACCGAGCTCCAGTACCAAGGCAAAACAAGCCTCCACTGAAAGATAGGGAGCCGGGGCCGTGCCAGAAGGCCACTGAATCGAGAATGAAACGGTGTCTTGGCGCTCGTCGATGCAAAGTTTGTCGGGACTGCACAGGCGCTGCAAGCGCGATAACCGCGCCAGTCCGTCACGAAAATCAGCCGCATACAACGCAGCGACAAACGCCATTTTGTGTTTCGCACTGGGTGTGTCGCGAACCATTTTTATCGCGAATGCAGGGTCTGCAGAAAGCGCCTCAATGGCATCCCAGACGGCAAACAACTGATGCGTGCTGACAAAGGATTCGTTCAGGTGAAGGCCATGGGGCAGTTGAGCGTGCTGCTCAATCAACCAGGGATCCAGTCCCAGCTGCTCTATAGATTCCCAGAACACCCTGGGCAATTTACACCGCTCGGCGCTGGTGTGAAGGTACGGCATTTCTGAGCTCCGAACCGCAGGAGAGCGGCAATGCAGAGTGCAACGCGCCGCTAATGGCGCGTTCGGCAAGTATTCTGGCGGATTTTGCCCACGGGCTGACACAACTTCGCTCTTACCATTGTCGTCAACAAACCGAGCCAAAAAGGACCTCACGATGACAATGACGTTCTATACCAACCCCAATTCTCGCGGACGCATGGTGCGCTGGATGCTCGAAGAAATCGGCTGCGCGTATGAGACGGTGGTAATGGATTACCAGCCGACCAGTCAGGCTGACCGTTGGGGTGGTGCTGCGCTGGCAGTGCCAATGGTGGCCGACGCTGATGACCTGCGCGTCAGTTTTTTTCGCGACGTCAACCCAATCGGAAAGATCCCGGCGCTGGTGCATAACGGGCAAACCATAACAGAAACCGCCGCCATCTGTGCGTACCTGGCTGACGCATTCCCCGAAGCCGGGCTGGCTCCAGTGGCGGCGGAGCGGGCCGCCTATTACCGTTGGATGTTTTTCGCTGCGGGGCCTCTGGAGCAGGCTGTCACTAACCACCGCGCCGGTTTCAACCCAGAGCCGGATCAGGAGTTCTTCTTTGGCTACGGCAGCTATGAGCGCACCGTCGATCAACTGGAACGCGCGGTGTTAGCGCAGCCGTTTATTGCTGGTGAACGCTTCACCGCTGCAGACGTTTATGTGGGTTCCCACATTGGCTGGGGGCTAGGCTTAGGCACCTTGCCGCACAGAGCCGCGTTTCTCGCTTACGCCAAGAAGTTAACGAGCCGCGACGCCTATAAACGTGCGGTGGCGAAGGATGAAGCGTTGCTGGGTGCGACTGTCTGATACGCAAAAAAGGGGACAGATTTATTTTTAAGCAAATAAATCTGTCCCCTCTTTTGAAAAGCGTCTGAGAACCTCAAGTCGGACCTTCGGCGGACGTATCGCTACTTTGATCATGAGCCAGTACAAAACCTCGCGCAGTCAGCCTGGCAGCTAGAAATCTTAATGCTCGACGGAAGACCGGATGACAGTCGTCATACGGCAAATTATCGAGCGGAGCCCAAAAAAAGTTGAAGGTGTGGCCATGGTCGTCGAGCGTGAGATGAGCCCATTGCTCCGGCAAGGACGCATGCGTAAAACACAGCTGGAATGACCATATCTGGTCGAGATGCCCGGCGTCCCAGCAGCCCAGATCGCTGACAACCGAGGCAGCTGCAATGCCCGATTCTTCGCTTAATTCGCGCAGGGCAGTTTCAGCCGGAGTTTCGCCTTTCTCGATTGTCCCTTTGACCAGTTGTACGCCCGCTACTGGATGGCGGAACAGGAGGATACGTGCACCAGGAATGCTCGAGAGGATGACGGGGCAAGCCTTGTTCGGTGACATGCGATTTCCTTATCGACAACGAAGCACACAGCTTACGACCTTATCCTCTGCGTGAGTGGCCAGATATTCTGATGTCCGCGATAGGCCGAAACCACTCACTCAAACACCTCCCCCCATCAAACAGCAACATCTCCGGCAAAATACGGAGATTTCCCGAAATACTCGATCAACAATTCCGCAAACACCCGGATCTTCTGCGCCGGATGCTGGCCTGCCGGGCGGACTAAATAGGCACCTGCTGGCGGTGGTGGATAACGCGTCATGATCGGCACCAGTGCGCCGGATTCCACGCTGTCATACGTGAGGCAATCGGGCAGATAAGCGACCCCGAGTCCTGCGACGGCGGCGGCGACTAGCGCGATGCCGTTGTCAGCCTTGAAGCGTCCTTGCGGGCGAATGGTGACGACCTTGTCGCCATCCATGAATTGCCAGGCTTCGGTGCTCTGCATCAGGGCTTGATGGGCGATCAGTTCCTCCGGTTTCTCGGGTGAACCATGAGCCTTGATATAGCCCGGACTCGCGACGAGCTTGCCGTTGATTGGGCCGATGCGTCTTGCGATCAGGTTGGAGTCCTGCAGGTAGCCGACGCGGATCGCGCAGTCGTAACCTTCGGCGATGAGGTCAACGAAGCGGTCGCTGTAGCAGGTCTGGATCTGAAGTTGCGGGTGCCGCACGGCCATTTCCGCCAGTACGGGGGCGAAGTGAGTCGGGCCAAAAGAAAGCGGCGCGGCCACTCGTAAACGACCTTGCAGCGCGCCGGCGGGCAGGATCGCTTCCCTGGCTGCTTCCATTTCTGAGCAGACCCTCGCGGCATAGTCGCGAAAGGTCGCGCCCTCCTCAGTCAGCGCCGCGCCGCGAGTCGAGCGTGTCAGCAACTGCACGCCAAGCTGCGCTTCCAGCCGCGCCAGCCTGCGACTGACGATTGACTTGGACACGCCCAGCCGGACTGCGGCAGGTGAAACGCCCCCGGCGTCAGCAACCTCTACGAATGTCTGAAGCTCTTCGATATCCAAACGGGCGTTCCTCATTTCGCGACACAGCCAAACACCTGGCAACACTACCGGATTAAGCAGGGGAACAGCAGAGTGTCGTTCGAAGGCAACGTCGCCGCTGGCGTCTGCCGCTCATTACCAATCCGATTCATAACGACAACAGGATGCACTAATGACTTTTCGTAACGGCCTTACCTCGCTTCTTCGTCCTGAAGATTCGGTGCTCGTTCTGATCGACCACCAGCCTTTCCAGCTCACTAACCTGAACAGCCATGAGCCGCAAATGGTGGTCAACAATGCGACGGCGTTGGCGAAGGCTGCCAAGGCGTTCAACGTGCCGACCATTTTGACCAGCGTGATAGCCGAGCGCGGCGGTTTCATCTTTCCGCAAATCCTCGATGTTTTTCCCGGCCAAGAGGTGATTGATCGGACGCTGATCAATACCTGGGAAGACCCGAAAGTTGTGGACGCGGTGAAAGCGACGGGCCGCAAGCAACTGGTTATTGCGGGACTGTGGACCGAAGTCTGCGTCGCCATGCCGGTGATCCAGGCACTCGGCGAAGGCTGGGATGTAACGGTGATCACTGACGCGTCCGGCGCGGTTTCGGTCGAGGCCCATCAAGTGGCGATCCAGCGCATGATTGCGGCGGGCGCGAACATGATGACTTGGCTCGCTCTTGCCGCAGAGTGGCAGCGTGACTGGGCTCGGGAGGAAACGGCCGGTACGCTGACCGATGTGCTGCTGCAGCATGCTGCCGGTAGCGGTATTGCGTACTTGTGGGAGCAGCAGTTGCTCAACGCGCCAGTGCCGACCAGCGCCGGGTGATCTGAGTTGGGGATGAAGAGTCGGTTGGTTGCTCGCCAAATGCCTCGCGAGTCTTCATCTCCTTTCGCTGAAACTGGACAAGTGCTTGGCCGGAAACCGTCCGTCGTGGAGGAAAAATTGGGTATTGATATATCGATAAATCTCGATATCATCCGGCCCATGGACTTACTCGAAATATTCAAAGCACTCTCAAATCCGGTACGCCTTCAAATCTTGAAAGGCTTGAAGGACCCCTTGAACAATTTCCCTGCGCAGGATGAGGGTGACGTTTTCATGGTGGGTGTCTGCGTCAGCAGTATCCAGGAGGGTGTCGGGCTGTCGCAGTCAACGGTGTCGGGTTATCTCGCAACCCTGCAACGAGTGGGCCTGGTCGAAGTCAGGCGCATCGGTCAATGGACGTACTACAAACGCAATGAAGCAACCATCAGTGCCCTTGCCGAGTTGATCGGGAAAGATCTGTAATTTTTTACCGCACCATATCGAGATATCTCGATATTCCTTTTTATCGATACGAGGATTTCAAAATGAAAGCGATGCTACTCAAATCATTTGGCGGCCCGGAATCGTTCGAGCTCTGCGACGTGCCCAAGCCAGTGCCGGGTGTGGGACAGGTCTTGGTGCGGGTACACGCAACCTCCATCAACCCTTTGGATTTTCAGGTTCGGCGCGGCGATTACGCTGACCTGGTGCCACTGCCGGCGATCACCGGACATGACGTATCAGGCGTTGTCGAAGAAGTCGGGCCGGGGGTGACGGGCTTCGCTCCGGGCGACGAAGTCTGGTACACCCCGCAAATATTCGACGGCCCAGGCAGTTATGCCGAGTACCACGTTGCGGCCGAAAGCATCATCGGCCACAAACCGCCATCGCTGAGCCATCTTGAGGCTGCCAGTCTGACTTTGGTAGGCGGCACTGTTTGGGAAGCACTGACCGTGCGAGCGGCGCTCAGGGTAGGGGAGAGCATTCTGATCCACGGCGGCGCGGGAGGCGTGGGTCATGTCGCGATCCAAGTCGCAAAAGCCATTGGCGCGCGGGTCTTTACCACCGTGCGCGAAGCGAATTTCGAGTTCGCCCGCAGCATGGGTGCCGATGTGCTCATCGACTACAAACAGGAAGATTACGTCGACGCCATCCTGCGCGAAACCGGCGGCCGAGGCGTGGATGTGGTGTTCGACACCATCGGCGGCGACACCTTGTCGCGCAGCCCGGATGCGCTGGCTCAACTGGGCCGCGTGGTCTCGATTGTCGACATCGCGCAGCCGCAAAACCTCGTTCAGGCCTGGGGCAAGAACGCCAGTTATCACTTCGTCTTCACCCGACAAAACCGCGGCAAGCTTGATGAGCTGAGCACGTTGGTCGCTCGCGGTCAGTTGCGGCCACACGTTGGCGCGGTCTATTCGCTGGCCGATATCGGCCTGGCCCATGCTCGGCTGGAAAGTCCCGACAACGGCCTGCAAGGCAAAATCGCGATTGCAGTCGAGCCATCGCTCATTTCGTAAGTGCGGAATGTCAGCCGTCTAAGTCGTATCAGAGGAAACGCCATGATTTATGAAATTGCTCTGCTTCCCGTGCACAAAGAGCGCATTGAACAATTCAAAAGTGCCTTCGCCGAGGTCGCGCCGTTGCTCACCCGCGCGAAGGGTTACGGCGGCCATTTGCTCGCGCAAGGAATCGAAACCCCCGAGCATTTCAACCTGATAGTGCGCTGGGCTTCACTTGAAGATCACTCGCCGGGCTTCGAGGCGAGTGAAGACCATCAGATGTTCATGCTGGGCCTGGAGGATTATTTTTCTGAAGAACCGAAGGTCCACCATATCGAAGGAGCAGTTTTTTAACTCGATCGATGCTCATCGCCGTGCAGCGATAAATTGTCAGATAGGCCCGTGAATACTTCACGCTCAGCCGTTGCAGCAAATGGCCTACCTGACATCTGGAGCTGCCAGCGGTCAACGAACAGCTGGAGCGCGGCGGGCATCGCTCGCCGCACTCCGCACTCCACCGTTCACACCTGATCCAACGCCTCAACCACACCTTTGTCCTCGCCCAAAAAACCACCGCTCTGATGCTGCCAAAGCCGCGCGTAAACGCCATTCTTCGCCAGCAATTCGCTGTGCGTTCCCTGCTCGATAATGCGCCCGTCATCCATCACGATGAGCCGGTCCATGGCGGCAATCGTCGACAGTCGATGGGCGATGGCGATTACGGTTTTGCCTTGCATCATCTCATCGAGGCTTTCCTGGATCGCAACTTCGACCTCCGAGTCCAGCGCGCTGGTGGCTTCGTCGAGCAGCAGGATCGGGGCGTTTTTTAGCATGACCCGGGCGATTGCCACGCGTTGGCGTTGGCCGCCCGACAACTTGATGCCGCGCTCACCGACCAAGGTGTCATAGCCGCTATGCCCCTGGCGGTCGCTGAGTTGGCTGATGAACTCGTCGGCCTGCGCATTGGCGGCGGCGCTGCGGATTTGTTCATCCGTCGCGTCGGGTCGGCCGTAGGCAATGTTGTCGCGGATCGAACGGTGCAGCAGGGACGTATCCTGCGTGACCATGCCGATCGAGGCGCGCAGGCTGTCTTGCGTCACTTTCGCGATGTTTTGGCCGTCGATGCAAATCTCGCCGCTGTCGACGTCGTAGAAACGCAGCAGCAGGTTGATCAGCGTGGATTTACCGGCGCCTGAACGCCCGACCAGGCCGATTCTTTCGCCCGGGCGGATGTTCAGGTTGAGGCCGCTGAGCACTTGGCGCTCGCCGTTGTAGTTGAAGCTGACATTGTTGAAAGTCACCGCGCCGCCGGTGGTCTGCAGCGCGCCCGCATCCGGCGCGTCCTGCACTTTGGTGCCGAGGGTCAGCGTCGCCATGCCATCCTGGGCGGTGCCGATGCTTTCGAACAGCGACGTCATTTGCCACATGATCCAGTTCGACATGCCGTTGATCCGCAACGCCATCGCCGTGATCGCCGCCACGGCACCCGCGCCGACCGCGCCGGCATGCCACAGCCACAACGCATAGCCGCCCGCCGACATGATCAACGCCACTACCAGTGCCTGATTGACGATCTCGAACTGGCTCACCAGGCGCATCTGGCGGAAACCGGTTTGCTTGAAATCCTCCATCGCCGCACGCGCGAAATGCGCTTCGCGATTGGAGTGGGAAAACAGTTTCACCGTGGTGATGTTGGTGTACGCGTCCGAAATTCGCCCGGTCATCATCGACCGTGCGTTGGCCTGCTCCTGGCCGACTTTGCCCAGACGCGGCACGAAATACCACATGGCCAAGCCGAACAACACGAACCAGGCCATGAAGGGCAGGATCAGCTTCAGCGCGAAGCCGCCGGCCAGCGCGATGATCGCGATGAAATACACGCCGATCCCTGGCAGGATTTCGATCATTGTGAACAGCACGTCGCGCACCGCCAGCGCAGTCTGCATGACCTTGGTGGTGACGCGGCCGGAGAACTCATCGGAAAAAAACGAGAGGCTTTGTCGCAGCATCAGCCGGTGGAAATCCCAGCGCAGCCGCAACGGCAAGTTGATCGCCAATACTTGGTGCTGGACCATCGTGCGCAACGCCACCAGCCCGACGCTGGTCACCATGACAATGCCCATGCCCCACAACACGCGACTTTCCTGCGCCGCCGCTTCACCGCCGGCCTGCCAGGTCGAGAGCAGGTCGACGATCTGTCCCAGAAACGAAAACAGCCACGCTTCGTAAATCGACACACCGGCACTCAACAGCGCCAGCGCCAGGATGTAACCGCGAGCGCCGCGCGTGCAGGCCCATAGAAACCGGGCCAGGCCGGCGGGCGGCGGTGGCACTTCGTCAGGTGGGAAGGGGTCGAGTCTTCGTTCAAATACACGAAGCATGCTGGTCTCCAAAACGATCAAGTTGCGGGGATTCTGCCACTGATCGGTTGCTTTGAGGGTTTTGCGAAGTTTGAGTGCGGCACTGAGGCGAGGTATGCGATATCTTGCCGACGTCAAAATCGGCTCATATTCATGGAGGAAAAAATGCGGATGTACATCACAGGTGCCTCGTGTGCGGGCGTCACCACGCTGGGGCAAAACCTCGCAACGCTGCTCGGTGTACGGCATGTCGATGTCGATGATTTTTACTGGATGCCGACCAATCCTCCTTTCACCACCAAACGACCTGCCGAAGAGCGCGTGTCGTTGATCCAGCAAAAATTCGCTGACGAAGATTGGGTGCTGAGTGGCTCATGTATGGGCTGGGGAGAAACGCTGATTGCTCCTGCCGATCTGATTGTGTTTGTCGTGACGCCGACGCCGATTCGCCTTGAACGCCTGGCCGCACGGGAAACGCGGCGCTTCGGCAATCGGATAGCCCCGGGCGGAGACATGCACGAGATACATGTGGCTTTTCGCGAGTGGGCTTCGCAGTACGACGATCCCAATTTTTCAGGACGCAATCGAGCTTGGCACGAGGCTTGGTTATCCCGGCAAAAGGCGCCGGTGTTGCGTGTTGATGGGGTGGAGAGTGCTGAGACGATGGTTGCGGGTGTTGTTGATGTGTTGTCGCGGGTATCGCAATAGGCCGAAACCGGCATGACTGAAGTTCGCGTCGATACATTCTTTCTGCCAACTGGGTTCTTTTCATTTCACGGATGATCAATGCGACAGATTCAGATTCAACAGATCCTGCATCTTCCGGTGCAAATCGCCGCGCTGGAGAGAGAAGCGGTCGCCGAAGGTTTCCGCTTCCTCACTCGCTTGATTGAGGAATGGCATAGCGGAATTAACCGCTTCGATGCGCCGGGTGAGTGCCTGATGGCAGCCTATCAGAGCGATAACCTGATAGGGATTGGTGGCATTACCGTTGACCCCTATGCGCCAACTGAGACCGGCAGGTTGCGCAGGTTGTATGTCGCCGCTTCAGCACGCAGACAGCACGTTGGACAATTGCTGGTAGCCACGCTAGTCGAGCGCGCTAGTCAGCAATTTAATGTGCTACGCCTATCAACCGATACCCCGGAGGGCGACGCATTTTATCTGCGTTGCGGATTTCAACGGTCGAATGAGGACCGTGCTACTCACGTCATGCATCTTCGATGATTCATACAGCGCTGCCACGGCATATCGCTGCTTGGAGAAGGAAGAAGTCGCCCAATTTTTCAGTCATTAATCGAATCAATAACAACCATTAACTCAATGAAGTTCTCATATCAGCAGCGCGGCGTAAGATCGGCTCCATTCCAAACCACTCCACGGAGCACACGATAATGAAACGCCAAACCATCCTCGGCATCGCTTTTTCGATCTTCGCACTGAATGCTTTCGCAGCGACTCCTGCCCAACCTGTGGTCGCTGAAGGCGGCTCGGATCGTCTGATGCAGAACCGCGTCGCCGAAGGTGGCGCTGATCGCCTGCTGGAAAAACGCGCAGTTGCGGATAATTCGGATCGTCTGTTCAGCGACGCGGTCGCCGCTGCTACGCAAACCGATCCACTGTTCAGCGACGCGGTTGCCGCCGCTACGCAAACCGACCCGCTGTTCAGCGATGCCGTCGCAGCGGATGGTTCGGATCGTCTGAAAGGCAATCTGGTTGCCGAAGGTGGCGCAGAACGTCTGCTCGAACGCCGTGCAGTCTGAATGCATGGTTCCAGCGTAAGACTCGATGAAAAGCCCGGCCTCATCAGCCGGGCTTTTTTGCTGTTCGGGTGAATGAACGTCGCGGGTTCAGCGAAACATCAGCGATTGATGCGCCGCGCCGCCGGTACGTGCGCCGTCACCCACCGCAATAGCGACATTGCCCGCACCTATCGCCGCATCTCCGCAGGCAAACACGCCGGTTACGCTGGTTTCGCGCATCGCATCGACCTTGATGAAATCTCCCGTCGGCCCGACCTCAAATGCGCACCCCAATTGCGCCGCCAACGGGCTGCTCATGCGCGTCCGAGGCTGGGTAAACAGTCCTGCGAATTTCAGCACACGACCGCTGGCGAGAGTCACCTCGGCGTGTTCGCCGCCGATCGACAATACGGGTTCGGTCACTAGCGTCACGCCACGCTTGGCCAGCGCTGCCAACTGCTCGGCATCCGGTTCGAACACTTCGTTGAGCAACAGTGTGGTTGGGCCCCAGTCCGGCAACATCAGCGCGTGATGGATCGCCATTGGCGACGCCGCCAACACGCCAATCTGCCCGCCGTCCAATTCATAGCCGTGGCAATACGGGCAATGAAACACACGCCGCCCCCAGCGCTCCGCCAGCCCGGGAATGTCCGGCAGTTCATCGACCACGCCCGTGGCGAGAATCAAGCGCCGCGCCGCGAATTGTTCGCCGTTTGCGACGGTGATCACGTATCCATCATCGCCGCGCGTTGCCTCAACGGCGGGCTGCGAAAGCCACTCCACGGTTGGATACGCCAGCAATTGCGCACGAGCTTCGTCGGCTATTGCCCCAGGGTCGCGGCCATCCTGGCCAAGAAATCCGTGGGAGCTGTTGGCGAAGCGGTTGCGGCGTTGTCCAGCATCGATGATCAACACCTTTCGCCGCGCTCGGGCCAATTGCAAACCTGCGGAAATGCCGGAATAGCTGCCGCCAACGATGATCACGTCATAAGTCATGAATCAGTCTCCGTCGATCTTCGACCTGCTCGAAGAAATCTAGACACAACGTAAGTTACATGAAGTTGGCGTGTCAACAGTCTCGTAACTTATGCTGTATCGAGCGATACTCGCCGGCGCACATTCAGGAAACCGCATCGATGAGAAATGACACGCGCCTGTCGCGCATGCTGCACGTGCTGATCCACATGGCTCGCCACGACCAACCGGCCACGTCCGACACCATCGCGCAGATGCTCGGCACCAATCCGGTGGTGGTTCGGCGGACCATGGCGCTGCTGAAAAAACAAGGTTATGTGCGCTCGGAAAAGGGCCACAGGGGAGGGTGGACGCTGGCAAAGCCGCTGGCAGAAATGACCCTGCTGGACATCCACCAAGCGCTGGGCTCGTCCTCGCTGTTCGCCATCGGTTTATCGACCGACCATCCGCAATGCCTGGTCGAACAAGCGGTGAATGCCGCGCTGACCGAAGCGTTTGACGCGGCGCAAGCATTGCTGATTGATCGCTTGGGCAGCGTCACGCTGGAACAGTTGGCGAATGATTTCGAGCGACGATTTCGGGAGCTGTGAAGCGGCTGGATCTGTCCACGAAACAGGCCGCTCCAGGGACGGCTACGGTATTCAGATCAATGACGGCCAGCCGTGGTCGGCGCTGCAATCAGAACCTTGCTGCGAGCCGGAACGAAGGATTTGCCGGTCGCCAGCAAAGCGGGCAATTCATCAAAACGACCCGATTCCGTGCCGACGATCAACGCCTTCGCCGTATCAATTGCACTGCCACCACCGACCGCGATCACCGCGTCACACTCGCCGGCCTCTTGCCAAAATCGCTCGTAAGTACCACGCAACTGGGTAACGTCGGGATTGGGCTGCACGTCCTCGATCACATACACCAGCCGCTCGCCCAGCAAATCCTAAATGCGATCAACCAGCCCCAGCCGAAACGCGTACCAGCGGGATTGTGGAATCGGGCAATCATGGCGGGGATACTGCTTCCGCGCGAGTTGTTGGGAGTGGGCCTATGGTCGATTCGGGACGTCTGCTTATCAACACCCTGACCGACGATGAAATGACCGGTCCGGGTTCTTGACTGGGGGCATGGAGTGGGAATGGCTGTCAGCGTCTGCTTTCGGCCAAAAGTAGACATTAACGTCGGAGATAACTTGTGGCTTATAAGCTGGCAAAATCGACCAATCAGACGTTCATGTCGATCAATCCGCTAGTCCCTCTCATGCTCGCCCAGTCGGCATGAATGTCCCGCAAGTGGGGCAGTCAACCCATCGCGCGCTATTTGCATAACACTCTCGCCGCACGTTCGCCAAATCTTCCCCGCCATCTCGCATGGAGATCCGAGAATGAACTCGCCCCCCATAACCGGGAGCCATTTCTCGCAGCAAGGCGGCTCGCGATGAATCGGCAGCAGCCCCTAGCGCAGCGAATGCTCACAATTAGCGCGGCCTGGCTCACCCATCCAGGGTACCTATACAGACATAGCGCTACACGTCTTTACAGCGCTCGCAGGATTCTATCGGCCCAAAGATGGCCTTGAGCTGTATCGCCGCAAAACAGTAGTCAGCCCAATAGCACGACCTCTATTTCTCGCGAGTGCCAGAAACCGGACGTTACTGACCGTTCATCGGGCTGAGTGATGTCATGACGACATCACGCCAATATAGCTGTACAAGACTTGTACAGGCATAGACGCTTGTACAAGTTTCAACTAGCCAGGAAATAACGCCGCTGCTCGTTGCCGTCGAACAAAAGAATACCTGCGCAGGATGCGGACAAGGGCAAATACATACCCTGCAGGTGTCCCTAAATTGCTTCTCCCATTACGCAGGTACATCATGCCATCGCACACTCCTAGGCTTTCTACACGGACCAGCCTCTATGCCGGCTATGCCAGCCTGCTCGCGTTTATGTTGCTGATCGCCGCTATCTCGCTGTACGCCTTGGCTAACAGCAACAAGGACTTTTTTCTCTACGTTAATGGCGTTAATGCAAGCACCCGCCTGGCCAACACACTGAACGACGCCGCCGCCCAGCGCGCGATTGCCCTGCGTAACATCGCCTTGAACAGCAATGTCACCGCGAGAGGACTTCAGCGGGGCGCTATTGCCGCCAATGAACAAATGGTGGCCAGCAGCCTCGCCGCGCTACGCCAGGCAATTGATAGCCAAAATGATGTGTCGCCCAAAGCACGTGAACTACTCTCAACCATCGAGCAGGTCGAGAGCCGCTACAAACCGGTAGCGCAGACCATTGCCGAACACCTGTTCAAGGGTGAAAACGACGAGGCCCTGCGCATGGTCAGCGAGCAGTGCACACCATTACTGGCCGAGCTGACCCAGGCAATTGGCGAATACCTGCGCTACACCAACCAGAAGGCCGACCTGCAGGTCAGCGAAAATGAGGCTAACTATCTGTCACAACGCAACCTGCTACTCGCCATTTCTGCGCTGGCCGTCTTGCTAGCAGCGGTACTGGGCTACGTCATCAGCCGCAACCTGCTGCGCGCGCTGGGTGCAGAACCGAGCGAACTCAACCAGCTCGCCCAACGAGTTGCCCAAGGCGATTTGCGCGCTAGCGAGCGCACGATTGAACCACCCCAAGCCAGCATAATGGCCGCCCTGCTGAGCATGCAGGAGAACCTGCGGGACATGACCAAGGGCATAAACCTCTCCTCACAGACTGTGGCCGAATCCAGCCAAGAGCTTAGCCAATCGAGCATGAGAAATGCCGAAAGCGTGGCCATGGCACAGTGCGAGGTCGAGCAGATCGTCACCGCCGTTCACCAAATGGCCGCCACCGTGCAAGATGTCGCGCGCAATGCCGAATCCGCCGCCAGTGCCGCGAGCGAGGCCGATAGCGCGGCCCTGTACAGCCAGCAAAAGGCCAAAGATGCCGTCAACATGATCGGCGAGCTGGCCGAGACAATCGAACAGTCCAACATGGCCATGGGCCGGCTGAAGAATGAAACCGGCAATATCGGCGGCGTGCTTGAAGTGATCAAGTCGGTGGCCGACCAGACCAACCTGCTGGCCCTCAATGCAGCCATCGAAGCTGCCCGTGCTGGCGAGGCCGGACGCGGCTTTGCGGTGGTAGCCGACGAGGTGCGCAGTCTTGCACAGCGCACCCAGAAGGCCACCTCCGAAATTGAGGGGCTGATCGCCAGTCTGCAGAAAATTGCCGACGAGACCTCGGAGCATATGCAACGCTGCAAGCACTCCAGTGCGCAGTCGGTGTCCGGCGTTTCCGAGGCCGGTGACGCGGTAAGCACGATCGTAGCCATGATCGAGCGGATCAACGGCATGAACCACCAAATCGCTGCTGCCGCCGAGCAGCAGAGTACCGTTGCCGAGCAGATCAGCCGGGGCATCGTGACCGTCAGCGAAAGCGCCGAGCAATCCGCTGCAGCCTTCCGCAGCGCTCAGCAGGAAAGCGAAGGACTGGCACGCACCAGCGTGACATTGCGAGAGAACATCTCGCGCTTTCAGCTCTAGGGTCTGTTGCCGTTTCATCGCGAGCCGCGTTGCTGCGAGAAATGGCCCCTGGTTAGGCGCGGGCCGCATGTAATGGTCCGAGTCCTGCAACAACAGCGGGGGCCATTTCCCTCGCAACCCTGCGGACCGGGCCTGTTTTTGCGCGATGCGGGGTTACTCGATGGCTCATTTGGCCTATAGAGCGGGAGATGTTCGTGGCCTGCCCCAAGAGAAAAGGGGACAGATTTTTGGTCTGCCCCCAATTTTGCAATTCTTGCCATCTTTGCGCGTTTGCTTTTGGCCGGAAGCCACCGGGCACGAACGGCAGCTTTCGGCCAAAAGCAGTCATTCACGACGCACGGATATTCTGCCGAATACAACAAGCCCGCCAATGCGGGCTTGCTTGGTGATTTTTTACATCTCGACCTGCGTACCCAGCTCTATCACCCGATTCAACGGCAACTTGAAGTATTTCAGGTTGCTATTGGCATTCTTCAGCAGAAACGCGAACAGGCCCTCTCGCCAGCGCGCCATACCAATACGCTTGGTTGGGATCACCGTCTCCCGGCTGAGGAAGTAAGTCGTGCGCATCGCGCTGAAATCCAACTCATTCAAATGACAAAGACTTAAGGCCATGGGTACATCGGGCTCCTCCATGAATCCGAAGTGGAGACTGACCCGAAAGAACCCTTCGCCATACGCTTCAACCTCAAAACGTCGGTCGGCTGTGACCCGAGGACTGTCTTCGGACACTACAGTGAGCAATACCACTTGCTCGTGCAGCACTTGGTTGTGCAGCAGATTGTGCAGTAGAGCATGAGGAACAGCATCGGCCCTCGCCGTCAGAAAAACCGCAGTACCCTGCACCCGATGCGGCGGCTGTGAACGGATACTGCTGATAAACATCGGCAGAGGCAGCGCGGTCTCATCCAACCGCTCGACGATGATCTTTCGTCCCCTTTTCCAAGTGGTCATCAAAACAAACAGGCCAATACCGGCGATCACCGGAAACGCACCGCCCTGGAAAATCTTCGGCGCGTTGGCGGCGAAGTACAGGCTGTCTACCAGTAGAAAACCGAACAGCATCGGAATGGCCAGCCAGCGGGGCGTTTTCCAGAGGAACAGGACAACCGCCGAAGACAGAATGGTGGTGATCAACATGGTGCCCGTCACAGCGACCCCATAGGCAGCGGCCAAGGCACTGGACGACTCGAAGCCGATCACCAGCAGAACAACACCGACCATCAACGCCCAGTTAACCGTACCGATATAAATCTGCCCCTGTTCCTGGCTGGAGGTGTGCTGGATGAACATCCGAGGGACGTAACCAAGCTGGATTGCCTGGCGCGTCAGGGAGAAAGCACCAGAGATTACTGCTTGAGAAGCGATGATGGTCGCAAGTGTGGACAGTGCGACCATCGGCAGCAATGCCCAGCTCGGCGCGAGCAGATAGAACGGATTGCGCACCGCCTCCGGGTTCTCCAGGATGAGGGCGCCTTGTCCAAAATAATTGAGCACCAGCCCCGGCAACACAAGAATGAACCAAGCACGGGAAATCGGTTTGCGACCAAAGTGGCCCATGTCCGCATACAGCGCTTCAGCACCGGTCAATGCCAACACGACGGCACCCAAAATTGCTACACCCATTCCCGGATGAACGACGAAGAACTGCACTGCCCAAGCAGGGTTAAGCGCTTGCAACACTTCGGGCCGCTGCAAAATGCCGTAGATTCCGAGCACGCCCAACACCACGAACCACAGCACCATAACCGGGCCAAACAGGGTGCCGATTCGAGCCGTGCCATGTTTCTGTATCAGGAACAGCGCCACCAGCACGATCACTGACAAGGGCACCACCCAGTGCTCTATTCCGTCAAACGCTAGCTGTAACCCCTCAACTGCCGATAGCACTGAAATAGCTGGGGTGATCATGCTGTCCCCGTAAAAAAGTGCCGCGCCGAACAGACCGAGCAGAACCAGTACCTTGCTCATGTGCGGATAGGGTGCTGCGGCGCGGCGGGCTAACGCCGTCAACGCCATGATGCCGCCTTCACCCTGATTGTTGGCACGCAGAATAAACAGCACGTATTTGATCGAGACGACCCAAATCAGTGACCAAAAGATCAACGATAGAATGCCTAACACTCCGTCGTGATTTACCTGAACTCCATAGTGGCCGGAAAATACTTCTTTCAGTGTGTAAAGGGGGCTGGTGCCAATATCCCCGTAAACCACGCCGACAGCGGCGACAAGCAAGCCCACTCCTGACGTTTTGGATTGGGAATCTGCATGGGTACTGGTCACTGTTTCGCTCAAGGGTCGCGTCTCTCAAATTACGGTGGAGAAAGTGCACGCCATCCTTGGGCAATACGATTTGCTGGGGCCATAAAAAATGATTGGCACATGGACCATCTAAAAAATCGCGGCCAGTATCGTTGCGGGTAAAAACACCTACTGTAAAAAAACCGTAAAAATTTGGATGAGTGATGTCACATTTCACAAGTGATTCAAACGTCTGTTTTGGGCGGGACCGCGTGTTGCCCCTTTATCCTGACGTCATGAGTTCTTGCAATGGATCGATTGCAGCTCTTCGCAACAGGTAGAAATCGGCCAAAAACGGACGTTCATGATGGTGCCCGATTGGGCTTTTTTTGATCGCAAGTGAGCACGGTATTTCGGCGTGAACTCAGGTGGCCGAGACTGCCATTCAACTATTCGAGGCAGATTTCAGGTGGCGCGGGCAAGCTATCCAGAAATGCGCCAATCTGTCGCTTGCATCGTAACTGCACCGTCGGGATCTGCGGGCCAATGGCCTGACGCACCGCCTCGATACCAGGGCGATAGCCACGATCGAAATTCCATACGAAGTTCAGGAAGGTCAGGAACGCCCGGTCAAGCTTCTCTGTACAACCTGCAGGAAGGTCTGCGCGAGGTCGATTCAATATGCTGCGCAAGATCACCCGGGTGAAGCAGGTGAGCCGCGGCGTATCGAGCCAAATGATCAGGTCGGCACGAGGCAGGCGCAGGTCGAATGTGCGCCGGGCATAGTTGCCTTCACAGATCCAGACATCCGCTGAGATTGCTTCGCTGACGCGTGCGCGAAACTGCTCGGCGTCTGGCTCAATCCAGCCGGGTTCCCAAAACAGGGTGTCCAGATGCACCACGGGTAAACCGAGACGCTTGCCCAAGGCTCGGGCAAGGGTAGATTTACCGCTACCGGCATTGCCAAGAATTACAATCCGTTGCATGGGGACTTCCTGTCGAAAAAAAAGCCGGCAATTGTGCGGGTTTTGGAGCGTCAGTTACAGACTGATAGACAACCGCGCCACAGACATGAGTTTTTTGTTGGTTGTTTTGCTATTTGCAGGCTGGAGCAACATGTCGCCGTCATTAAGCGGCTGTTTCCGGCCAAGAGCGGACGTTCAGCTTCTACAAAATCAGCGACGGTTCAAACATCCGCTCCTGCCCTTTAGCTAGCCAAGGCTTTGATATAACTCGAATTTCAGTTCGCAGCCCAAGACATTTCGATATGTGTGGTTGTTTCGCCAGTCCGGCGAAAGCCCAGACTTTCATAGAGCCTTTGTGCCAATGTGTTCGTTCGGAAAACGCCCAATTGCACGGGTACATTTCGGGCAGCCGCGTTCAGCTGGAGTTTCTTTAGAATGCGGGTGCCAATGCCCTTGCGTTGAAACTCCTGTGAAACAGCGATGTTCTGAACATAGATCCGATCTTCCTGGTCCAGGATCTGAACGTATCCAACAATCTGGCCATCGGCTTCAATAACTGAAGTGGCTGCGCACGCGAACTCCGCTGCAAAATGTGAGAGTTGCCAACTTTCATTCCAGCCCCATATTTTCTCGATGTGACTGTGGAAGACTGTTCGATGCAAGTCAAAGAGGGCTGCTCGATCAGAATCAGTTGCGGGGCGTAAAGTCATAATCGCTTTCTCGATCTCTACTAACGCATTTTCTCAGGTGCTGCTCTACATCGGCATGACCTTGATTTGTGCATTTTAAATTTGGCGAGGCTAGCGCCTGCAAAAGTAAACAGCAATCCCGACCAGTACAATCCGCGACATCTGGCTGCTCTTGGACGTTTTCTGCCCGTGGCGACCGGCTGAAAACGGCCCGACTCTGCCGTTGGCATAGGCAGAAAACGCCCCATTGCAGTCATTCACCTCAAACCTCTGTCCAGCGTGTTTCTGAAACGAGCCGACGCTAGGTAATTAACAGTTCGCGAAGGTGATGGTGGGGTATATTCAGGTGATACGTCACTTAAAAATATATTAGGTAGAGACAGATCATGGCGGTGACACGGCGATTAGGTCTGGGTGTTTTTTTGGCTTTAGGCTTGGTTCCATTGTTTCATTTACTTTCTCCAGAGACGGCTTCACCGGTTGTCGCGGTGGATGGACGATGTGACGCCGCAAGTTTTCAAATTACATTGCCCTCATCAGTATGCACGTGGATAAAGCGTACTAAATCCAGTGTTGTTACATTCGGTGTTGAGCTGAAAGGTATGCGAATAGTCCAGCCGGACATAGTCAGAGGTTCTCATATGATTGTGCGAATAAGACCTGTCGAAACTCCGATTCCTCGGGGGCAAACAGCGCTAAAAGGGCTAGAGCCCACGTCTGTGACGGCAGGCAGAAGCGAATACAAGTTTCGAGGTCAGACCGTTTACCTGCTTCAGGGCATTGACGGAACGTCCGTTTACGTCAGTAGGGGGCTGACGACTTTTGAAGCCGACCGCCTCTACGGAAAAACGATTGAAGTGCTTTACCAGTATGATCGCCAACGCGATGACTTTGAGGCGCTGGATACTCAACTAGTTGAGCTTTTGAAGCGGGTAGATCTTCAGCAAAAGCCTTCTATGTGATGTGAACAACTTGCTAAAGAATTTCTTTGGCATGCCACCATTTTGTTATTTGAACGTCCGCTCTTGGCCGATTGCTGCCTGCCGTGGGGCAGCAGCCACGTAGAGCGGACAGATCGACTCAGAACTTGAGTCGATCTATCAATGCCGGTTAGAAACGCCAGTTCTCAGCGTGAACGACATGACAGAATGGGCCCGCCAGGGTTGCATTGTGATGAGCGACGATACTTTCAGCCTTCAATGCGGGAGTGTCGGTGCAGGTATGACCATCGGCGATCAGCACTGCATCGAATCCAAGATCTCGTGCGGCGCGGCAGGTGCTATCGACACAATACTGGGTCTTCATTCCGGCAATAACCACGCCTTGAGAACCACAAGCCTTTAGTCGATCGGCCAGGTCAGTCATGGCGAAAGCGTTAGGTCGGCTTTTTGTGAAAATCACTTCATCGCCTTGCAGCGACAGTTCCTGCACCAACTGCGTCAACGGGCTTCCAGGTTCGATAGGCGAGCCGGGCGGACCGACGTGGCGAGCAAGAAAAATTGGCGCGCTGGCCATGCGGGCTTTATTCAACAGACTATTAAACGTATTCAGCAGCGCCTCACCAGCCCATGGTTTATCCGGGCCATGAAACAATCCAACCTGCATATCGAGAATCAACAGTGCATGCATAGTGCTTTTCCTTGCGTTTGGACCAGCGACACAAGGGCAAAAGAAAAGGCCCTATCCATCACTGGCGGGCCTTTGAAGTTCGTGCGTTATTGACTCACGACGCCTCTCACGACCCGCCTCGGGCGGTCGTGGTAGTGGTGGTCGAGGCAATACGTAGCTGATTCATGAGTGGACAGTATCTGCACGGCGCCTGGTTGGCAAGGGGACAAGATCTACGCGATGGCTACTTCTTGTATTGCTCGTTGAGGTCCACTTCTGGCCGAAAGCCGCCGATCGCCAACGGCAGATATCGGCCAGAAGCAGACACTCAAAAAGCGTCCTGAACGATCAGGTTCTCATGTCATGAAATCATCCAGCTGTCATACCATCGGCACATCGACAGAACGGAGGTTGATATGGGAAATGGTCAGGGCAAACGAGTCGTTGTCATTGGTGCAGGCATCGTGGGCGCGTCATTGGCGTATCACTTGGCAGGTAAAGGCGCGAATGTCACCTTGGTCGAGGCTGAAGGTATAGCTTCGGGAGTGACTGGCAGTTCATTCGCTTGGATCAATACCTCACACCCCGAACCTGACCCAATTGCGCAACTGCGCGGTTCTGCAATCAAGGAGTACCGCCGACTCGAAACGCAGCTGCCTGGTCTGAAAATACGATGGACAGGAGCCTTGTCTTACAGCGTGATGGCGAATGGAGCGCTGCCGATCTCAGGTAACCAGACTTCGGCAAACCTAGTGTCTCGATCGCAGATTCTCGACCTTGAACCAAATCTAAAGAACCCTCCTCAGTCTGCTTTATATGCAACTGAAGAAGGGGCGCTGGATGCAGTGGCAGTTTCGCATGCGTTAATCGCAGGTGCCGAGGCATATGGGGCGAAAACTCTCACTCAGACGCGAGTGCTCGGTTTTGTAACCCAGAGTGCAAAGGTGATCGGAGTCGAAACAACAATAGGCATCATCGATGCCGATATTGTCGTATTGGCAGCCGGGACAGGCATCTCGGAGCTGACAGGCATGCTTGAAGTGTCCCTGCCAATAGAGGCCTCGCCTGCCATTTTCATCCGTTACAAGTCACAACCCAACCTCGTGCACACCCTCATCTCCAGCCTTGAAATGGAAGTGAGGCAAAGTTCGGATGGTGCGTTGCTGGCGGCAGAAGATTACTTGGACGACGCCATGGAAAATCAGCCGGCAGCGATAGCGCTTCGAACTGCCAAGACAATCCAGAACGAACTCCATGGTGTTGTTTCCATAGATCTGGAATGGGCTTGTGTCGGACTTAGGCCCATGCCTGCCGATGGCATCCCCGTCATCGGTTATCTACCAAAAGTGGGCGGCGTTTATGTTTGTGCAATGCACCCTGGAATTACTTTGGCGGCGGTAGTGGGACGCCTGGCCAGCGAGGAGATCATTGATGACAAACCGTCCAGTGCCCTTTGCCCATGCCGGCCCGATCGATTCTTCCAAGCGTAAGGGATCCTCTTGTGAGAAGGCAATCGGCCAGAAGCTGACGTTCTGATGTCTCATGGAAAACCGGCAAGGAGAAAGGGCCAATGGACTTCATTATCGATTTGATAGCTCATCGAATTGGCGTGTTTGTGTTGGGCTTGCTGAGTGGCGGACGTTTCAAGGGAGAGAGTGGTTTTGCCTGGGGCTGGGCAGTTGTCGTCGGAGGCCTGATTCTGCTATCTCCATTCGCAGCATTCATAGCTGTGCTCATCTATACCAGTGGCCCGTGAATTGATGTCTGAAATGGTTCAGAAGCTGCATTTCTGGAACGGTAGCTCTTGGCCGAACGCTGCCCGCCGCGAAAACATTTCAGTACATGCCTTACGGCTCCCAATAGTTCGGCCTGCGCGATTGCAACGGCTACTACTTGGCACTCACCCAAATATCAGCAGGCAATAACCGCCTCAGCACTCAACCTTCATCAGAACCAGAAACCCCAGCCCCCTGGTTCGCCTCAGCCTCAGCTTCCAACTTCGCCCGATCCGCCTTACTCACGTATTTATCTTTGTTCACCGGCGCCAATTTGGAGCTGGCCTTCTTCGCGTGAGCCTTCAACAGTTGCTGAATTTTCTTTCGACGGTTCATGATTTTCACCCAAGCTTGTAATTGCGCGAATGATATCAGCTCGACTCACAGCAGCAGATCCCCCCATTCGCCTCACGCGCAGCCAATCCCAGCCAACCTCAGCCAACCCCAGCCAATCACTGCTACTTTTAATCAGTCCCCTACACCTGATCAAAAGGAGCCCCGCATGGACCGATTTACCGGTGGTTGCCTCTGCGGCGATGTGCGATTCGAGGCGACGGGCCGCCCGTATCGAGTCGGCCTCTGCCATTGTCTGGACTGCCGCAAGTACCACGGCGCGCTGTTTCACGCGTCGGCGATTTTTCCGCAGGAGGCGGTGACGATTGAGGGTGAGACGCGTGATTACGCCGGGCGGTGTTTCTGTCCGCGTTGCGGCTCGTCGGTGTTCAATCGCAGCGGTGACGAAGTCGAAGTGAACCTCGGTGCGCTGGATGCGCCGGATCAGTTGCAGCCCACTTACGAAAGTTGGACGGTGCGCCGCGAGTCGTGGCTGCCGGCGTTTGCGCTCGGCAGGCATTACGTGGGCGACCGTGAAGGGCGAGGGCGCTCGGAGGATTGAGTCGAGCGCCCGTTGCGCGGATTACTCGACCACAGGTGGGGTTTTTTCGACGCCTTCGCTGATCAACATCATGCTTTGCGGTGACGACAGGGCGATGCCCATGTCGCGCAGGCGGCTGAGGACGGTGAACAGCAGGTCGCTGCGGGTGCCGCCGACGGTGCGCGGGCTGTTGACGTAGCCGCTGACGCTGATGACCAGCCCGGCGGTGGTCAGGTCTTTGAAAGTTACCGAGGGCGCGGGGTTGTCCAGCACGGCTTCGTGTTCGGTGAAAGCGTCCATCAGCAGTTCACGAATCTTCAGCACGTCAGTTTCCAGCGGCAAGGTCAGGGTGATGCCGACCACGCCCAGCGCGTTGCCCATCGTCACGTTGCGTACGTTTTGCGTGATGAATTGCGAGTTCGGCACGATCACCGTCGAGCGGTCGGCCATCTGGATTTCGGTGGCGCGCACGTTGATGCGGCGGATGTCGCCCTCGACGCCGGCCAGGCTGACCCAATCGCCGACTTTGACCGGGCGTTCGGTGAGCAGGATCAGGCCGGAGATGAAGTTCTGCACAATGGCTTGCAGGCCAAAACCGATACCGACCGACAGCGCACTGACCACCCAAGTCAGGTTGGTCAGGCTGATGCGCAGGGTCGACAGCACGACCATCACCACCAGCACCACGCCGATGTAACCGACCAGCGTCACCAGCGAGGCGCGCATGCCGGCGTCCATGTTGGTTTCCGGCAGCAGCTTGTCGCCCAGCCATTCCTTGAGTGCGCGGATGCCGAGCAGACCGGCGACCAGCAGAATCAGCGCGAGCAGAATGTCGCCGGGAACGATGTTCAGGTTACCCAGCGGTTTGTTGCGCAGATCCATCCGGGTGAAGCTTTCGAGCAATTCTCCGGGGCTGGAACCGGACGGCAGGAAGGCGAGTAAAACCGCAGTGAACAACAACAACGTGCGGCCGATCCCCGCCAATACCGTGCTTGCCTGCGCCTGGTGACGCGGCGACAAACCGAGTGCTGCGCCGAGCGCCAGACCGCCGGGCTGCTTGGGTGAAAGCAGGGTTTCGCAGAGGTCACCGAAGCAGGCGATCAGCAGATAAGCCGTGGCTGACACCACGCTGATCCACAGCAGTTTCACCGTCAGGAAATACGCCAGCGTCAGGTAACCAGCGAGCAACGCCAGCAGGCTGAAGCCAACCCACACCGCGACGACAAACGGGATCAGCCCGGCAAAACCGGCGAGGCGTTCCAGCTCAAACTTGCGACGGGTGCGGCGATAGCGCAGCAGGGCGAAGAAAAACACCAGCGACACGGCCAGCGCGGTCAGGCCGTTGACCGCCACGGTCAGCGCCAGGCTGCTGGCGATCACGCTGTTGATCCGTTCCTGGGTGCCGATGAGCATCAGCGCCAGCGCCAGCACCACAGGGAAGTGGCCCATGGCGGTAGCGATCTGGTCAGGAATCTGCGGCAAGCGCCAGGACGGGTGCGAGAGCATCAACAGAGCACGGCCGAGGCCAACGATGAAGGCGCAGAAAATGATCAGCGTCTGCAACTGGTTGAGCAGGTTGAGAACATCGGCGGACGGCGCGGCGTTGCTGGTGATGCCCCAGATCAGCAGCGCGGTCGCGGCGCCGATGGTCAGGATGGTCGCCAGCCCGACGGCGAGTGCCAAAGCGCTGCGGCGCAGCCGACCTTCAGGCAACCAGCGGATCATCAAGCGGATCAGCAACGATTCGAGCAAGCGTCGGCCGACCACCCAAATCAACAGTGCGCCGAGCACCACGGCGATGAATTGCAGGCGATTGCCGGGTGCCATGGCGGTGGTGAAAACGTTTTTGACGTCTTTGAGCAGGCCTTGCAGACGCCCCAGATCGTCGTCGGTCGGGCGAATAATGCTCGACCAGAATTCGGTGCTCAGCGGGCTCGCCGAGCGTGTACTGATTTGCGAGTCGAAGAGGCTGCGGCGCAAGCTGAAGATCTGCGTAGCCAGGTCACGGGCTGATTGGCTCAAGCCGCTGGTCTGCTTTTGGTCACTGATCAGGCGGTTCTTTTGGGCGGTCAGCGCTTTGCGTTGACTGCTGATGGTCGGCGCTTCGTCGCGTTCAACCGGGCCGAGAATGTTGATCTGCTCGTCGAGGTGCTCAATGTCGGTGGTTTGCTGCGAGGTCAGGCTGTCAGCCTGCTTTTGCACCTGCAACGCAGCCTGGCGCAGGCTCGACAGCAAGTCGTCGTTGGCGCTGACCGAGACTTTCTGACGGATCAGGTCGAGCTGATTGTTCAGGTCGTCCAGGCTCGCGGTTTCCGTCAACTCCGGCAGGCTGCGCGAATTGCTTTGCTGGGCGGGGTCGGGCTGAGCGAGGGCCGGCAACGTCACGCAGAGCAGCAACAGGGCGAACAGGCCCGTTATAAAGCGGTTCGGCGTGACGTGCTGCATTGTCTTTCCCTCGTTTGCATTGAGCGTTCCGGTGCACATTGGCAGGTCCGCGAACCTTTGGAGCGGCAAATCTTAGCTTAATGCCCGGCGTCGCGGTTGCACGTTTGCGTGGACATCGCTGCCGAGGGGCTGGCCGAGAATCTTTTCATAGCAGGCAAGGAACGTTCGCCATTCCGCCACGCTCCAGTACGAATGCCGGCGCAGTTGCGGAATATCGTGGCGCGCGGCGCTCAGAGTAGTGGCGCGGCCGTGGGATTTCTCCAGATCGAGCAACGCCAGTTCCACCTCGATACCTGCAGCGGTGTTCCGTTCCTTGATGAAAACATGTTTGGAACGCATGCAGCCGTGCTGCCAGCGGCCCAAATGCATTCTGGCCAGCAGGGTCGCCAGACGTTCGAGCAATTGCAGGTGTTCGTGTTCGCTCAAGCGGGCTTGCCCGCCATTGTCGTACCACGTGTCTAGGTCCTGAAAACCGTTCAGGTCCTTGGTCACCAATAGGCCCTGCCAAACGCCGTCGACCTTCTTGGCGCTGTAGAAAATCGGCTGGGGCGCGGGCACGCCGAGTTCCTGCAGTTTGGACAAGGCCTTGCCTTCGCGCAGCACGGTCGGACGGCCGAACGGGTATTTGAGGCTGCGAAACAGGTGGCCGGTTTGGCGTTTGACGTAAACAGTGGTGCCGTCATGCGTGACGCGCTGCACGCCGCTGGTGCCACTTCGGCGCACGTTGGGCTCTTCTACCCACGGGCCGGAGGTGTTCCACCAATAGTTGAAATCCTGATCAGTCTGGCGCATCGCGCACTCCTGTTTGCGAAACAAAAAATTTCCAAAACATTGCCATCGACGACCGATTGCTTCAATCGTCTGTACGAAAGTCTTGATACAGGGATCACTGACTGATGAAAAATACGGACGTTCAAGTTTGATCATCGGCGCGGGTTGCAGGTTGCTACGCGAATGCCCAGCCTTAAAACGACTCGGCAGTCACTTGCGTGCAGGCATCTGTCGCACCGCACCCTGAAACGAGAAAAACCCGCAGCATGTGCGGGTTTTTCAGGTTTGGAACAGTGACGAATTACATGCCGCTCGCCAGTTTGCCGGTGGACAAGCGACGTTTGTACGCCGTGTCGCGGTTCGCCAGCCAGAAATACAGCGGCGACGTCACCAGCAGGCCGACCAGCCATGACAGGTCGGCGCCGTTGATGTGTTCAGAAATCGGCCCGACGTACAGCGGGGTGTTCATGAACGGGATTTGCACGATGATGCCGATCGCATAGGCCAGCAGCGCCTGCGGGTTGTAGCGACCATAAATGCCGCCATCGACGTGGAAGATCGAGTCGATGTCGTACTGACCTTTATGGATCGCATAGAAGTCGATCAGGTTGATCGCGGTCCACGGCACCAACACCACCAGCAGCACCAACACCATGTCGACAAAGTGGCCGATGAAATCCGCCGAAGCGCCGACCGCCGCGAAGCAGCAACCGCCGAGAACAATCACCGAGATCACGGCGCGGCTCTTGGCGGTCGGGATCCAGCGATAGGCGAAGGTTTGCACCAGGGTGATCAGCGACAGCACCGCGCCGTAGAGGTTGAGGGCGTTGTGGCTGATGACGCTGAGCAGGAACAACACCAGCATCAACGGGCCGATGGAGCCGGTGGCGAGTTTGACCGCGTCCATGGTGTCCATGCCGATTGGCGTCGCCAACACGGCAACGGCGCCAAAGATAAACGACAAACTGGAACCGAGCACGGTGCCCAGATAGGTGGTCCAGAACGTTGAGGCGACCGGCACGTCCGCCGGCAGGTAACGCGAATAGTCGGAGACGTAAGGGGCGAAGGCGATTTGCCAAAGCGCCGCCAGCGACACCGTGGCCAGCCAACCAGAGATGTTGAAGCTGCCGCGGGTGAGGAAGTCGGCGGTCTGCACGTGGGTAAAGATGTAGCCGAAGCCAAGCACGATGCCGGCGCCGAGCACCCAGGTGCCGATGCGGTTGAGCACGTGAATGAAGCGGTAGCCGATGATGCCGATGATCCCCGAACCGAGCGCGCCGATAACGATGCCGACCGGCACTGGCACGCTGTCGACCACGCCGTGCAGCGACTTGCCGGCGAGGACGATGTTGGAGGCGAAGAAACCGATGTACATGATGCCGGCGATCAGCACTACCAACAGCGCACCGAGCGAGCCGAACTGGGCGCGGCTCTGGATCATCTGCGGGATACCCATTTGCGGGCCTTGCGCCGAGTGCAGCGCCATCAGCACGCCGCCGACCAGATGCCCGACCAGAATCGCGACAATGCCCCACACCAGGTTCAGGTGAAACAGTTGCACGCCGAGGGCGCCGGTGACGATGGGCAGCGGCGCGATGTTGCCGCCGAACCAGAGGGTGAACAAATCCCGGACCTTTCCATGGCGATCTTCCGGTGGCACGTAGCCAATCGTGTGTTTCTCGATAAGCGGGGCGGAGGTTGTTGCAGTGGTGACCATGGCGAACTCCAAGGCAAAGTGAGTACGTGGACGTACTTCGGTGAGCGCCGCGTGAACGACGCTTTTCTTGTTGGAGTGATCATGTGCAAAGCACCGGCATAGATAAATTAGTAAGTTTGTTGCTTCAAACCTTAAAAAATATATGCCCCGGGTTTTCCTCGCTCCGGTATGTTCCGGGTGTGGTGTTCTCGCGGTTCAACCAGCCAGCGCTGCCTCTTGTGGGAGCAAGGCTTGCTCCTGCAGATATTCCAGGACAGGTGTGTGCAGGGCAGGTGTTTGGGGTGTTTTTTTCAGGAGGTCTGCATGGCCGCTTATAACTTGCGACAGTTGCGCTATTTCGTCACCACCGCCGAGTGCGGCAGCGTGGCAGAGGCTTCGCGCAAGCTCTACATCGCCCAGCCGTCGGTGTCGACGGCCATCAAACATCTGGAAGAAAGCTTCGGCGTGCAGCTGTTTATCCGCCACCACGCCCAGGGCGTTTCGCTGACGCCGAGCGGCTCGCGCTTCTACCGCAAGGCGCTGGAACTGCTGCGGGTCGCCCACGAATTCGAGCAAAACGCGCTGGCGGACAACGACGTGGTCGCCGGACAAATCGATATCGGCTGCTTCGAAACCGTCGCGCCGCTGTACCTGCCGCGTTTGATCGCCGGTTTCAAGGAACGCTGGCCGGGCGTGGAAATCCGCATTCGCGACGGCGAACAACAGGAACTGGTCCAGGCCCTGACCGCCGGCAGCATCGACCTCGCAATGCTCTTCGAACACGACCTCGACAGCACCATCGAAACCGTCGCGCTGATGCCGCCGCAGCAGCCTTACGCGTTGCTTCCGGCCGACCATCGCTTCGCCCAGCAAGCGAAAGTATCGCTCGATGATCTGGTGCTGGAACCGATGATCCTGCTCGACGTAGTGCCGAGCCGGACCTACTTCGTGAGCATTTTCGAAGAACGCGGTTTAACCCCGCATATCGTCTTCAGCTCACCGTCTATCGAGATGGTGCGCGGTATGGTCGGGCGCGGTTTTGGTTTCTCGATCCTCGTGACCAAACCGTTTTCGCCGTATACCTACGACGGGCAGAAAGTCGTGTGCGTGCCGCTGGCCGAAACCGTGACCGGCTCCGGCTTGTCAGCGGCGTGGTTGAGGAGGGCGCAACTGACCAAACCGGTGCAGTTGTTCGTCGATTATTGCCAGGAAGAACTGGCCCGACTTTACACCTGAGCGGCGGATACCTGAGCGGCGGCCACCTGAGCGTCTGGCTCAGGCCTCAGGCGCTGATCGACAGCAGCAGCCGCTGCAGCATTGCATCGCAACCGTGCAACTGCGCGAGGCTGACAAATTCGTCCGGTTTGTGCCCCTGCTCCATGCTGCCCGGCCCGCACACCACCGTGGGAATCCCCGCCGCATCAAACAAGCCGCCTTCAGTGCCAAACGCAACGGTGCCGAACTCGCGCGAACCGGAAAACGCCGCAATCAGTTCCGCCGCTTCACTGCGCGCATCGGTAGCCAGACCGGGATACGCCGACAGCTCGCTGAAACGAATATCGCTCTGCTCACTGACCGCGCGCATGCGTGGCAGCACGTGTTGCTCGGCGTAGCTTTGCAGCGCCTGCGCAACTTCGCTCGGATCATGCGAGGGCAGGGCGCGGATCTCGAAATCGAAGCGGCAATCGGCGGGGACGATGTTCAGCGCCTTGCCGCCAGATATGACCCCGGTTTGCACGGTGCTGAACGGTGGATCAAAACGCGCGTCGTGATGCTCCGGGGCTCGCAGGCGCTGACCGATTCGCCCGAGTTCGCCGATCAGCTCGGCGGCGTATTCAATCGCGTTCACGCCTAGCGGCGCGTAGGCCGAATGGCAGGCTTCGCCGTGAACGTCGCAGCGCATCGCCAGTTTGCCCTTGTGCCCGAGCACCGGTTTCAGCTCGGTCGGCTCGCCGATGATGCACAACATCGGTTTGACCGGGCGCTGCTCCAAGGCTTTCAGCAACGAGCGCACGCCGAGGCAGCCGACTTCTTCATCGTAGGACAGCGCAATGTGCACCGGCCGTTTCAGCGTCGCTTCCACCAGCGCCGGAACCAGCGCCAGAACACAGGCGATGTAGCCTTTCATGTCGGCAGTGCCGCGCCCGTAAAGCTTGCCATCGCGCTCGCTCAATTCGAACGGCGCGACACTCCACGGCTGGCCATCGACCGGCACCACGTCGGTGTGTCCGGACAAAACGATGCCCGGCAGCTGCGCTGGGCCAATGGTCGCGAACAGATTGGCCTTGCTGCGCTCATCGTTGTAGACCAGCTCGCACGGCACGTCGAAACCGGCAAGATAATCGCGGACGAATTCGATCAGTTGCAGATTGGATTCGCGGCTAGTGGTGTCGAACCCCACCAGCGTGGCAAGCAAGTCGCGGCTGTGGCTCACCGCTCGTCTCCGGCAACGCCGTAGCCCGGGGATTTGTCCGGGGCGAGGGCGCGGTCGATGTAGTCCTGAACCTGCGGGCGATAGGCGTCCCAGAGTTTCTGCAACTGACCGATCGGGTCTTCATCGGCCCAATCGACGCGCAAATTGATGATCGGCCAGGTCAGCTCGCCGACCACCACCATCGCCGCCGAATGCACCGGCCCGGCTTCACCGCCGGCCGCAATCGCAGCGTGCATCGCCGCGAGCAAACGGTCGGCGAGCTGGCCTTCGCCATGCTCGAACGCCTCGACCATCGCCTCGATTACCGAACGCTCGGCGAGCATGTTGCCGGCCGCCACGCAGTGTTCGCCGGACACCGCATTGTGCGTGCCCAAGGTCTGCGCGCCGCTGAAATGCGCGGTGCGCCCGAGGTGGTCGATTGCGGTGATTTGCCGGTATTGGCTGTAGCCGTTGCGGGTCAGCACTTTGTCCAGCGCTTCGGCGGGCGCGAGGCCTTGCTCCATGAGCGCGAGCGTGTCCGGGCCGAGCGACGGCAGGGTGATGTTCTGCGTCGAGACCGCGCCGACCCCCGGCAACAACCACGGGCAACGCGCGCCGACGGCAATGCTGGAAGAACTGATGGCGATGCCGAGTTGGCCGGTGTCGGGGCAGCGAGCGGTGATGGAAAAGGTCATGGTTTTGCTCCTTTTTCAGGCTGGAAAGAGTTCAGGCCTGGCGAGTCGATTTCTGGGCGGGCCTCTTCGCGGGCGAGCCTCGCTCCTACTAAGGAACGCATACCCCTGTAGGAGCGAGGCTTGCCCGCGAATGCCGCCATGCGGTTTCGCTGCTTACTCAGGAATCACCGCAATCACATCAATCTCCATCAACCACTGCGGCTGCCCCAGCGCCGACACCACCAGCCCGGTCGAAATCGGAAACACGCCTTTGAGCCACTTGCCGACTTCCTGATAAACCGGCTCGCGGTAGCGCGGGTCGATCAGGTAAGTGGTGGTTTTGACGATGTGGCTGAGGTCGCTGCCAGCCTCTTCCAGCAACTGTTTGACGTTGCGCATCGCCTGCTCGGTTTGCGCGCGCGGGTCGCCGAGGCCGACCAATTTGCCGTCAAAATCGGTGCCGACCTGGCCCCGGACATACACCGTGTTGCCAGCGCGCACGGCTTGGCACAAGTCGTTATCCAGGCTTTGGTTCGGGTAAGTTTCCTTGGTGTTGAACATGCGAATACGGGTGTGAGTGGGCGTGGACATGTGAAGCTCCTGAAAAAAGAATTAAGCGCTGACGGTGGTTTTCGTGGCGGCAGGCAGGCTGTCGGCCTGACGCTCATCGGCATCGCGGTACTCCAGGTACGAACGCTGGATGGCGATGTGGTCGGCGACATATTTGGCGTCGTGCCAGACGCCCCAGATAAACGACGAGCCGCGCCGCGACTGCCACGGCAGCCCGAGGAAATACACCCCGGCCTCGCTCGACACCCCGCGTTGATGCTGCGGTTTGCCGTTGGCGTCGAACGCGTCAACCTGCAGCCAGCTGTAATCGGTGGCAAAACCGGTGGCCCAGATGATCGACGTCACGCCCGCCTCGACCAGGTCGAGTTGCAGGATCGGCTTGGTCACGCACTCGGGATCGGCAAAGGTAATCCGCGCTTCCGGTTCTTCCGGCAGGTCGAGGCCATTGCGCTCGATGTAAGCGTCGGCGGCGTCCAGCAGCGCGCGGTAGTTTTCGTCGCCGCGCGCGAGGTTCTCGGACAGGTTCGGCTGGAACGTCGCGACGCTGCCATCGAACGCCTGGGTCAGGCCCACCAAGGTCATGCCGCGATGGGCGAGGCCACGGAAGTCCACGGTTTTGCCACCATGGGCGCCGCTGACGGCGATGGTCACGTGCTCACGGCCAGGTTTCATCGCCGCTTGATCCCACTCGCCGAGCACGCCCAGCCACCAGCAGAAATCACGGTTGCGGTAAGCGCGAGGAGGGCGGTCGTGGGCGCCGACCGAGAGGTAGACCTTTTTGCCGCTGCGCTGCAATTCATCGGCAATCTGCACACCGGAAGAACCGGCGCCCACCACCAGCACCGCGCCTTCCGGCAGTTGCTGCGGGTTGCGATAGTCGGCCGAGTGAAGCTGCTTGAACGGTGCGTCTTTCGGTGCAATCGGCGGGATTACCGGGCGCTGGAACGGCCCGGTCGCCGCGACTACACGATTGGCTTCGATCACGCCTTCCGAGGTTTCGATGGTGAAGCCGGGACGACCGACGTTGCGCTGGACTTTCTTCACTTCAACGCCGGTGCGAATCGGTGCGTTGAATTTTTTTGCATAGGCTTCGAAGTAATCGGCGACCCGCTCTTTCGGGGCAAAACCGTCGGGGCTGACGTCGTCAAACTCAAGCCCCGGAAAGCGATCGTGCCAGGCCGGACCGTTGGCCACCAACGAATCCCACCGCCCGGTGCGCCAGCGTTCGGCAATGCGGCTGCGTTCCAGCACCAGATGCGGCACACCGAGTTTGCTCAGGTGTTCACTCATGGCCACGCCAGCCTGACCGGCGCCGACGATCAACGTGTCTGTTTTTATTTTATCTGTGGTCATCTCAATACCCTTCGAAGTGGGAGTCAGGTCGGTTATGACCTGCCATCTCTTGGGCTCAAGACTAGGGTTCACCCTGGTATCGGTAAAATATTATTAAGCTGGGAACTGAGCATAAATAACGGATGCAGAGGGTTTGCGCGCGGCTGTGCGGCGGGTTGGTGTATCAACCTTTAAAGGGACAGATTTATTTTCCAGACAAATAAATCTGTCCCTTTAAACGGTCCCCTTGAACCGAAGCTATTTGGTTTTCCAGTGGCCGCCGCCCGATTCGCAATCGATCCGCGCCTGATCGATGTGTTCGGCGCCGTAGTAGTACGTCGTGACTTGGGCGTTGTTAGGGATGTTCAGCGATTTGGCGTTTTTGTCTTTGCTGGTGGAGTGCGGGTTGGCCAGGGATTCCTGGGTCAGCGTGGCCACGCAAGTGGCTTGGTAACGATCGGCGCAATGCTCGACTTTTTTCTTGGTGCTGCTGAGCATTTCCTTGCTTTCGTTGCTGCACGACCAGTCGATGGAGTTCACCGGCATGCCTTCGTACTCGTAGCAGGTATGCGATTCGACCGCGGGCACGGAAGGGCTTTGTGATCGGGTTTGCACATCACAACCTTCAGCCATGGCAAGTGCCGGGCTGAGGCTGGCGATAAAAAACAGAAGCGGCAGTCTACTGTTCATCGGGATTTCCTCCAGGGAGCGCTTTCCTCGGAGGAGGGACAGCGCTTATAGAGTTTCGAAAACAGCAGCGGGCGTGGGGTTCAATTCGTTTTGCGCAGCATCTCGCTCGACCTGCTGACACAAACCCTGTGGCGAGGGGGCTTGCCCCCGTTGGGTTGCGCAGCGACCCCCAGCTTCCCCATGAAAGAAACGGATGCCTGGATTTACGACTGCTGCGCAGCCGAACGGGGGCAAGCCCCCTCGCCACAGGTGGTCACTATGCAGTTGTGTTGTTCAGCCTTTGCTTGCCGCCAGGTACGCACCCAGCCGCTGGCCCATCTCCGCGCCGAGGGCTTGCAGACCGCTCAACGGGCGGACCATTACCTCGAACTCGACAATTTTTCCGTCCTCATTGAAACGGATCATGTCGATGCCCTTCAGCTGTTTGCCACTCACGCTGGCGCTGAATTCCAGCACCACATTCAAGCCATCGGCGGTCGCCAGTTCTCGGTGGTAGGCAAAGTCCTCGAACACCCCGAACACCGTGTTCAGAATCATCGAAACCACCGCCGCGCCGGGGTAAGGCGTGTGCGCCATCGGCGAGCGAAACACCGCGTCAGGGGCGAGCAACGAGGGCAAGGCTTGCAGGTCGCCGGTGCGAATCATCGTGTGCCATTGGCTCAAGGATTGCGCGGCTTTGGGGTGCAGTTGCAGTTCAGACATGTTCAGTCCTTTATTTTTGTTGTTAGATGAGCGCACAGAAGTATCGTCAAAAGCGCCGATATTGCCAGTATTGCCCACGATCAGACGATTGTCGGGAGCGGTACTGGCCTTTGGATATGGGACCTACCTCAGGAAAACCAAGATGAGCCAGACACTGGAACGCGCGATTGCAATCGCTGCGGCTGCGCATGAAGGGCAGGTCGACAAGGGCGGATCGCCTTACATTCTGCATCCGCTGAAAGTGATGCTGCGGGTGAGCACCCTGGAGGAACGTATCGTCGCCGTGCTCCACGACGTGGTCGAAGACACCGGCATCAGCCTCGAAGCGTTGCGTCAGGAAGGGTTCAGCGAAGCGGTGCTGGAAGCGATCCAGTCTGTCACCAAAATACCAGGCGAAACCTATGAAGCCTTCGTCGAACGCGCGGCGCTGAACCCGATCGGCCGAGTGGTCAAACTCGCTGACCTGGAAGAAAACAGCGACCTGTCACGAATCGCCCAACCTTCGTGGGACGATCTGGAACGCGTCGAGAAATATCGCCGCGCGATAGGCGTGTTGCGTTCGTAAGCCCCACGCTCCAACCCCGACCTTTTATCAATCCTGCGCAGATGTGCAGCAGCCCAAAACATGGGACCGCTGCGCGCTCCAACGCGAGCAAGCTCGCTCGCCACAGGTGCGAGGTTGAGGCTTGAGATTTGTGGTGTTGGGGGTGGCGCTTTCGCGAGCAGGCTCGCTCCTACAGGGGTTATCGGTAATGCATGAATCTTGGCCACATACCGATCAAAAGTAGGAGTGAGCCTGCTCGCGATCAACGATAACGCAGCTCCCCAGCCAAACCACAGGGGGCGGTGGTTGGCTAATGGCGGGGCAGGGTGCGGAGGTGTAACCCTAACTCCAACTCAATAAACATCGCGCAAATAGCGCTTCTGCTCGCTCATCTGCCGCCAGTAATCCGCGGCATTTTCCGCACTTAACCCACCGTGCTCCTGCGCCACCTCGCGCAGCACCCGGTCGACATCCTTGGCCATCTGACTCGCGTCGCCGCAGACATACAGCTGGGCGCCGTCCTGCAGCCAGCGCCACAATTCGGCGCCGTGTTCTCTGATTCGGTCCTGCACGTAAATCTTCTGTGGCTGATCGCGGGAGAAGGCCAGGCTCAGTTGCGTCAGCAGGCCGTCGTGCTGCATGCCTTGCAATTCTTCGCGGTAGTAAAAATCGCTGGCAGCGTGTTGTTCGCCGAAGAACAGCCAGTTGCGACCCTGATCGCCACGGGCGCGACGTTCTTGCAGGAAGCCACGAAACGGCGCCACGCCGGTGCCGGGGCCGATCATGATCATCGGCACGTTGCCGTCGCCGGGTGCGCGAAAGTGCCGGGTTGGCTGCACGAACACCGGGACTTCGCCGCTGGCCACGCGGTCGGCGAGGAAGGTTGACGACACGCCTTTGCGTTTGCCATAGCGCACCGCTGCCACGGTCAAATGCACTTCCTCGGGATGCGCCTTGGCGCTGGAAGAAATGGAATACAACCGTGGTTGCAGACGTTTCAGCGCGCCCAACAGCTCAGTCGCCGAGCACTCAATCGGAAACGCCTGCAGCACGTCCGCCAATTGCCGGCCCCAGAGCCAGTCCTTCAATTCCTCTCTGCGCTCACAGCTCAGCAACTGTTTCAGCTGTGGATTGGCGCTGCGCTCGGCGATGAACGTCAGGGTTTCGCGATTCGGCCGGGCAATCTCAAAGTGCTCGGTGAGCGCCTGGCGCAGTCCGATATCGCCGAGTTTGTCGACAGTCACGCAGGTATCCGCGCCAAGCCGCGTGAGCGTGAGCACTTCGTCGACCAGTTCCGGACAGTTGCGCGGCCACACGCCCAAGGCATCGCCGGCCTCGTAGCGCAATCCGGAATCGGCCAGATCCAGCGAAAACATCCGCGTTTCCTTATGCCGGCTCTGCTGATTCAAGTGCAGATTATTCAGCAGCCGCGAAGCGTAAGGATTGCTTTTGCCGGGCGCTTCAATCGGGCTCTTGGCGACACCGGCGCTCAACGCCTGCGCCGGTTTCAGCAATTGATGAAACTGCTTCAGCCAGGCCTGCGCGCGTTCTTCAAACTCGGTATCGCAATCGACCCGATCCAGCAGCCGCGTGGCGCCCAGTTCCTGCAGGCGTTGATCGAGTTGTTTGCCGTGGTGGCAGAACTGCTCGTAGTTCGGATCGCCCAGCGCCAGCACGGCGAAACGCAGCGATTCCAGACGCGTTTCGGCGCGGCTCAAGGTGTGCCAGAAACCCTCGCCATTGTCCGGCGGATCGCCGTCACCGAAAGTGCTGCTGATCAGCGCCAACGTCTGCGTGTCCGCCAGTTTGCTCGCCGGGAAATCGGCCATCGCGCTCAATTCCACGGCGATGCCTTCTTCGCGCAACCGCGCGGCAAAACGCTGCGCCAATGCTTCGGCGTTACCGGTTTGCGAGGCCCACAACATCGTCACCGTCGGCCGGTTATCGTCGGCCAGCACACTCGTCGCCACGGCACTTTGCACCCGGCTGAACAAGCCGCCGAGCAAGCCGTCCAGCCATAACCGCGTGCCCTCGGCCATCGGCGCGTTGGCGGGCAGGGCAGGGACACCAGCGGCCTGGCGCCCGGCAGTCGATTGCAGGCCGCTGATAAAACCGGCGAGGTAGGTGCGTTCACTGTCGTTCAGTTGTGGCGAAGGCTGGCGGCTGATGCCGGCGAGCTCGGCAAAAGCCTCGATGCACGGCATGGGCAGTTCCTCAGTTGCACCGGCAAGGTCAATGTCGGCAGGCGTCGCGACATGCAGAAACTGGTGCTCGATCAGTTCGACGCGCTGCAGCGCGACCGCGCAGAACTTGAATTCCGGCTGCAGCGAAATCGGGTCGACGGCATCGTTGGTCACCGCGTTGATCGCCAGGTTTTCGCCAAACACATCGTTCCAGTGAAACGGCGCAAAACAGTTGCCCTGACGCACCCGGTCCGTGACCACCGCCGGCAACACCGCACGGCCACGCAACGAACGAATCTCGAGGTGATCCTTGTCCTTGATCCCAAGGCTGGCGGCGTCTTCCGGGTGGATTTCAACGAAAGGCCCCGGATTCAGTTTGTTCAGCGTCGCGACTTTGCCGGTCTTCGTCAGCGTGTGCCACTGGTGCTGCAGGCGCCCGGTATTCAGCACAAACGGGAACTGCTCATTGGGCATTTCTGCCGGCGACAAGTGAGGTCGGGCGAAGAAAATCCCCTTGCCGCGCTCAGTGGCAAATACGATGGCCGGGCGACTGCCGTCGTCATCAATCTTCAGCTGCTGACTCACGCCATCGTTCAGATAACGAATCGGATTACGCAACGCAGCCGCGTCGGCGGCGCACGGCCATTGCACTGGGCTCTCTCGCAAACGCGCATAACTCGCGCCGCGAATGTCATACCCGGTCTTCGGGTTCCAGGCGCGTTTGATCTCTTCAAATACCTGCGACGCCGAGCTGTAACTGAAGGCCTCGGCGAAGCCCATGGCGCACGCGACTTTGGCGATGATTTGCCAGTCGGGCATTGATTCGCCAGGCGCATCCACGGCTTTTTGCATCAGCGTCAGGTTGCGCTCGGAGTTGATCATCACGCCTTCGGCCTCGGCCCACAGCGCGCCGGGCAGCAAAATGTCGGCGTAGCGATTGGTCTCGGTGTCGAGAAAAGCATCCTGGGTGATCACCAGTTCGGCGTTCTGCAAACCTTCGATGACGGTCTGGCGATTCGGCGCCGAGGCGACCGGGTTGGTGCAGATGATCCAGCACGCCTTGATCTGTCCGGCGCGCATCTGTTCGAACATCGCCACTGTGCCGCCACTCACCGTGCGCGGCAGGCTATCGCGAGGGATTTGCCACAAGTCTTCAATAAATGCGCGATCGGCTTCGACCAGCACCGAACGCTGACCAGGCAAGCCCGGGCCCATGTAGCCCATCTCGCGGCCGCCCATGGCATTGGGTTGTCCGGTCAGGGAAAACGGCCCGCTGCCCGGCCGGCAAATGGCGCCGGTGGCCAGGTGCAAATTGCACAGCGCGTTGGTGTTCCAGGTGCCGTGGGTGCTCTGATTGAGGCCCATGGTCCAGCAACTCATCCACTCGGCTGCCGCGCCGATCCATTCAGCGGCCTGACGAATATCGGCTTCGCGCAGGCCGGTAATCTCGGCGACGGCGCTCGGCGAATAGTCTTCGAGGAACGCCGGCAGCGCTTCCCAACCTTCGGTAAAGGACGCGATAAAGTCCGGGTCGGTGTGGCCGTTTTTCACCAGCAGATGCAGCAAACCATTGAGCAACGCGAGGTCGGTGCCAGGTTTGATGTGCAGGAACAAACCGGCCTTGTCTGCGGTGGCGTTGCGCCGCGGGTCAACCACGATCAACTTCGCCCCCGCCTTGACCCGATCCATCATGCGCAGGAACAGAATCGGGTGACAGTCGGCCATGTTCGCGCCGATCACCAGGAACACCTCGGCGTGGTCGAAATCCTCATAAGAACCCGGCGGCCCGTCGGAACCGAGCGAGAGTTTGTAGCCGCTGCCAGCGCTGGCCATGCACAGCCGCGAGTTGGATTCGATGTTGTGAGTGCGCACGAAACCCTTGGCCAACTTGTTGATCAGGTATTGCGCTTCCAGCGACATTTGCCCCGAGACATAAAACGCCAGCGCGTCCGGACCGTGGCGATCCAGCAGATTGCGCAGGCGGCTGGCGGTTTCGTTGATCGCTTCATCGATGCCAATCTGCACCGGATCGCGACTGCGCTCCTGGCGCAAAAAGGCGTTTTCCATGCGTCCCGATTCGGCAATCGCCTGGCCGCAGGTCGTGCCTTTGGTGCAGATCCGCCCGAAATTGCTGGGATGGGTTTTATCACCGGTGACCTTGACCACCCGGTTGCTTTCGACCTGCATGACGATGCCGCAACCCACGCCACAATAGGGACATACGCTGCGTACGCTGGTGTGTGCCATCTTCGTCCCTCGATCCGTTACTTGCTTTTTGCCCGGCGCCAAAACAAAAAAAACGCCATGTGACCCTCCGTTATGCAAACGGGAGTTACACGGCGTCTTTGTCGTAGGTGGGCAATCAGCGTTGACTGCTTTGAGGTGTTACTAGCAAGTCACGCGCCATAACCGATGATCAGTATTCAACGCCGGTAAATCAGCGGGTCGGGGCTGAACGCGCGGCTATTCGCAGCGCTGACTCAAGCTGTAATCGATGCACTTTTTTATAGCGCCGTGCACCAGTCGGATGCGCAATCGTCGCCGCCCAGCGTCGATGGCAATCGCAATAAATCGCCGAGTCGCCCGGTTTCAAGGGGGGGCGCGGCGATTGGCACAAACGCTGCAAGTCGTCAGGCAAACCCATTGCGAATACGCGTTGGGTCGCCCCCTCGGTCAACGACGATCGAATGGCCAACTGGTCGTGGGCAACATCGGTGGAGCAGGCATAGATGCCTGATCACAACACCGCAAAAGAACAGGCAAAGACGCCTGGAACCGCAAGGTTTCAGGCGTTTTTTTTTGCTTTTTGAACCGTGATTGGCCGTGCAAGGGTGCTTCTTATGAATTCCAATGTTGCCGCGTTGAACAAACTGCAAACGCTGATCGTGATCGGCAATGGCATGGTCGGACATCATTGTGTCGAACAACTGATCGAGCGCGGAGCGCTGGCGGACTATCGGCTGCACGTCTTCAGCGAGGAGCCGATGCGTGCCTACGACCGCGTGCATCTTTCCGAGTATTTCACCGGCCGCGATGCCGAATCGCTGGCGCTGTCGGATGCGTCGCTGTACCAGACGCCGGGCGTCACGCTGCACTTGGGCGTGCCGATTCTGCAGATTGATCGCGAGCGCCGCGAGGTGATTACCGCGCAGGGTTGCGTGGCCTACGACAAGTTGGTGTTGGCCACCGGTTCGTACCCGTTTGTGCCGCCGATTGACGGCGCCGAAGGTGACTCGCGGCTGGTCTATCGCACGCTCGAAGACCTCGACGCCATCCGTGCGGCAGCGGCCAATGCGCGGCGCGGAGTGGTGGTCGGCGGTGGTTTGCTGGGTCTGGAAGCGGCCAATGCCCTCAAGAGCCTGGGGCTGGAAGCGCACGTGGTCGAGTTCGCCCCACGCTTGATGCCGGTGCAACTGGATGACTTCGGCGGTCTGGCACTGAAGGCGCAAATCGAGCGACTGGGCGTCGGTGTGCACCTGTCCCGCGCCACGCAGTCGATCAGCGCTGGCGAGGATTACCGCTACCGGATGAATTTTGCCAATGACGAATTCCTCGAAACCGACCTGATTGTGTTCTCCGCCGGGATCCGTGCGCAGGATGCGTTGGCCCGCGACTGCGCGTTGGACATCGGGCCGCGCGGCGGCGTGGTGATCAACGACGAATGCCTCAGCAGCGACCCGAACATTTACGCCATCGGCGAATGCGCGGCGTGGAACGGCAGCCTGTTCGGCCTCGTTGCGCCGGGTTACCAAATGGCCCGCGGGGTTGCCGCTCAGTTATGCAAGCAGGGCGCCGAGCCGTTCCTTGGCGCGGACATGTCGACCAAACTCAAATTGCTCGGCGTTGACGTCGGTTCGATCGGCGATGCCCACGCCCACACGCCGGGCGCGCGCAGCTATCAGTTCATCGACGAAGCGAGCGCCAGCTACCGGCGTCTGGTAGTCGATGCCAGCGGAAAACACGTGATCGGCGCGGTGCTGGTCGGCGATAACAGCTACTACGACACGCTGCTGCAATACCTGCAGAACGCGATTGCCTTGCCAGCGGAACCGGCCAGTCTGATCCTGCCGTCGTCCGGAGGCGCGCCGACCCTCGGCCCCGGCGCACTGCCGCAAAGCGCTACTGTCTGCTCGTGCCACAACGTCAGCAAAGGCTCGATCTGTTCCGCAATTGACGGCGGCTGCACCGACCTCGGCTTGCTCAAAGCGCAGACCAAGGCCGGCACCGGTTGCGGCGGATGCGCCGGGCTGCTCAAGCAAGTTTTCGAGCACGAGTTGATTGCCCGTGGCGTCAGCGTCGACAAAAGCCTGTGCGAACATTTCGCCTACACGCGTCAGGAACTCTATGCGCTGGTGCGCGTTGAGGGCGTGCTCACCTTCGAAGAATTGCTCGCCAAACACGGGCGTGGCCACACCGGTTGCGACGTGTGCAAACCGGCGGTGGGCTCGATTCTCGCGTCTTGCTGGAACCAGCCGATCATGGACGCGTCGCTGGTGCCGTTGCAGGACACCAACGACACTTTCATGGCCAACATGCAGAAAAACGGCACGTATTCGGTGGTGCCGCGCATCCCCGGCGGCGAGATCACCGCCGACAAACTGATCGCGATTGGCGTGGTGGCGAAAAAGTACGACCTCTACACCAAGATCACCGGCGGCCAGCGCATCGACCTGTTCGGCGCGCAGTTGCATGAATTGCCGGAGATCTGGAGCGAGCTGATCGAAGCCGGTTTCGAAACCGGCCACGCTTACGGCAAATCCACGCGCACGGTGAAATCCTGCGTCGGCAGCACCTGGTGCCGTTACGGTGTGCAGGACAGCGTGAAAATGGCCCTGCTGATCGAAGACCGCTACAAAGGCCTGCGCTCGCCGCACAAACTCAAATTCGCCGTGTCCGGTTGCACCCGTGAATGCGCCGAAGCGCAGAGCAAAGACGTCGGCGTGATTGCTACCGAAAAGGGCTGGAACCTTTACATCTCCGGCAACGGCGGCATGCGTCCGCGTCATGCCGAGCTGTTCGCCACCGACCTCGACGATGACACGCTGATCCGCTACATCGACCGTTTCCTGATGTTCTACATCCGCACCGCCGACAAATTGCAGCGCACCTCGGTGTGGCGCGAGAGCCTGGAGGGCGGTCTGGATTTCCTCAAAGAAGTAATCATCGAAGACAGCCTCGGGCTCGGCGCCGAACTTGAAGCGCAGATGCAGTTGGTCGTCGATCGCTACGAATGCGAATGGGCCAACGCCCTCAAAGACCCGGAAAAACTCAAGCGCTTCCGCACCTTCGTCAACGATAAACGCCCGGACCCGGACATCCATTTTGTTCAGGAACGCGGCCAACGGCGCCCGATCATGGCCGCCGAACTCAACCTGATTCCGCTCACCGAGGAGATTGCCTGATGAGCCTTTCCATCCCCCAACGGGCACCCGCCATCGGCACCGCCGCCACTTGGCAACCGGTCTGCGAACAACAAGACCTGGTGAGCAATTCCGGCGTCGTGATCTGGCTCGACGGCGCGCAAGTGGCGCTGTTCTACTTGCCGGACGCCGAGGGCAAAACCCTCTACGCCATCGACAACCACGATCCGCAATCCGGGGCGAATGTGATCGGGCGCGGCTTGATCGGCAACATCAAGGGTGATCTGGTGGTCGCCTCGCCGATCTACAAACAGCACTTTCGCCTCGAGGACGGCCGTTGCCTGGAATACCCGCAGCAACGCTTGCGTGTCTGGCCGGTGCGGTTGCAGGGTGGTGTGGTTGAGATCGGACCTCTGCAGACTCGCTAAGATTTGCCGGCGTGAATTGCACTGTGGCTAGGGGGCAAGCCCCCTCACCACAGGGTTTCTCTTAGCTATTACCTGACCATTCGTTCAATCGATAGTGAACATCACAAATAGCGAGTTCTGGTTTTTTAGCATCGGAGGAGGATGGCGACATACCGATTTCGCTTCTGAAGGAACTGCGCGATGAGAATTTCAACTGTCCTGGCCCTTGTCGCTGCACTCAGCGGCGGTTTCGCCGCCACCGCCCCGGTTTATGCTGCCGAGCCGCAAACCTGCCATTTCCTGCCCGTTGGCGGCAGCAACGCCAGCCTGCAACACGGCCAGTCGGTCGGCGTGCTGTATAGCGAAAACACCGTCAACACCCTGCAATACCTGGAGAACTACCACAGCGTCGCGGTCAACGGCAGCAAGAATCCCGCGCTCGATTCGCGCATCAGCAACGCCTTCGTCAAAAGCTCCGACCCAACACTGGCGATCAACTGGCTGATGGGGTCGCTGCAAAAACAATTTGCCTCGGTGACCGTCTACGACAACCTCGACGCACTGGTGCAAGCGCACCCGGACGTGGTGGTGATGCTCGACACTTACAGCCGGCTGGTGAGCAAGCGCAATGACCAGGTCGAAGCGCGTTTCCTCGCCAAATTCTACGACGCCGACCTGCAATACATCGGCAAGGCTGAAGGCGCCCGCGCCGAGCAAATGCCTTCAGTCTGGGTCCACGGCAAAGCGGTACCCGAGATCGCCGCGCAGATTGATCAGCAAACCGAGTTGCAAGTGAACGCGTTGAAGCAGTTCGATGCGTCGCTCAAGGCGTTAGTGACGGCGGGGAGTGTGGCGCGGGTGGCGAGCAACTGAACACTGGCTCATCGGCCCGCAGCGGTTTCGAGGGCTGTGGCTAAATGGCTCACGACGTGTGCCTCAACGATGCCTTGGTCAGCGTCCTCGAGAAACACCGCGCAGGTCGCGGTGTTTTCATGTTCGGCGCAGTGATGAACCGCCACCACGCTGCCCGGTCCACTGCCGGTATGTCCGCTTAAAACGCGCCCGCCGCGCACCGGCCCTTGCATCAACCCGAGGCCGTAGCCTGGCGCTATCCATGGTCGACCGGCGATTGGCCCGCCGAGCGGGTAGGCGGTTTGCATTTGGTTGCGCAGGGACGGACCGAGCAGTCCACCTGTCATCAGGCGTTCCAGGCACAAGGCTGCATCCTTCAACGAACCGACCAGCAAACCGTGATAAACCCAGCCTGGGTGGTACGCAGCAGCGCTGCCCATGCGCACGTTTTTCAACGCTTCCGGGGTCGTCGCCAGGCTCACGTTTGATAAGCCGAGCGGCGCGAAAACTCGCTGGATCAATGCCTGTTCCAGCGATAGATCGCACAAACGCGTGATCAGCCTCGACACATACAGATAGCCAACATTTGAATAGCCCCAGCCGGCTCCCGGGCCATAGCGCAGCCGGCCGGCATCAAGGCGTTGGAGCATTTCATCGGCCGACCACGGGACGTCATTTCGCGCCACGGCCGCGTGGTAATCGGCCAGCTCGCCGTAGTCCGCCAGACCGGCCTCATGCCGGAGCAACTGGCGCAAAGTGAACGGACCTTCCGGCAGCACCTCGTCGAGATCGATCACGCCGTCACGCACCAAAGTCAGCGCCGCAGCGGCGAGCAGCGTTTTGGTAAAACTCCACCACGGCACGATGGCGTCGGGCTGTTCGCCAGCGCTTGGTGAACCGTTTGAAACCAGGGAAAAAAGCATGGTGTGTGGCTCGAGGGCAGGGCGGCGCGTTTGCGTGAGGCGCAAGTCTGCCAGAAAGTCTTTGCTGTTTGTGTTCGTTGCGGACTTTGGCTAATCTCGCCCTACGTTGCAAAACCCGCACTAACCCGCATAAAAAGGCACAACCATGCACGCGGCAATCGAGCTTCCTTCTCTGCGCCGGCAGAAAATCCTGCTGATTCTTGAGCGAGACGGCAAAGTTATGGCTTCCGAGCTGAGTCAGCATTTCGCCGTTTCCGAAGACACCATCCGCCGCGATCTCGCGGAGCTGGACAGCGCCGGGCTGGTGCAGCGCGTGCACGGCGGGGCGTTGCCGCGACCGAAAGACACCGGCAAGGACTTTTTCACCCGTGTCAGCGAAACCGATGAGGTGAAAGCCCGCCTGGCGCAACTGGCTGCGGGGTACGTGAAGAATGGCCAGATTGTGATGTTCGACTCTGGCTCGACGACGTTGCAGATCGCGCGTTCGTTGCCTTCGGACATTGCTATAACAGCGGTCACGGCCTCGCCGATGATCGCGATTACCCTCGCGGAGTATCCGGGCATCAAGGTGATTCTGGCCGGCGGCCAGATTAATCCGTCGACACTGGCAGTGAGTGGGCACGAGACTTTGCGGTTGTTGCAGGGGATCAAGGCTGACCTGCTGTTTACCGGGGTTTGCGCGATTCATCCCGAGGTCGGCATCAGCTCTCTGCACTTCGATGAAGTACCGGTGAAACTGGCAATGCTCGACAGCGCCGCGCACGTGGTGGCGGTGACCACGGCGGACAAACTCGGCGCGGTCGAGCCGTTCGTGGTGGCGCCGTGCGCGCGTATCCACACGCTGATCACCGAGCACACCATGGCCTCCGGCAACATCGAGGACTACCGCAAACTCGGGATCGAAGTGGTGCAGATGACCGCTGCAGATTAACGCCCAACCCAATCTCCGCCCCCACAGGGGATAGAGTTGGCCATAGATTTCGGGTACCACACAAACCCTGTAGGAGCTGAGCTTGCTCGCGAAAGCGGTGGGTCAAATTGCATTGATGGCGGCTGACACACCGCTATCGCGAGCAAGCTCGCTCCCACAGGGGATGTAGGGTTGGCCATAGATTTCAGGTATCCCCCAAACCCTGTAGGAGCTGAGCTTGCTCGCGAAGGCGGTGTGTCAGGTTGATTTGATGGCGGCTGACACACCGCTATCGCGAGCAAGCATCGCTCCCACGAAGCCCAATCATTGCGCGCCGAACATTGCGGTCCAATAAATCCCGCTGTCGCTCTTGGGGTCTACCGCGTACGCCGCGCCCAGTTCCTTGAACTGCGGGTTCATCAGGTTGGCGCAATGCCCCGGACTGCCAATCCAGCCGTCCACCACTTTGCGAATGGTGTCTTGGCCGGCGGCGATGTTTTCGCCGATTTGCTGGTAGCTGTAACCGGCCAGTTCCGCGCGGTCACCCGGGGTGCCGCCGTTGCGGTCCTTGTGGTCGAAGTAATTGTTGTTGGCCATGTCCCGACTGTGCGCTTCGGCGGCGCCGCCGAGTATTGCGTTCCAGGCCAGCGGCGTGGTTGCGGCGAACGCCTGGCCGCCGCACTGACGCGGTTGCGCGCGCGCCGCATTGAGCAGTTCCAGCAACTTTTGCCCCTCGGCCGCCGCATCGCCCAGACGTGCACTCAACAACGGACGCGCGAGCACAATCCGCCATTCGCGACCCTCGCGGCTGACCCCGACGTCGATGTATTGCGGATTCAGCACCACCTGGCAAAAGCTTTCCTGCACCGCTTGCATCGCCGATTGCGCATCGCGCGGCCCGGAAAGGGTAATCGCCTGCACATTGACCATCGGGTATTTGGCTTGCGACATCGCTTGTTGCAAGTCGATGTTGTGTGTCGCCGACAACACCAGGCGCGGGTCCGACGCCAGTGGTGGCAACTCCGGCGAGGCTTGCCCGCCGCAACGCTGCACCTGGCTGCGATAGGCGTTGATCGACTGCACCAGTTGCGTTTCTTCGGTGGCGAACGCTGCGCCAGCAAACGTCAGCCCCGACGACAACGCCGCAACACCCACAGCAAATGATAAAACGCGCATGAAAATCCCCCTTGAACGGACTGCGCCCATGATGCTCGATTTCGTCGTGGGAAGGGCACTGGGTTTTTGCGGTTACTGGTCGATCTTTTTGAACAATTTGCCGTCTACACTGTAGCCAAGTCGCCTGCCGACGCCTGAAGAGCCCGCCCATCATGCGTTTCCCCTGGATAGCCACTTGCCTCGCCCTGAGCTTTTTTGCCGGCCAGGTGTTCGCTGACGATCAGGAGCAAAAAAAGGAAGTGGCCGTGGACAAGGCCCAGGTTCTGGAAGAAAAAGCCGCCGACAAGGGCGCTGCAGCCCCGGCGCCGAAGAAAGCCGAGACCATCACCCAATCCGAAGTTCAGGCCGTCGACCCGGCTGGCACCGCGCCGCTGGACGAAACCATCACGTGCCTGGCGCGCAGTATTTATTGGGAAGCGAAGGGCAAGGACAGCGCCGACATGGAAGCCGTGGCCAATGTAGTGATGAATCGCCTCGGTCATCCGGGCTTTCCGGACACGGTCTGCGGGATCGTCAAACAAGGCTCAGAACGCCACGCCTGCCAGTTTTCGTGGTGGTGCGACGGCCGTGCAGACAGCGTGCAGGAAGACCGGCCTTATGCGCTGGCCAAGGAAATCGCGCGCAAGGCACTCAACAAACAACTGCCGGATCGAACCCACGGCGCGATGTATTTCCATGACCGTTCGGTGAAACCGGACTGGACACAGGAATACGTGCGCACCGCGCGAATCGGCCGGTTCATGTTTTACAAACCGCGTGGCGGTTCAGCGAAATAGTGTTTCAGGCGTGACTGAGGGCAATCGCGAAAGACACCACGATCATGCAGGCGATGGCCAGATTGAAGTTCATCAGGAGTAAGTCCGGTCTGTAAAAAGTGTCGCCATCGTGAACAGATCAGCGGCGAATGAAAAATTCGCTTTTGTGATTTGAATGATCGAGACAAATGATGTTTGGGTTAGAGGGAAATGTGCGTTGACTGGGAGATCGCGTTCGCGAGCAGGCTCACTCCTACAGGGAATCTCTGTCAGCCGCACAGTTTGTGTTCATAGCAGACAAACCCCCAACCGCGCCGTTCACCGAAATAAACAAAAATCCCAAGATCAGCACAGATCAAAAATGTAGGAGTGAGCCTGCTCGCGATGGGGCCTCCAGATCCAACATCACTGTCGGCCGAAACACCGCTTTCGCAAACAGGCCCATTCCCACAGGTGTTCGCGCTTACAGTTCCTGACCAAGGAAAATCAGCGTATTGCCATGCGCTTCAGCCGCTGCGCGTTGGTTGTAGCTGTCACGGTGCGAGCAGTTGAAGCCGTGCTCGGCTTCCGGGTACACGACAATTTCAACGTTGTCGTTGCTGTCGAAACGCTCGGCGATTTGCTCGACGGCTTCCAGCGGAATGTGGCTGTCGGCTTCACCGAAGTGCATCAGAAACGGCACGTCGATCTGGTCGGCGCGGTCGAGTTGGTTCTGAATGCCGCCGCCATAGTAGGAGACCGCCACGTCGACCAGACCATTGGCGGCGGTGTTGTAGGAGAGCATGCCGCCGAAGCAATAACCGATCGAAGCAATGCCGCCGTCCAGGCCCGGCTGGGCTTTCAGCGCTTCGATGGTCAGTTTGATGTCGTCCTGCGCTTTGCCGACATCGGTGGCGTTCATCAGCTCAACGGCTTTTTTCCAGCCCGCTTCGTCATAGCTCAGCTCGATGCGCGGACCGCTGCGCCAGAACAGATCCGGCGCGATCACCAGATAACCGTCGGCAGCGTATTGCTCGACGACCGAGCGGATGTGTTCGTTGACGCCGAAAATCTCCTGGATCAACACAATCCCCGGACCCTTTTGGGTATGCGGTATCGCCAGGTAAGCACCGAATTTACCTTCGGGGCTGTCGATCTCGATCCATTGGGTGGTCACGCTCATGGGTGGCTCCTGTTGTCTTGCAAATGTGGTTGAAAGTGTGGGTGCACCTGTGGGGAAGCGCAGCTTATCGCGATGGTATGTCAGTTGCTGCGGCGCCAGAACAGCCGTGCCAGCAAGGCATCCAGACTGAGCTTGCCAGCGCCGCAGAGCAACAGCGGCATCAGGGCGGCAAGGTAAATCAACGGCAGTTTGAAGTTGCCATGTCCTTTGTTACTGATGGCATAGCCTTGGGCAAGTTCACTCAATGTAGACCAATCGGCCGGCCAATGAACAGCCGCCGTCGCCACCACCGTCACCACCATCAGACTGATTGCCGACAGCCGTGTGCCGAGGCCGACCAGCAAGGCGAGAGCGCAAATCAGCTCGGCCCACATCGACAATTCCCAGTTCAGCGTGGCCGGCAATTGGTTGAACGGGAATGGAAAAGCATCCTGAATATCCGCGAACCAGTTCTGGCCGTTCCATTTTTCCAGGCCTGATTCAAAAAACTCCCACGCCAGAAACACCCGCAGCGTCAGCGGCGCGACCCAGCTGCCTGCGCGGTCGAGGTTCAGGTGCAGGCCTTTGACGGCAGAGGAAATTGCAGTGTTCATGGCTTGATCTCCGTTCGATGCTTGGATTTTTTGATGAATCGACCAGCACATTTGATCAAGCGGCTGTATCTGCGATGTGTCATTGCGGCGAGGTTTCAGGCTGGAGGTGTATCGAAAACGCGGCTGTACACATTGCAATACAAGCCCACCCGATAAGCCCATGTGGGAGCAAGCTCGCTGCCACAGGTATTCAGGGGTGAATTCAGGAATACGCGTGGCGCTGGCTGCGTTTGTTTCTCAGCGCCAGTTTTCCGATCAGCCGCAGTGCAATCGCCGCGCACATCATGCCGAACGGCAGCACATACCACGCGCTCATCGGGATTCGTTTGAAGTTGGAGTAGGTGAACACCGCCGCAAGCACCCACATGCCGGTCACGTGCAAGGCTTTCCAGGCTTTGGGGCCGATCATCTTCGCCGGGGTTTTGAACGAGGTGATCGCCATCAGCACAATAAACAGATAACCCAGCGACCCCGGAATGTTGCCGACCGTGGTCCGGCCCGGCCAGAACTCCGGGTTCAATTGCCCGTAGCTGTATATCAACACCGCGTGCACCAGATGCGAAAAGGCAAACGCCAAACCGATAAAACGCCGCTCCCGCACCAGTGATTTGCTCAGCGGCGAGGGCACCAGCACCGCGAGTGCCGAGGCCAGAAACGCCGCAAGAAACAGCACAAACGAGGTCCGCGCCGTCGCCCGAATGGCGCTGCGCGTGGCTTCCACCAGGTCGGGATTGAGCAGCAGGATCGCGCCGGTCATCAACAGCACCAGCAAGGACAGCAGGCCGAACAGCGACCAGCCGTGATAACGAGGAAGTGTGGCATTCATGACAACGCTCCAAAGCAAGGGCCGACCGCGGTCAGCAGACGACAGGAGTTTGCCCGCCGCATGTATTGGCGCTGTGTCGTAAAACCGCGTTGATGCAACGCCATGTATCCCGAGGGCCGCCAGATACATTCGCCTACAAAACTGTGATTCGCCCCACGCCAGCCGCGTCTAGCGTCTGTGTCCGTCGAAACCGGCGGGCGAGACTTCGGAACCGGGCATGCAAGCGCTGTTGAACGAGATTCTTGACGCAGTTCATCCCCTGATCGGCCAGGGCAAAGTCGCCGACTACATTCCCGCGCTCGGCACCGTGCCAGCCAATCAATTGGGGATCGCCGTGTACGGCAACGACGGCGAGTTGTATTGCGCCGGCGACGCGCACACGCCGTTTTCGGTGCAGAGCATTTCCAAGGTTTTCAGCCTGGTGCAAGCCATCGATCATTCCGGCGAAGCGATCTGGCAACGCCTCGGCCACGAGCCTTCGGGCCAGCCGTTCAACTCGCTGGTGCAGCTGGAATTCGAACGCGGCCGCCCGCGCAATCCGTTCATCAATGCCGGCGCCCTGGTGATCTGCGACATCAACCAGTCACGTTTCGCCGCGCCGGCCCTGTCGATGCGCGATTTCGTCCGGCGCCTGTCCGGCAACCCGCAAGTGATGGTCGACGGCAAAGTCGCCGACTCCGAATACCAGCACCGCGCGCGCAACGCCGCGATGGCTTACCTGATGCAATCATTCGGCAACTTTCACAACGACGTCGAAGCGGTGTTGCGCAGCTATTTCAGCCATTGCGCATTGCGCATGAGTTGCGTGGACCTGGCCCGCGCCTTCTGTTTTCTCGCCAATGACGGCTTCTGCAAACACAGCGGCGAACAGATCCTCAGCGCGCGCCAGACCCAGCAAGTCAACTCGATCATGGCCACCAGCGGCCTTTACGACGAAGCGGGCAACTTTGCTTATCGGGTCGGCCTGCCGGGTAAAAGCGGGGTCGGTGGCGGCATCGTCGCGGTGGTGCCGGGGCAGTTCACCGTGTGCGTCTGGTCGCCGGAATTGAACGTCGCGGGTAACTCGCTGGCCGGCATGGCGGCGCTGGAACTGTTGAGCCAGCGGATCGGCTGGTCGGTGTTCTGACCCTCGCGCCGCTAATGACGCTTCGGCGGTTTTCCTATACATTTTCCGGCCGCCCTCTGCATGGTGAATCCGTTTCATGTCCTTGATGCTCGAACGTCTCGTCGCTGGTACGCCGATCCCTTTTGCCGGCAACCGTGTCTCGGTGGTCAGCCCCGAACTGGCGGCGCGCTTCCAGCCCGGTGACCATCTGCTGGTCGAGCAGGTGAGTGGCGAGTTGTTGTTGATTCCGGTGGTGGATCAGCAAGCGGCAGCGGTGGCGATCGAGCGCGCCCAAGCGGCATTCAGCGCGCTGTCGGCGGTGTCGGACGCGGCCATCAGCGAGTTCTTTGATCGGTTCGCGCAACGTCTGGAAACCCCGGCCTGCTGGAGCTTGATCGAAGCCGCCAACCTCGCCGACATCGAACGCGCCAAGGGCCGTGGGCGTTCGACCACGCGCCTGCTCGCCGACGAACGCATGCGCCGCGACATGATCGCCGGCCTGCGCGCCTGGCGCGATGCCCCGGCCACGCGCGGCAAAGTCCTCAGTTGTGTCGAGCACGACGGCTGGAAAGTCGAGCAAGTGGTCTCGCCGCTGGGCATCGTCGCGTTTGTCTTCGAAGGTCGGCCGAACGTCTTCGCCGATGCCGCTGGCGTCTTGCGCACCGGCAACACCGCGGTGCTGCGCATTGGCAGCGATGCTTTGGGCACCGCGCAAGCCATCGTCACCCATGCCTTGAACCCGGCCCTGGCGGACGCCGGTTTGCCGGCCGGCGCGGTGTCGCTGGTGGAAAGCGTCAACCATGCCGCCGGTTGGGCGATGTTTGCCGACCGCCGTCTGTCGCTGGCGGTGGCCCGTGGTTCGGGTCGCGCGGTCAGTCAACTGGGCAGCATCGCCCAGCAGGCTGGCACCGCCGTCAGCCTGCACGGCACTGGCGGCGCCTGGTTGATCGCCGACAAACACGCCGATGCCACGCGCTTCGCCGCCGTGGTGCGCAATTCGCTGGACCGCAAAGTCTGCAACACCCTTAACGTTTGCCTGATCCACCGCGAGCGCGCCGCGGAACTGGTGCCGCTGTTTCTCGATGCCCTGCAACAGGCCGGAGCCGCACGCCAGCAGGGCTGCAAATTGCACATCGTCGAGGGCAGCGAAACGCACTTGCCGAGCGATTGGCAGAACGCCAGCGTCGAGGTTTATCGCGCCGAAGGCTATGTCACCGAGGCTTTGGCCGAACCGTTGGCGGAAGATCAATTGGGCCGCGAGTGGGAGTGGGAAGAAACCCCGGAAGTCAGCCTGAAAATCGTCGACGACCTGGATCAAGCCATCGACCTGTTCAACCGCTACAGCCCGCAATTCACCGTGTCGCTGATCAGCGAAACCGCAGCGGCGCACGAGCGTTTCTACAATGCCGTGAACGCGCCTTTTGTCGGCAACGGCATCACCCGATGGGTCGACGGTCAATACGCGTTGAACAAGCCGGAATTGGGCCTTTCGAACTGGGAAAGCGGTCGACTGTTCGCCCGCAGCGCGATCCTCTCGGGCGATGGCGTGTTCACCGTGCGCAGCCGCATGACCCAGACCGATCTGTCGGTGAAACGCTGAGTCGGCTGAGCGTTAGCGAGAAAACTTTCGCGCGCCGGCCACGCAGAGGATCACCGCAACGGTGACGCCGAGCATTCCCAGGCTGACCTGCTCGTGCAGCAAAGTGGCGGCGAGCGCCAGACCGAAGAACGGTTGCAGCAATTGCAGTTGGCCCACGGCGGCAATCCCGCCCTGGGCCAATCCGCGGTACCAGAACACAAAACCGATCAACATGCTGAACAGCGAAACGTACGCCAGGCTCAGCCATGCCGGAGTGCTGATCGGCGCAAACGACGCCGGCAGGCGCAGCCAGGTCAGCGCTGCCATGAACGGCAACGCCAGCAGCAGCGCCCAGCAAATCACCTGCCAGCCGCCCAGGGTTCTCGAGAGTTTTGCGCCTTCCGCATAACCGAGCCCGCACACCACCACCGCCAGCAGCATCAGCAGATCACCGGTCGGCGAGGCGCTCAGCCCTTGCGACACGGCAAAACCGACCACCAGCAAACTGCCGAGAATCGAGAACAGCCAGAACGCCGGTTGCGGCCGTTCGCCGCCGCGCAGCACGCCGAACACCGCCGTCGCCAGCGGCAGCAGGCCGATAAACACGATTGAATGCGCCGACGTCACGTACTGCAGGGCCAGCGCGGTCAGCAGCGGAAACCCGACGACCACGCCCAGTGCGACGACGATCAACGGGATCAGTTGTTGCCGGGCAGGGCGCTGTTCTTTGAACAGCCACAACAGGCACAGCGCGAGCACACCGGCAATGGTCGCGCGGGCGACGGTGAGAAATACCGGATCAAATTCCAGCACCGCAACGCGCGTCGCCGGCAGCGAGCCGCTGAAAATCACCACGCCGATCAGGCCGTTGATCCAGCCGCGCGTGCTGTGTTGCAGCGTCGGGCTATTGAGGTTGGTGCTGCGTTCCATTCGGCGTCACTCCGTGTCTGCGGCGGGTTGCTTTCAGCGCATCCTATGACTGAAGATCAGCACAATCAAAAAATTGTCATGGATACATTGGCGATGGCACGTTCCCGCTACAAGTCGTTGGTCGATAGCTTTGCTGCGGACATTCGCTCGGGCCAATTGCTGCCCGGCACGCGCTTGCCGACGCACCGTCAACTCGCCGCGAGCGAGGGCCTGGCGCTGGTCACGGCGAGTCGGGTCTACAGCGAATTGGAGGCGATGGGCCTGGTCAGTGGCGAAACCGGGCGCGGCACGTTTGTCCGCGAAACTTCGCTGCCGCACGGGTTGGGCGTGCATCAACCGAGCGTGGTAGCGGGCATGATCGACCTCAATTTCAACTACCCGGCGCTGCCCGGTCAGGCTGAGCTATTGCGCACGGCGTTGCGTCAGTTGGCGTTGTCCGGCGACCTCGAAGCGCATTTACGTTACCAGCCGCATGCCGGGCGCTTGCAGGATCGCGCCTCGGTGGCGCGGCATCTGCACACGCGCGGCTTGCACGTCGAGGCCGAACAGGTGTTGATCGTCAGCGGTGCCCAGCACGGTTTGGCGGTGACCATGATGGCGCTGCTGCAGCCCGGCGACGTGATCGCTGCCGACGCGTTGACCTATCCGGGTTTCAAGGTATTGGCCGAAACCCTGCATCTGGAAGTGGTGGCGATCCCGGTCAGCGACAGCGGGCCGGACCTCGCCGCGCTGGATAAACTTTGTCGCAGCCGTTCGGTGCGTGCCGTATACAGCATGCCGACCTTGCACAATCCGCTGGGTTGGGTGATGGCGCTGGAGCAGCGCGAGCAACTGGTGGCGATTGCGCGCCAGCATGATTTGCTGATCATCGAAGACGCGGCGTATGCGTTTCTCGCTGAAGCGCCGCCGCCACCGCTGGCCGAATTGGCCCCGGAACGCACGGTGTACGTTTGCGGATTATCCAAGAGTATCGCCACCGGGTTGCGCGTCGGGTTTGTCGCGGCGCCGCTGGCAAAAGTCGCGGCGCTGGAACGAACGATTCGCGCAACCACCTGGAACACCCCTGGCGTAATGACGGCGATTGCTACCGGTTGGCTGGATGACGGAACCGTGCATTTGCTCGAAGCGCAAAAACGCGCCGATGCGCAGGCGCGGCAGGCGTTGGTCGATGAGTTGCTGGCCGGGTTGCACATCATCCGCCATCCGTCGTCGTATTTTGTCTGGCTGCCCTTGTCGGAGGAGGCAAGGGCGGATCAGATCGTCATGGCGTTGTTGCAAGAGCAGGTGTCGGTGTCGACCGCCGAACCGTTTGCGACCTCGGTGCACGTGCCGCACGCGATTCGCCTGGCGCTCGGTTCGGTGGATATGGTCACCCTGCGCCAAGGGTTGCTGAAGGTGAAAAAGGTAGTTGGCGCGTGGCTGTGATTCCTGGCTCAGGCCAGTGAGAGGCTCAGGCCACTTGCGGCGTTTTTGCGTAAACCGCGCAAGTAGTCGGGTGCTCGACCAACGAGACAAAGTCGCGGCTGGCGGCGTCCAGCGCATCGATTGAACCGGTCTCGATGTCGTACACCCAGCCGTGCAGGTTCAACTGACCTTTTTCCTGGGCCAGGCGCACGCTCGGGTGAGTCTGGATATTCGCCAGTTGCGCGATCACGTTTTCGCGCACCATCGAGCTGACCTTCGCCGCTTGATCGGCATGCGGCCGCGATTCGTTGATGACCTTGGCCGACTCCGCATGTTGCAACCAGCCGCTGACCGCTGGCAGGTGATCCATGCATTTGCACGAAGCGACGGCGGTCATGGCCCCGCAATCGGAATGGCCGCAAATCACAATGTCGGTCACGCCCAACACCGCGACCGCGTATTCCACCGTGGCCGAAACGCCGCCCGGGTGCGGGCTGTACGACGGCACGATGTTGCCGGCATTGCGGATCACGAACAGCTCGCCGGGCTCTTGCTGGGTCAACAGTTCCGGGACCACGCGGCTGTCTGAACAGGTGATGAACAAGGTGCCGGGGTGCTGGGTGGTTGCCAGGTGTTTGAACAGGTCGGTGCGTTGCGGAAACGCGTCTTTTTGAAATTTCAAGAAACCGTCGATGAGCGCTTTCATGGGTGCTTCCTTATAAATGGGGTGTTCATTCGGTGGGTCGAGGCCCGCACTCGATGTGCGGGCCGGCCGCCGTTTAGAAAGGACGCAGTGGCAGGAATTTGCCGTCGAGGGTAATCACCGCGCGGGAGCCGCCCTCCGGGTCTTCGACTTTTTTCATGTCGAGTTTGAAGTTGATCGCGCTGATGATGCCGTCGCCGAATTGCTCATGAACCAGCGCCTTGAGCGTGGTGCCGTAGATCTGGATCATTTCGTGGAAGCGGTAGATGGTCGGGTCGGTCGGCACACCCGCGAGGCTGCCGCGCAGCGGGATGATCTGCAGGCGAGCGACGCTGTCCGCGTCCAGCTCAAGTTTATCGCCGACCACTTTGGCTGCCGCTTCCGGCAATGGATGCTGGCCGAGCAGGGCAGCGGTGACGTAGGCCAGGCTCAGCCCGGTGCCGTCAGCCAGGTCCTGCCATGAGAGATTCTTGCGTGCCTTGGCATCGAGAATCGAAGTGGTCAGGGCCAGACTCTGGTCGTTGTAAGCGTGGGACTGTTGCATGGTGTGACTCCTATCGGATGGGTGTGTCGCTGGGTGTGGAGCAATCTTCGGTTGATTGATCCATAGCGTCCAAGACCGATAAGCAATGCCGCGCATAAGCACAGCCTATAGATGGAGGTTGTGCCGCAAGGACCTGTCCCGTGGGACTTTGGAGTATTTCCGCGAGCAAGGGATCACGCCCAACGTGGTGATCGAGGTGAATTCGGTGAGCAGCTTGCTGGCGTTTGTGAGGATGGTGTTGTCACCACGCAACTAATATAGGAGTGAGCCTGCTCGCGATGAGGCGTTCATATTCAACATCATTGCTGACTGACCGCCGCGATCGCGAGCAGGCTCACTCCTACAGGGGGATGGCGTGATTTTTGGGCAATAAAAAGGGCCTGTTCCAGGAAGGAAGCAGGCCCTTTTTTTCAATCTTGATCAGTAGAACCGATCAATCACCCGAACTTCGTTCTGGTTCTGCATCGATGCCCACGCTTGTTTCAAAGTTTGCAGAACATTGCCGATGAAGTCCTTGTCGGCCGCGGCTTTCTTGCCGACGTAACCTTGGCCGCGACGGTACATCTTCAGGCGGGCCAGCAGGTTCTGGTTGTTCTTGTCGAACTCTTCTTCGTGGGTATGCGGCGACAGGCAGTCCATGTGCACCTGGCCGGACTTGCTGATCCACAGAATATGGCTGTCGTGGCTGTCTTTTTGTTCAGCGAACATACGCGCCAGTTCATCGATAGTCGGTTGATTGTTCAGATTCATAATTAAGCCCCTTGACCATTTGGTGATCTTTCAAAGTTGATTCGCTAATACAAGTAGCCCATCGGTTAGTTGATCCCTGGCACCGAAACCAGGACGTCAGCGGTCAGCCGCCAAATTGACGGGGTCCCGCGTCTGCTGCATGTAGTCGTGTTGAATAACTGCTACGCAATAGCGTCACAACGAAGAGAAGCGGCGAAAAACTGGAGGCCACTGCCGACGTTTCAAGGGTCGGCCACAAGCTTCATGAGAACGTTTCGCCAGCGCTTCTCGTCCTTGTACTGGACGTTCGGGCCAGGTCAGCTTCTTCAATCTGCCTTGTGGGCAGCGTGTATCCGGGAATAACAGCTCGGCGGTCAGACGAGCTTGCTCAAACATGTTGCCTGTACTCCCGATCGGGGAGACGTCTGCATCATGCAAGGGCAAATCGAAGACGTCAACGGTTATGTAGTGATTATTTTTGGTCACTACATATTGTCGGACAAAGTGCTTTTGGAATTAGAGAGGGCGCCTAACAGGCTGCTGGGGCGAGCTTTCGAGGCGGTAGAGCGTGCACGGATAGCCGTCTAGGTTCAGTGGCTGCGTGGTGAAGTTTCCCTCGGTGAAAGCAGGGATCAAACGCGCCCAGAACCGCCGTGCAGGCTGGTTGGCGTCGATGTGGAAAATTTGCCATTGACCGGGGATTTGGCTCAAGAGGGCAGAGACGACAAATTTCGCGACACCTTGGCCACGAAAGCGCCGACTGACAAAGAAATAACCGATGTTGTGCTCGGCGCCGGGGACATGAGTGTCTGCGTCCACGACAACAAAACCGCCGAGTTCGCCGTCAACCTTGATCAGAAACGGGCGGGTTGCCGGGTTGCGCCAGTAACCCGGTTTTATCTGGAAGTTGAACAAACCCTGTTCGCCCAGCTTCAGCGGCAGCCATTCGCTGAAGTCGTGCAGGTAGAACTGCATCATGTTTTCAATCGTTGCCACTTCGTCACGCTGAGCGGCGTGCAGTTCTATTGACGACATGGCTGGCTCCTGATGTTCCGGGCCATTGCTGGCCCGGGCATGTGTGCTCAGTGGGGCGCGAAGTCGTACTTGCCACCGGTTTTCAGTGCAGCGGCGTAAGCCGGGCGGGCCTGGAAGCGATCGACCCAAGCCGCAACGTGCGGGTAGTCGCGCAACTTGCCTTGAGCCCGGGCGATCTCGCCAATAAAGCTCATCTGAATGTCAGCGGCGCTGAATTCGTCGCCCAACAGATAGTCGGATTGGCTCAACGCGCTGTCGAGGTAGCTCAGGTAGTTGGCCACTTCCGAGTTGATCCGTGGGTGCAGCGGCGCCCCGGCTTCACCGAGTTTGCCGACGTACAGGTTGAGCATCAGCGGCAGCATCGCCGAACCTTCGGCGAAGTGCAGCCATTGCACGTATAGATCGTAAGCCGGGGTGGACGGATCCGGTTGCAGACGACCGCCACCGTGGCGGCGAATCAGGTAGTCGATGATGGCGGCGGACTCGATCAGCTTTTGCGCGCCGTCCTCGATGACCGGCGATTTGCCCAAGGCATTGATCGCTTTCAATTCTGGCGGTGCCAGATTGGTCTTCGGGTCGCGCTGATAGAGTTTGAGTTCGTAGGGGATGGCCAATTCTTCCAGCAACCAGAGAATGCGTTGGGAGCGGGAGTTATTCAGGTGATGAACGATGATCATGGTCGATGCCTTTTCTGAAAGTGCGGTGAGCGCCTGGGCTTGAGCAACACTAGACCATTGGGCGCTGGCCGAAGTGCCCTTAAGCCTTGCTCGCCGGTTTGGCGGCGCGTTTAGTCCCGGTCGCAGCTTTGCGCGGGGCAGTTTTGCGTTTTTTCTTCCACGGGGCGGCGCCGCGACCGGCCGGGCTGGCCGGGCCGCTGATGGTCATGCTCAGGCCGGAGCATCGGGCGACTTGCTTGCTCATCCACGCGGCTTGTTTGGTGACAAATTCTTCGAGGCTCATCTCGCCGCTTTGCACCATGTCCAGTGCCTGCTCCCAAATGGCCGTGGTGCCGGGGTCGGCAATCGCCCGCGGCACTGCGTCGATCAGGCTGAACGCCGCCGGCGTGGCCGCCAGCGCCTTGCCGTTTTTCACCAGATAACCGCGGTCGAGCAGGCCCTGAATGATCGAGGCGCGGGTCGCTTCAGTGCCGATGCCGGTGGTGTCCTTGAGTTTCTGCTTGAGCAGCGGGTCTTCCACCAGTTTGGCGACGTTCTTCATTGCCTTGATCAGGTCGCCCTCGGTGAACGGCTTGGGTGGTTGGGTCCAGAGGTCTTTGAGCCTGACCTCGTCCACCGCGTAATCGCAGCCTTCGGCGAGTGCCGGCAGGGTTTGCGGGGCCGGCGCCTCGCGTCCCTTGGCCGGAGCAAGCGCTTCGGGCAAGGCACGTTTCCAACCCGGCTCGACGATTTGTTTGCCCACGGCGCGCAACGCTTCGCCGGCACAGTTGAAGTCGGCTTGAGTACGATCGTATTCGTGGTTGGGCAGGAACTGCGCCAGATAACGGGCACGTATCAACGTGTAGACCGCCCGTTGCTTGCCCATCAGCCGCTCGAGGTTTTTCGCCGCTGCAGTGGGGATGATGCCGTGGTGGGCGCTGACCTTGGCGTCGTTCCAGGCCCGCGAACGTCGCTGCGGCTGGAGGAAATCGTTCAGGGCGTTCAGGCTCGGATCGGCCTGGCGCAGCGCGGCGAGGATGCCCGGTGCTTCGCTGTGCTGGCTCAGCGGCAGGTAACCGCAATCGCTGCGTGGGTAGGTGATGACTTTGTGAGTTTCGTAGAGCGCCTGGGCGATGTCGAGGGTTTCCTGGGCGCCTAGGCCGAGCTTCTTCGAGCAGACTTCCTGCAAGGTGCCGAGGTCGAACGGCAGCGGGGCGATTTCGCGCATGCGCTCGGTGCGCAGTTTCAGCAGGCGGGCGCTGCTCGCGTTGCTCATCGCCGCTGCCGCTTGTTGCGCCAACGGCTGATTCAGGCAGCGGTCCTGATCGTCGCAAACGTCTGAAGCGGCGCGCCATTGCGCGGTGAACGGCGTGCCATCGTGGAGCAGTTGCACGTCGATCGCCCAATACGCGACGGGGACAAAGTCAGCGATACTGCGATCCCGATCGACCACCAGCCGCAATGTCGGCGTTTGCACGCGACCGACGGGCAACACGCCTTGATAGCCCGATTGGCGGCCGAGCAGGGTGAAGAGGCGGCTCATGTTCATCCCGATCAGCCAATCGGCGCGGGAGCGGCCCAGTGCCGAGTGATAGAGGCTGAAGGTGTCGGCGCCGGGTTTGAGCGCCGCCAGTGCCTTGCGGATCGAAGCGTCGTCGAGTGCCGACAGCCACAAGCGGCGGATCGGCCCGCGATAGCGGCAATGCTCGACCAGTTCCCGGGCGATCATCTCGCCCTCACGGTCGGCGTCGGTGGCAATCACCAGTTCGGTGGCTTCGCCGAGCAGGCGTTTGACCGCTTTGTATTGGCTGGCGGTACGCGGTTTGACGGTCATCTTCCATTTGTCGGGGATGATCGGCAGGTCGGCCAGCACCCAGCGTTTGTAGCGCGCGTCATAGGCGTCCGGCGGCGCGGTTTCGAGCAGATGGCCGATGCACCAGGTCACCGTGACGTTCGTTCCCAGCCAGCAACCGTCGCCCCGACGCTTGGCGCCGAGCACTGCTGCGATGTCTTTGGCCTGGGAAGGTTTTTCACAGAGGTACAGCTGCATAACCACCATCGTTCGAGTCGGTTTGAAGAAGTGCACAGAATGCGCAGGGATTGTGAATGGGGCAACCTTTATCTGTATGGATATACAGATAAAAGGTTTTCAGTGATAACAAGATATTGCGCTCACCCCCCGAGCCAATGTGGGAGCGAGCTTGCTCGCGATGGCGGTTTCAAATTCAAAAGAGCAAGCGGCTGACACTGCGCTTTCGCGAGCAAGCTCACTCCTACAAGATTTAGTGCGAGGACACGAATACCGAGTCGTGCAGCGGCGGCGGCAATGCGAAGGCACCTTTCATCCGCGCCACCTCAGCGGTCGGTGTGCGCCCGAACAGCCTTTTGAATTCACGGCTGAACTGCGAGCCACTTTCATAGCCGACGTGCGACGCCGCCCGCGCCACGCTGTAGCCATTGCGCGCCATCAACAGCCGCGCCTGATGCAGACGCGTCGACTTCAAATACTGCATCGGCGAGGTCTGCGTCACCGCTTTGAAATGCGCGTGAAAGGTCGGCACGCTCATGTTGGCTTGCGCAGCCAGCTGTTCGACGTCGAGCCGTTCACCGAGGCTGCCATGGATTGTGCGCAACGCCCGGGAGATGCGCCCGAACTGCCCGCGAGCGGCGAGGGCGGCGCGCATCGAGCCACCCTGCGCGCCAGTGAGAATCCGGTAATAGATTTCGCGCACCAGCGCCGGCCCCAGCAAACGGCCGTCCAGCGGCGAGTCGAGGGCTTCGAGCAGGCGCAGCACCGATTGGCGCAAACGCGGCTCCATCGGCGAGGCGAACATACCTTTGGGCTCGGCGCTCGGCGGGTCGGCGAATTGCAGAACGTCATCGAGTTGCAGCGAGTCATCGATCTGCAACATCAGCTCGGCGGCGAGGTTGAAATCCAGATGAAGATAGATCGCCAGCAACGGTTCTTCGGCACTCGCGTCGGTTTCCATGGTGAACGGCACGGGCACCGCAACCGCCAGGTAATGCTGGGCGTCGTAGCGATAAATCGCCTCGCCCCAATAGCCGATTTTGCGGCCCTGGCAGACGATGACGATGCCCGGATCGTAAAGCACTGGCGTGCGTTGCAGCGCCCGGTTGGAGCGCAGCAAACGCACATCGGCCAGCGCCGTGAGGTTGTAGCCCTCATCCGGCGCGAGTTTCGTCAGCAGCGCGACCATCTGCTGCTGTTCATCGTTTTGAGCAATCGCTGACGCGCTCACCTGTCGGTCCTGTTTGATAACAATGGGCTGAATGTGAACCCCCGCGCGCGGCAAATCAATCGCCTCATAGGATTAGGCAAAACACTCACAACAATCGGCGTTCAACCGCCGCGATTGCCTGCTTAGCATGGTCGACATCTCCACAACCCGCGGCGGAACCTGATCATGACTGTTCATAAAACTCTTTTTATCACCGGTGTCAGCAGCGGTTTTGGCCGCGCGCTGGCCGATGAAGCACTGGCCGCCGGTCACCGTGTTATCGGCACCGTGCGCAGCGAAACGGCGCGCGCCGAGTTCGAACAACACCCTGGCGGACAGGCGTTTGCACGTTGCCTGGATGTCACCGATTTCAGCGCCATCGACGCGCTGGTCGCTGAGGTCGAAAACAGCCTCGGTCCGGTGGACGTGCTGGTGAACAACGCCGGTTACGGCCATGAAGGCGTGTTCGAAGAGTCTGCGCTGGAGGAGATGCGTCAGCAGTTTGATGTCAATGTGTTCGGCGCCGTCGCGGTGACCAAGGCGTTTGTGCCGTTCTTCCGCCAGCGCCGCGCCGGGCACATCATCAACATCACCTCGATGGGCGGTTTCATCACGATGCCCGGCATCGCTTACTACTGCGGCAGCAAATTCGCCCTGGAAGGTATTTCCGACACGTTGAGCAAGGAGCTCAAACCGTTTGGCATCGCCGTCACGGCCGTCGCGCCGGGCTCTTTTCGCACCGATTGGGCGGGGCGCTCGATGCGTCGCTCCGAGCGCAGCATTGCCGACTATGACGCCAGTTTCGGTCCGATCAGAGCTGCGCGTCAGGCCAAAAGTGGTCAGCAATTGGGCGATCCACTCAAAGCCGCTCGCGCCATGCTGAGCCTGATTGCCAGCGACGCACCGCCGGCGCATCTGCTGCTGGGCAGCGACGCGTTGAAACTGGTGCGCGAGCGGTTGGCGAGCATGGCGCAGGAGATTGACGCGTGGGAGGCTGTGACGCGTTCCACCGATGGTTGAGGCGTTTGTTGCGGCGCTCCGTTCGGCTGCGCAGCCGTCGTCGAGGCGAAAGTTGGGTTATACCTGAAAGATCGTGGTCTCAGGTTTTGGGGCCGCTTCGCCTACCCGTCTGTAGGCGCAAAGCTTGCTCGCGATCAAGCAAAACGCGGTGTGCCCGGCGCGCCGCCATCGCGGGCAAGCCTTGCTCCCACAGGTTTATCAGCGTCAGGAGGAACGTCGTCCATGAAAAGCACCGGTCCCAGCCCTGTCATCACCATCGCCGAGCAACCCGGCTGCCTGTTGGTGAAATTCCACGGTATTCAAGTGGCCGCGTCCGCCCGGGCGTTGGTGTTGCTGGAGGCCAACTATCCGCCGGTGTATTACATCCCGCGCGAAGACATCGACGAAAAGTATTACGCGCGCACCGACCACACCAGTTATTGCCCGTACAAGGGCGACGCCAGTTATTTCAGCCTGCAGATTCCGGGGCATGAAGGCGCCAACGCGGTGTGGAGCTACGAAGACCCGAAAGTCTCGGTCGAGCAGATTCGAGGCTACGTGGCGTTCTACCCCGACGTCGTGAAATTCGAGATTCTCGACAACGTCGATTGAGAGCCTTCCCGGCGTTGAGCAGTTCCAGCAGGGTCGGGTATGCCGAGTCGGTGGAAGCCTTTTGTGAGCAGGGTTTCAGCCGGGCTTCGCTGCAGCGAAAAAACACTTTGATTCGCCGCTGGCAGAACACCGCGCAAACCCCGCAAACTACGTGCTCGTTAACGCAACCGAGTGGGCGAGCATTGATCGAACGACGGCAATTCAGCGGAGGCATGAAAGGTAAAAACCTTCGCTACCTGAATGAGCAGCCTGGCGCGGCGAGCCGAACCGTTCGCGCCGGTTTTTTGCTGCTGGAGCATTTTTCCCTGCCGGCGTTTACCCAGGCGCTGGACACGATTGTCACCGCCAATCTGCTGCGCGCCGAGTCGTTCGCTTCGCAGACATTCGGCTTGCAGGACGGTGAAGTGGTCAGCGACCTCGGGCTGGTGATTCGCCCGGATGCGCGCCTTGATTGTGCGGTGATCAAGAGCCTGGACTTGCTGGTGATTTGTGGCGGTTACCGGACTGAGTTGAAGGCCTCAGAAGACCTCATTCATGTGCTCAGAGCCGCCGCCGAACTGGGTGTCAGCCTGGCCGGTTTGTGGAATGGCGCGTGGTTTCTCGGGCGTGCCGGGCTGCTCGATGGTTATCGCTGCGCAATTCACCCGGAACATCGCCCGGCGCTGGCGGAGTTCTGCAAGGTTACACAGGTCAGCAGCGAGCCTTACGTGATTGATCGCGACCGGCTCACGGCGTCGAGTCCGTCCGGGGCGTTTCACATGGCGCTGGACTGGATCAAGGGATTGCACGATAAGGCATTGGTCGAGGGCATCGAGGACATTCTGGCGTTCGAGGAGTCGCGATATCGGCGGATCAAACCGACGGAAAATATCTGCTTGAGCGCGCCGCTGCGTGAGGTGGTCAAGTTGATGGACGCCAACCTTGAGGAGCCGCTGGAGCTGGAGCAGCTGGCGGTGTATGCCGGGCGTTCGCGGCGGCAACTCGAGCGGCTGTTCAAGGAGCAATTGGGCACCACGCCGCAGCGCTATTACCTGGAATTGCGCATCACTGAAGCGCGGCGCTTGCTGCAGCACACCGAGTTGTCGCAGGTGGATGTGCTGGTGGCGTGCGGGTTTGTTTCACCGAGCCATTTCAGCAAATGCTACAGCTCGTATTTCGGCTATCGGCCTTCGAAGGAAAAGCGATTGGTGAAGTGACCGAAAATTCATCAAGCGCCGAGTAACTTGTGGCGAGGGGGCTTGCCCCCGTTGGAGTGCGCAGCAGTCCCATAAACGCGGGGCCGCTGCGCAGCCCAACGGGGGCGAGCCCCCTCGCCACAGGGGGATCTGTTTGACTTAGGAGATGGGGGCAGCGCTTACCAGTGTCGATTCGTTGGTTTGGTGAAGTGACCGAAAATTCATCAAGCGCCGAGTAACTTGTGGCGAGGGGGCTTGCCCCCGTTGGATTTTGCAGTAGTCCCATAAAAGCGGGGCCGCTGCGCAGCCCAACGGGGGCGAGCCCCCTCGCCACAGGGGGATCTGTTTGACTTAGGGGATGGGGGCAGCGCTTACCAGTGTCGATTCGTTGATTTCGGCAATCGAGGTCACCCCGGTCAATGTCATCGCCACGCGCATTTCCCTGGCGAAAATATCCAGCATGTTTTCCACCCCGCGTTGACCGTCCGCCGCCAGCGCGTAGGCCATCGAACGCCCGAGCAACACGCCTTTCGCGCCCAGCGCCAACATGCGCACGACGTCCAGTCCCGAGCGAATCCCGGAATCCACCAGCACGGTCAAATCATCGCCAATCGCCTGCATGATTGGCGGCAAAGCCTTGGTCGTCGACAGCACTCCGTCCAACTGCCGGCCGCCGTGGTTTGACACAACAATGCCGTCGGCGCCGAAGGTCACAGCGTCCTTGGCGTCCTGCGGATCGAGAATGCCCTTGATGATCATCGGGCCTTGCCAGAAGTCGCGAATCCACTCCAGATCGCTCCAACTGATCGACGGGTCAAAGTTGTTCGCCAGCCAGCCCATGTAGTCTTCCAGCGTCACGGCTTTGCCGAGGTACGCCGAAATATTGCCCAAGTCGTGCGGCCGGCCCATCAGGCCGACATTGAACGCCCAGTCCGGTCTGGTCATCGCCTGGAGCATTCGTCGCGACGACGCGAACGGCCCCGACATGCCCGAATGCGCATCGCGGTAACGGGCGCCGGGAGTTGGCATGTCGACGGTGAACACGAGGTTTTTCACCCCGGCAGCCTTGGCTCGCTCCAGGGCATTGCGCATGAAGCCGCGGTCTTTCAACACGTACAGTTGAAACCAGATTGCCTGTTGGCTCTGCGCGGTGACTTCCTCGATGGAACACACCGACACTGTCGACAGGCACAGCGGAATGCCTTTGTTTTGCGCCGCGCGCACCGCTTGCACTTCACCTCGGCGGGCGAACATGCCCGTGAGGCCGACCGGCGCGAGGATGATCGGCATGGCCAGCGGCTGGTTGAAGAGGGTGGTTTCCAGGCTCAGGGTTTCGACGTTTTTCAGAATGCGTTGACGCAGGCTGATGCTGGTCAGGTCGGCGCTGTTGGCGCGCAGCGTGTGCTCGGCATAGGCGCCGCCGTCGATGTAATCGAAGAGGAATCGCGGAAGTTTGCGCCGTGCGGCCTCGCGGTAATCGGATGCGGAGGAAATGATCATGGGGCCTCGGTCGTTTGATTGGCGGGGCTGAAATGTGCATCGAGCTTAACCTGTCGCGAGTCTTTGTAGCAGCTGCCGAGGCACGAGGCTGCGTTCGGCTGCGTAGCAGTCGCAGGACCTGAGCACGCGGTGTTCCTGAAACACCGCGGTGCCTGATTTCACTGGATGTACATCGAGCTTAACCTGTCGCGAGCCTTTGTAGCAGCTGCCGAGGCACGAGGCTGCGTTCGGCTGCGCAGCAGTCGCAGGACCTGAGCACACGGTGTGCCTGAACCACCGCGGTGCCTGATTTCACTGAATGTGCATCGAGCTTAACCTGTCGCGAGTCTTTGTAGCAGCTGCCGAGGCACGAGGCTGCGTTCGGCTGCGCAGCAGTCGCAGGACCTGAGCACGCGGTGTTCCTGAAACACCGCGGTGCCTGATTTCACGACTGCTTCGCAGCCGAACGCAGCCTCGTGCCTCGGCAGCTGCTACAGGGTGAACGAGCTGCTACAGGGGCGTGATCTTCGGATCAGTTTTTGTCGAGGTCGACGTTTTTCGTCTCGCGCAAAAAGATCATGCCCACCACCAGACTCACACCGGTGATCACCACCGGGTACCACAAGCCATAAAAGATATCGCCGGTGTAGACCACCAGCGCAAACGACACGGTTGGCAGGAAGCCGCCAAACCAGCCATTGCCGATGTGGTAGGGCAGGGACATCGAGGTGTAGCGGATGCGCGTCGGGAACAGTTCGACCATCAGCGCCGCCAGCGGGCCGTAGCACATGGCGGAAATAATGATCAGCGCCACAATCAGCGCGACGATCATCGGTTTGTTGATCTGCTGCGTATCAGCCTGCGACGGATAACCGGCCAGCGTCACCGCGCCGCGCATTGCCGCTTCGTCGTAACCGTCAATTTTCACGTCGCCGACGCTGACCTGCACCCCCGCACCGGCCGGAGCGGCGGCGCTGGTGTAAGGCAGGCCTTGCTTAACCAGGAAGGTCTTGACCTTGTCGCACGGGCTATCAAATTTCGCCTTGCCCACCGGGTCGAACTGGAAGGTGCACGTCGCCGGGTCCGCGAGCACGGTGATCGGCGCCTGTTGGCTGGCCTGATCGATCGCCGGGTTGGCGTAATGCGCCAGGGTTTTGAAGATCGGGAAGTACAGCGCGGTTGCCAGCAGCAGGCCGATCATCAGCACCGGTTTGCGCCCGACCTTGTCCGACAGCCAGCCGAAAAAGATGAAGAACGGCGCGCCGATAATCACGCTGACTATCAGCAGACTGTTGGCCAGCGCCGGGTCCATCCGCAGGAATTGCGTGAGGAAGAACAGCACGTAAAACTGCGCCGCGTAGAAGGTGACCGCTTGCCCGGCGTTGATGCTGAACAGCGCAATCAATACGACTTTGAGGTTTTCCCACTTGCCGAACGAATCGCGCAGCGGTTGTTTGCACAGCTTGCCTTCGTCCTTCATTTTCACGAAGGCCGGCGACTCGTGCAGGCTCAGGCGAATCCAGGTGGAAATGCCCAGCAGCACGATGGAAAACAGGAACGGAATGCGCCAGCCCCAGACTTCAAACTGGTCGCCGGTGAAGTAACGGCAACCGAGCACTACCAGCAGCGACAGCAGCAAACCGAGGGTCGCGGTCGACTGAATCCAACTGGTATGGAAACCGCGTTTGCCCATCGGCGCATGTTCGGCGACGTAGGTTGCGGCGCCACCGTATTCGCCGCCGAGCGCCAAGCCCTGGAGCATGCGCAGGATGATCAGGATGATCGGCGCGGCGATGCCAATGGTCGCGTAAGTCGGTAGCAGGCCTACGCAAAACGTTGCCAGGCCCATGAGAATAATGGTCGCGAGAAAGGTGTATTTACGCCCGATCATGTCGCCCAAACGGCCGAACACCAACGCGCCGAACGGCCGCACGATGAAACCGGCGGCAAACGCCATCAGCGCAAAAATGAACGCCGTGGTGTCGTTGACCCCGGCAAAAAACTGTTTGCTGATCACCACCGCGAGGGCGCCATAGAGGAAAAAGTCGTACCACTCGAACACCGTCCCCAGGGACGAGGCGAAGATGACTTTGCGGGTGTCGCTGCTGGTGCCCGCGCTGCGCGTGGCTTCCAGGGGTTGAACGTGCTCTGACATATCGGTATCCCTCACAGTGATTGTTTTTGTTGTTCCACTGTCGGCGCCGGCCTTGTGGGCCAGTGCCGCGTTTATCCATAAAGCGCGGTGTACTTCGTTCCCTGTAGGAGCAAAGCTTGCTCGCGAAGGCGTCAGGCCTGACACCCCGCGTTATCGTTCTTCGCGGGCAAGCCTCGCTCCTACAGGGTTTGAACTGCGTGTCGCGGGGGCAAGCATCATCTGCGCAGCCTTCTCGGCAATCATCAGCGTAGGCGAACATGTGTTGCCCGAGGTGATTCGCGGCATGATCGACGCATCGGCGATGCGCAAACCGGGAATCCCGTGGACTTTCAACTGCGCGTCCACCACCGCATCAACATCATTGCCCATCCGGCAGGTGCCCACCGGGTGAAAAATCGTTGTGCCAATTCGCGCCGCTGCTTCATGCAATTGCTCTTCACTCTGCAAACTTTCGCCGGGTAGATATTCGACCGGTTTGAATGCAGCCAACGCGGGCGCCGCGACAATGCGCCGTGTCAGGCGAATGGCGTCCGCCGCCACGCGCAAATCCTCGGGATGGCTCAGATAATTGGGTTGGATCACCGGTGCGTCCTGCGGATCAGCGCTGCGGATTTCGATGCGTCCACGGCTTTGCGGGCGCAGATCACACACCGACGCAGTGAAAGCCGGGAACGCGTGCAGCGGTTCGCCAAAACGCTCCAGCGACAGCGGCTGCACGTGGTATTCAAGATTCGCCGAGGTCTGCTCCGGGCCCGAGCGGGCAAACGCGCCCAACTGACTCGGCGCCATCGACAGCGGCCCGCTGCGGTCATACAGATAACGCAAACCCATGCCCATCTTGCCCAGCAGGGTGCCGGCGATCTGATTCAGCGTGCGCGCGTTTTCCAGTTTGTAGATCAGCCGCAGTTGCAGGTGATCCTGCAAATTGCCGCCGACCCCCGGCAGTTCATGCGCAACACCGATGCCGAGGCGTTGCAGCAGCGCACGCGGGCCGATCCCGGAGCGCTGCAAAATGCTTGGCGAACCCACCGAGCCGGCGCACAGAACGATCTCCTTGCGCGCCTTGAAGGTTTTCGCCTGACCTTGCCAGCGTGCGCTCACCGCAGCGGCGCGGGCGTTTTCCAGCAGCACGCGGTCGACTTCAACGTCGGTCAAAACGGTCAGGTTGGCACGATGGCGGATCGGTTTGAGAAAAGCCTTGGCGGCGTTCCAGCGAATCCCGGATTTCTGGTTGACCTGGAAGTAACCGCAACCTTCGTTATCGCCCTGATTGAAGTCATCGATGCTTGCAATGCCGCTTTGCTCGGCAGCGCTGCGAAATGCATCCAGCACCGGCCATGACAGCCGCTGGCGTTCAATCCGCCATTCGCCGGCAGCGCCGTGGAACTGCGAATCGCCGGCGAAATGGTTTTCGCTTTTTTTGAACAGCGGCAGCACGTCTTGCCAGGCCCAGCCCGGATTGCCCTCGGCGGCCCAGCCATCGTAGTCGCCGGCCTGGCCGCGCATGTAGATCATGCCGTTGATCGAAGAACAGCCGCCGAGCACTTTGCCGCGCGGATAACTCAACGCCCGACCTTGCAGGCCCGGTTGCGCTTCGGTCTTGAAGCACCAATCGGTGCGCGGGTTGCCGATGCAGAACAGGTAACCGACGGGGATATGAATCCACGGATAGTTGTCGCGACCGCCAGCTTCGAGCAGCAGCACCCGATGTTGCGAGTTGGCCGACAATCGATTGGCCAGCAAACATCCGGCGGGCCCGGCGCCGACCACGATGTAATCGTATTCGTCCTGGGAAGTCTGCATCCATGACCTCTGATTGTTTTTGTTGTTGGGTTCATCCTAGTTGTTAGCTTTCGTATAAAGAATGTTAGTTTTTGCGCAGCCGCTGTGCGTTTTCAGACAGCATCGCGGTCACACAACATTGCTTTCGCGCATTGTCGCGCTAAGGAAGTCGGATGTTCGATTGGAATGACCTGCGGTTTTTTCTCGAGTTACAGCGCAGCGGTCGGTTGCTCACGGCCGCCCGCCGTTTGAACACCACCCACGCCACGGTGGCCCGGCACATCGAGGCGATTGAAAAGAGCCTCGGCACTGCGCTGTTCGTCCAGCACGCGCAGGGTTATCAACTGACGCCGGCCGGGGAGGCGCTGCTCAAGCATGCCGAAGCAATGGAAAATGTCGCGCTGCTGGCGCAAGAGGAAATCACCCAGTCGACCGCGCCGCTGGGCAAGATCCGCGTCGGCGTAACCGAGGGGCTGGGCATCATGTTTCTCGCCAGCCGCATGAACGGGTTGTTCGAGCGTTATCCTGGCCTCGAAGTGGAACTGGTGGCGGTGCCGCGCTTCGTCAGCATCCTCAACCGCGAAGCGGAAATCAGCATTCACCTCGAACGCCCGGCCGCCGACATGCTGGTCACGCGCAAACTCACTGACTATCGCCTCGCGCTCTACGCCAGCCAGGCCTACCTCGACCAGGCGCCGCCGCTGCTCAGCCGCGAAGACCTCGGCCGCCATGCGTGGATCGGCTACGTCGACGATTTGCTATTCAGCCAGGAACTGATGTTCCTCAACAGCTTCTGCCGCAACCCGCGAGTGGTGTTCCACAGCACCAGCGTGATCGCCCAGCACCAGGCTGCGCGCTCGGGGCTGGGCATTGCGGTGTTGCCTTGTTACATGGCGAGTGCGGATCCGCAGTTGGTGGCGCTGTTGCCGGACGAAAGCATTCTGCGCAGTTATTGGATCAGCACGCGGCGCGAACTGCATAAATCGGTGAGATTGCGCGTGTTGTGGGATTACGTGGCGCAATTGTGCGAGCGCGAGCAAGGGTTGCTGCTGGGCAGTGAACGCTGATGCGTCATGCCGTGGGAGCAAAGCTTGCTCGCGATGGCGTCCGGTCTGATACACCGCGTCATCGTTCTTCGCGAGCAAGCTTTGCTCCTACGGTGGGCGGCTAGGGGAGGATTTCGAATGAGCTGCTTGCCAGCCTCTCGCCATTCACCATGATGTGCACCGCGTGCTGCCCCGCGTAATGCCGGCGCGTGGTCAGTTCCTTGATCTGCTGGCTGCGGGTGACAAACTCGCTGGCGTGCCCGGGCAAGGTCAGTGCTTTGAGCTTGAACACCTTCGCGGAAGTGCTGCCGTTGGCTTTGACGTAATCGATTGCATAGTCGATCACCAATCTCTGACTGTCCGGGACTATGGATTTCAGCGTGAACGACAGGCTGATTTTCTGCCCCAGGCGAATCACCGCCGGCTCAACCTTCACTCCGACAATCTCAACTTCAGGCTTGCCGCCCGCGCCGATCACCGCCAGCGCGCGCTGATTGCCCTGTTTGATCAAACTGCGCAGCGCATGTTTGGCGATCCACGCCGTGTGCCTGTTTTCCAGCGACCAGCCTTCGATCAAATCCAGCACCCATTCCGGGTGATCCTTGGTGATGTCGTTGAGGTGATTGGCCACGGACTTGCGCACATACAGGCTTTCATCAGCCTTGAGGTTGTCGAGAATCGCCGCCGCCAACGTCGGGTCAGCCTGAATCTGCTCCAGCCGAAACGACCACGGCAGACGCGGGCGACTGCCTTCGCTGGCGAGGCGCCGGACGTGTTCGTTGGCATCGCCCGACCACTCCAGCATCAGCGCCAGCGAACGCTCAAGGTCGCTGCGCAGGAAATGCCGGATCGCGAACTCGGACGAGCCGAACGTCGTGAAATACTTCAGCGCCGCCATCGATTGCTCAAACGAATGCGCGCCATACATCGCCACATAATGCGGCAGCGAAATACTCACAAAACCGCTGTTCAGCCGAGGGGCGAGGGCGCGCAGCACCTCGAGGGATTCTTCATAACTCAACGGCAACACGGCGTGCAGGCACTCGCTGACCCGAGCCATGCGCTGCATGATCGACAATTCGGCGAGGCCATCGTTGGTCATTTTCAGGAAAGCCTTGGCGTCGAATGCCGGGTAAATCGCGGTCATTTCGGTGGCGATGTGCTTGAGGCGCTCGGCGTTGAAAATCTCCTTCAATGCCGGGGCGGGTTGTTCGGCGGCAGTCATGGGCGCATCCGTGGAGAAGGGCGGCTCAGGTTATCGGGGTAGCGACGAATGCCTCAAGCTTTTCCGCCCGCGCGGCAAATTGGGCAGTGCGTGATAACCGCGTAGCGCCGCCGTTTGTCTTCTATATAAAGCCGCTGGACTGAATTTCTTGCTATAAACGCACTCCGATAACCACCACAACGGCTGCCATGGCGCACTTTCCGGGTGTTGTCGGACAAATTCGCTGTCTTTTCAGTTGCTGAGGCCTCAAGTCGGCCTTAGACTGCCGCCCCTCGTAAATTGAGTGCCGGGTGGCGCTTGGAATAAATGGCGCCTTTGCGGCGGACGATCAACGTTCGCCGGAACGCTCCCTAATTCGCCTTAATGCACGTTTTTTTATAGAGATATCAATGACAAAGGACAAGTTGCTGGCCATGCCGGCGGATGACTACATGAATGCCGAGCAACATGCTTTTTTCTCTGAGCTGTTGCAGAACATGAAAGTCGAAACCCACGAGCGCATCGAGCAGAACCGCATCGCCATCGAAAGCCTGGATACTCCGGCTGACCCGGCCGACGCTGCTTCCGTTGAAGAAGAGCGCACCTGGCTGGTCAACGCGATCGATCGCGACCAGCGCATGCTGCCTCAGTTGGAACAGGCTCTGGAACGCATCAAAGAAGACAGCTTTGGCTGGTGCGACGACAGCGGCGAGGCCATCGGCCTGAAGCGCCTGCTGATCAGCCCGACCACCAAGTACTGCATCGAAGCCCAAGAGCGTCACGAACAGATCGACAAGCACCAGCGTCAGGCCTGATTCGGTAGCGCCCACATCGCGGGCAAGCCTTTTTCCTACACACAACCGTAGGAGCAAGGCTTGCCCGCGATGTTTTTTGCCGTCTGCGTTTTCTATTGACCCACTGCAACATCCGCGACCAACTGACCATAGATAATGGCCCATTAGTGGCGTTTAATGCAGTCACAACAAATAGAAGACGCATGGGGTGACGAAGATGACGAGAGACGGATCTCTGGTTGGGCGATTGCCTGCACCAGCGCTTGCAGCAACAAACCGCTGGCTGACGCCGACATTGCAAAGCATCGCTCTGGTGCTGTTGCTCTGCGGTATGAGTCTGGGCGGTGCATCGCTTTACGTCGGCCTGCCGGTGGCGGTGCTGATTATTTGGTTGCCGCGCCTGCGCAGCCGCGCGAGTGTCGATTCAACGCCGGTCGACAACAGCAGCGCGATCGCCGAACTGACCCGCGATCTTTCCTATACCACCAGCCACAACGCCTTGTCCGCCGCGGGCGTGGCGTTCTCGGTCAAGCAACTGGCGGAGAAAGTGCAGTCGCAGCTCGACGCCGCCAAGCGCATCGTCAGCAATGCCGAAGTGATGATTTCCACCGAACAGGCGACTTCGACGCTCAGCCGCGAAGCGTTGAGCGCTGCCAGCGAAGCCCATCAAAGCAGCGCCGCCGGGCGCACCGAGTTGATCGAATCGATTTCGCGCATGCATCAGCTCAGCGAACGCGCGAGCGCCAGCCGCGAACTGATCGAAGCCTTGAGCCTGCGCAGCGACGATATTCAGCGTGTCACGCTGGTGATCCAGTCCATCGCCAGCCAGACCAATCTGCTCGCACTCAACGCCGCCATCGAAGCGGCGCGGGCCGGCGAGCACGGTCGAGGTTTTGCGGTGGTCGCCGATGAGGTGCGCGGTTTGGCCGCGCGTACGGCGACGGCAACGGGTGAAGTCGGGGAAATGGTCGCTGACATTCAGCAACGCACGGCGCAAGTGGTCGAGCAGATCCGCCAACTCTCCGGCGATCTCGACGTCGGTGTGCAGCAGGTCGAGCACACCGGTCAGCACCTCGACAACATCGCACGCCTGGCCGCCGGTGTTGAACAGCAGGTCGGCGAAATCGCCCGTGGCGCCGAAACCAATCGCGAACAACTGGACAGTCTGTTCCACGCCATCGAACAGATGCGCAGCGATTTGGCGATCAGTGATGAGCAAACCCGACGCCTGGCCGAGGCCGCTGTGCAAATGGAAGGTCAGGCTGAAACCATCAGCGAGCGCCTCGCCGAAGTCGGTCTGGACGATTATCACCAGCGCATTTATGACCTCGCCCGCGAAGGCGCGAGTCAGATTGCCGCGCGTTTTGAGGCGGATGTCGATCAGGGCCGGGTGAGCCTGGATGACTTGTTTGATCGCAATTACCAGGCGATTGCGCACACTGCCCCGGCGAAGTTCCAGACGCGTTTCGACCGGTACACCGATCAGGTGCTGCCGGCGATTCAGGAACCGTTGTTGCCGCGCCATGAAGGTCTGGTGTTTGCGATTGCCTGCACGCAGCAAGGGTATGTGCCGACGCATAACGCTGTGTTCAGCCAGCCGCTGACGGGCGATCCGCAGGTCGATACCGTGCAGAACCGCACCAAACGCAAGTTCGCCGACCGCACCGGGATTCGTTGTGGCAGCCATCAGCAACTGGTGCTGTTGCAGACGTACACGCGCGACACCGGTGAGCTGATGCACGATTTGTCGGTGCCGATCATGCTCAAGGGCAGGCATTGGGGTGGGTTGCGGTTGGGCTATAAACCAGAAAAACCGCGCTAGGGGCGGGGTTTATAGTGCGCAGTCACGAAGTTTCCCGACCCCTGTAGCAGCTGGCGCAGCCTGCGTTCGGCTGCGCAGCAGTCGTGAAATCAGCCAGCGCGGTGTATCAGGAATACCTCGCGCTCAGGGTTTACGACTGCTTCGCAGCCGAACGCAGGCTGCGCCAGCTGCTACAACGCAGGCTTCGCCAGCTGCTACAGGGGTGGGTGAGGTTCGGGATTAGTGATTTTGATGCAGGCGCAGGTTCAATTCGTCCACTACCCGTGCCCAATCGGCGTCGATGCGCAGTTCTTCTTTCAGGAATGCAGCTTGGCGCTCGTTCCAGAAGTCGGCTTCGATCAGTTTTACATCGTCGGGCAATCTGTGATCAGCGATGAATTGGTCGATGGATTTCTCGTCGGAGTCCAGACCGAGCTGGTCGAACAAGCCTTGCAAGTCGTGTGTTGGTGAGTCCATGTTCATCTCCTTGGGTCGCGTCGAATGCGAAATCTGAGTGCGGCTTCATTGCATCTGAGGCAGCCGCGCTGCAGGAGTTCGATCTCGATGTTCGAAAGCAGCAAAGAGCGTAGACGCCAACGCGAAATCAGGCTTTCAGCGCACCTTCATCGACCGCCAGCTTCAGGGCTTTGGCGGCATCCTGGGCGGCAACGGCGGCGACGTCCGAGGTTTTGAACCAGCGATCTTTCTCGACCTGATGGTAAGTCACGGTGTTCAAGGGCGGTTTGGTACGCATCACGATGACAGCCTGAAACTCGCCTTCGATCTCTCGGGCTTCGCCCCGGATAAAAAATTCGCCGATATCAAATTCCGTCACGTAGCAGCCTTCCCTTGAAAATATTCTGTTGTATTGAAGCCGTCCGCCGAGGGGAGCGGCCTTCATGGGTCGCGCAGTATGGCAGTTGTTGCCGCCCGACGGCTGAGTTAACTCGTCGGCATGACGAAACGTTATTTGAAGCCAATGCAATAAAGTGTGTCAGGCGCGTGCTGCCAATGAGCGGGCGAGGGCGCAGGCTTGGTTATGGTCGGTGCGGAAACCTCTGACACGTCCTGTCGACGTTTCCCTGATATGGAAGAACGCCTTGCCGGCCGGCACCACCTGGAAAGTGGGCAGAGTAAACGCTTGCAGGTCCAGTCCGTCTGCTTGCAACAGCGCCGGGTGCATGGCCCCACAGCTGTTTTGGTGCTGCGTTGGGCGATGGGCAAAATGAGTCATGGTGCACATTAGAAGTCCTTTTCGTATGTTTACCGACGTATGTCCGTCGTTTTGAGTAGTCTCGATGAGCATCGCTGCTCTAGAATCGCCGACGCTGGTTAGCGATGACGTCCATCTAAAGCAATTTTTTGCCGCTGATATGTCAGAAAAATCGCTTTTTTCAGGCGGACTCTTCCCTAATGTTGGTAGTCCGCTATTTTTGGTTGCAATTAGAGTGTTCTCCTCACGTTTCTGACGAAAGTCAGGGAGGACGGCGCGAGTGACAATCCAGTAATCTTACTTACCTCGCGTTGGACGGGCGCTCTGCTCGGTTCAGGATTTCAACCCGGCTCATTCGGCAAGTTATTCGCCATGGCCGCTTTTTTCTGCTGTGCGTCTTTCCTGCGTGCAGCATCATTTTCAGATGTGGGGATGTTTCCTTGGCAGTAAGTAATCTTGATATGCACGCGTTGTTCGTTCTGGGCGATTTGCGTGCGAAGTTGGTTAAACAGTTTCAGTCGCGTTTTGTTTATGTCACCGAACAGAACGCCGAAGGCATTTACATCGCCGAGATCGACACCGAAGCTTCATTGGTCGTCGACGACAAGCCCGGCCTCAAACTCAAGGTCGGCGATCATTTCAGCGCTTCCGTGCTGCCCAGCCGTGAAGGCGGGAAACTCGAGATCAGGTTTCGCGAAATCAAACTGACTGTTTACGGTTTGGGCGATTACGCGTTTGTCACCACGGCTGACGGCCACGGCGTGGTGTTCAAGGAAGGCCACAGCGTGGTGATGGTTTTTGCCGCTCACCAACAGTTGCAGGAAGGCCTGACCAAAACCCTCAAAGCCGTGACGGCCAAGGCTGCCAAGTGGCGCAAGGGTGAACTGGTGACCTTCAAGGCCAGCGAGTAATGGCGCTGACCCGCGCCGATTTTCACCAGCAGAACCTCGCCAGTGCCAAGGTCGAGGCTCAACGCCTGTTCGACCAGAAGGCTGTAATGCAAAGCGCTTGGCTGAACTGGGTGGCGTCGCAAATCTACACATTGCGTCCGGCGGAATACGCCAGCATGGTGCGCAGGGAACTGGCGCAGTTGCAGCAACCTGCTGAAAAGTAATCCCCCCACCTCATCACCGCGAAAAAGCAGGAACCTCTACTACAGTCAGTGGACTGAGTATTCAGAGGCTTGCGGTCTTGTCTGTCAGGCCATCCTGCTATTGCTGTGAACAGCACGAGGTGCAAAAGCATGAAAGGAATTCGACGGTTGCTGGCGGCCACCCTGGCCACCTTCGGTCTGCTGACGACGCCGCTCCCGGTGTTCGCCGCGCAAGCCCCGATACATTTCGCCGATCTGAACTGGGAAAGCGGCAGCCTGATCACCGATATCCTGCGGATCATCGTCGAGAAGGGTTACGGATTGCCGACCGACACGCTGCCCGGCACCACCATCACACTGGAAACCGCGCTGGCCAACAATGACATTCAGGTCATCGGCGAAGAGTGGGCGGGGCGCAGTCCGGTGTGGGTCAAGGCTGAGGCCGAAGGCAAAGTCGTCAGCCTCGGCGACACGGTGAAAGGCGCCACCGAAGGCTGGTGGGTGCCGGAATACGTGATCAAGGGCGATCCGGCCAAAGGCATCAAACCGATGGCGCCGGACCTGCGCAGCGTGACCGACCTGGCGCGCTACAAGGACTTATTCAACGACCCGGAGAGCCCCGGCAAAGGGCGCTTCCTCAACAGCCCGATCGGCTGGACTTCGGAAGTGGTCAACAAGCAGAAACTTACCGCCTATGGGCTCAACGACAGTTTTGTGAATTTCCGCAGCGGCTCGGGTGCAGCGCTGGACGCGGAGATCAGTTCGTCGATCCGTCGCGGCAAGCCGATCCTGTTTTACTACTGGTCGCCGACGCCATTGCTCGGGCGCTTCAAGTTGATCCAACTGGAAGAACCGCCGTTTGACGCTGAAGCGTGGAAAACCCTGACCGACGCCGATAACCCGAATCCGAAACCGACCCGTTCGCTGCCGTCGAAACTGTCGATTGGCGTGTCGACCCCGTTCCAGAAAGAGTATCCGCAGATTGCCGAGTTCTTCAGCAAGGTCGATTTCCCGATCGAGCCATTGAACAAGGCGCTGGCGCAGATGAGCGAGAAACACACCGCACCGCGGCAGGCGGCCGAGGCGTTCATGAAGGCGCACCCGGATGTGTGGCAGGCGTGGGTGCCGAAGGATGTGGCGGATAAGGTCAGCGCTTCATTGAATTAACCAATAACTTTCAGGAGCAAGGCTTGCCGGCGATGGCGATTTCGAGGCTGCCTTCGCGGGCAAGCCATGCTCCCACAGGTATTTGTCGAATCGAATCGACGGACAACCCGAAATCTGTGGGAGCAAGGCTTGCCCGCGATGCTCTTGCTGTTAGAACCTGGTCTGCACCGCCAATTCAAACGTGCGCGGTGTCCCGAGGTAATAGGCCGGCGACACATGCGCAAACTCGGCATACACCTCATTGGTCAGGTTGCGCACCCGCCCGGTGATCGTGGTATGCCGATCCACCTTGTAGCTGAGAAAACTGCCGAACAACGTGTACGACGGCACGGTCATGGTGTTGGCGTTGTCGGCAAACACTGACGCCACGTACCGCGCATCGACACCACCCTGCCATTGCGGCGCAAAGTCGTAGGTCAGCCACAGATTGCCGACGCGGTCCGGGACATTGGTGGGCGTATTGCCCTTGCGCGAAACCCCCGCGCCCGCCGCGTTTTTCTCGTTGAACTCATCGTATTGCGCATCAACCCAGGCGAAATTGCCCTCGGCCAGGAGCTTGTCGGTAATGCGCAAAGAACTCGCCAACTCGATGCCTTTCGACGTTTGCTGACCCACCGGGATGCTCTGGGTTGTGTCCAGCGGATCAGTCACCGCAAAATCCTTGCGCTCGATTGTGTACGCCGCCAGCGTCGCTGAGCCGCGACCGTCGAGATAATCAAACTTGCTGCCAACCTCCCATTGCTTGCCGGTGGACACGTCGAAATCCTGCGTGCCATTCGGCTGCTCGGCGGCGGTGCTGTATTGCACGTAAACGTTAGCCGAAGGAATGAATTTATAGGTCAACCCGACCCGGCCAGTCAGCGGTTCCCAGCTGCGCTTGAGGTGTCGCGGATTGCTCGTGGTCACTTCCCGGTGATTGGTCACGTCGAGGTCAATGTCGTCGTAGCGCAGGCCGGTGAGCAACGCCAGTTTGTCGGTCAATGCCAGGCGATTTTCGGCGAACAACGCTTTGGTCGTGACTTGGTTGGTCTTGTCGCTGACAAACCCCGGTCTGGTCCCCGGAATATCGTAGAAGTGACCGGGCTGAAAGTTGTTCGGGTCAACACTGCTGGTGCCTTTGACATTCAGCGGTGAGTTGGTGGTCTGGTTGACCTTGTACTCGAAACCGCCGGACCAGGTGGTCTCCAGCCCCCACAAAGTGTTGTCGTGGCGCAACTCGAACTGGTTGCCGTTCTGCTCGCCCTGATGCCGCACCTGATACGCTGTGGAGCGATTCACTGCGCTGTTGTCGGCGTTGTACTGGTAGGTTTCAAGGTTGCGATAATCGCGCTGGCTGTCGAGGTGATACAGGGTGTTGCGCAACGTGGTGTTGTCGTTGATCCGGTAGTCGATAATCGAGCGCACCCAGAGCGTGCGCTGCTCATAACGACCGTCCTCGACGTTGTAGTTGTTGAAGCGATTGTGTTTGTCGATCTTCAGTTCGCCCGCCTTGGGATTGAGCACCGGCGTGCCCCAGTAAGGGCTGTCCTCGTGTTCGTCCTGATACTCCAGCGCCAGCGTGTGCGACAGGTTTGGCGTCAGGTCGCTGAGCAGTGAAAACGCCACGCTCCAGGCGTCGCGTTGCTGGCGGTCGATGTAGCCGTTGCTGGCGTTGTGACTGACGTCGAGCCGCGCGTAATGCTGCACGTCTGCGCCAGCCTCGCTAAGCGCGTGGTTAAGGCCGAAGGCGGTTTCAGTGGTGTCATAACTGCCGTAGCTGACCCGACCTTCGGCGGCTTGCTCGTCGCGGGTTGCGAGTTTGCTCACGTAGTTCAACGAGCCGCCGACCGAGCCGGCGCCATTGATCAGCGACGAGGGCCCGCCGACCAGTTCCACCCGATCATAAATCCACGCGTCCACCGGGCGGGCGAGGCCGCCGGAAACGTTGATGCCGTTGAACATCTGGGTGATCTGGCTGCTGGTGAAACCGCGATAGGAGACGAATCCGCCAAACCCCGGCGGCGCGCTGGCATTGACGCCGGGCAAGGTGTTGGCGGCGTCCTGAAAGTTCTGCGCGCCGTGGCGTTCGATGTCGTTGCGGTCGGCGATGGCCACCGAGGCCGGCGTGTCACGCACGCTCAAACCGAGGCGCGAAGCCATGCCGCTGGATTGATCGAGGCTGAGGCCGGGCTCGGCATTGCTTTCGCCATCAATGGTGATCGGCGCGAGGTCGATGCTGGTTTGCGCCCAGGCGCTTGCGCACAGCGAAAGCGGCAGGCAGCCAAACAGGCTCGCTAGCAAAGGGATGTGTTTCATCGATTGAATCCTGAATTCTTGACTGGAAAACAGCGCACAGGCAAACGCCACGCGTTAGCGAGCAGGCTGATCGATACGGTCGAGGTGATTCAGGCGAAGGGCGGGGCGCGGGGGTTGGCCGACGGCCAAGTGTGGCGGGCAGGCAGGTCGATCGTGGCAACGGCGGCCAATGGCGGGCTGTGTTGTTGCGGCAGAATCGCCAGGGTCAGGCTGGAATTAAGCGCCGGACCCATGCCGCCGGTGGAGCACAGCGGGCAGCCAAAGGCTTTGGCCAAAGTTGGCAGTTTGTCTTCGGCAGGGTTGGCGGCGGCGGGCGCCTGAGTCGCTGGGTCGACGCTGCAAAACTGGCCGCCGAGGCCGTTGAGCTGCATCCCGACCATTTGCCCGTGACCGATGCTGCAGGCGAACACATTGAACAGGACGCAGCAATAAAGCATCCAGGCCATTAGTGTGCGATCAGATCGGGCGAATTTCATGGAGCGGCACTTTAGCACCGTCGATGACATTTACCCTTACAAAAATGCGCGATGAAGTTCATCCTGCTGCGACATTTCACGCTGGAATTCTGAATATGAGCCTAATGGTCGCGCAATGGATGGCTGCAATCTTCCTGCTGATCAGCCTGATTCATCTGTACTGGGCAGCGGGTGGCAAGCTCGGAAGTGATGCGGCGGTGCCTCGGGTGCCCAGCGAGGGCGGCGGCGAATCGAGGCCGGCGTTCAAGCCGTCGGGTTTTGCGACGTTGCTGGTCGCCGTGGGATTGTTGCTGATTGCGATGCTGGTGTGTTTGCGTGTCGGTTTGTATTTGCCGACGGTGCATCACTGGTCGCTGCAATGGGTGATCAGCGCTGTCGCGATGCTGATGTTTGCCCGGGCGATTGGTGATTCGAATCTGTTGGGGTTTTTCAAACAGGTCAAGGATTCGAAGTTCGCGCGACTGGATACCTGGGCCTATTCGCCGTTGTGTGTGGTGCTGGGGGCGGGGTTGTTGGCGGTTGCGTGGATTTGAGTAGTTGCTGAAAGCTTCGCGGGCAAGCCTCGCTGCGCTACAGCTGTGGGAGCGAGGCTTGCCCGCGAAGACGCTCGCCCAATCAATACAAACCGTTGAACTTAGCCCTGACGCTCACTGTTGCGGCTACTCACCTCGGCCGGCACATCATCCCCGGCCATGCGCTTGCGGAACAACGCCGCGCGCGCCAGCAGCAGCGTGGTTACCGGCACGGTGATCGCCAACAGAATCGGAATCAGCCACGCGTGCAGCACCGGCGCCGACTTGAGCGCCGAGAAATAAATGATCGACGCCAACGCCACGCACCACGCGCCTAACGTCGAGGCCAGGGCCGGCGGGTGCATGCGCTGGAAATAATCCTTCATTCGCACCAGTCCCACCGCGCCAATCAGCGCAAACAGGCTGCTGAGCACCAGCAGAATCGCCACTGGGATCTCCACCCACATCGACAATTCGCCATTCATTCGATCACCTCGCCACGCAGGAGGAATTTGGCCAGGGCAAACGAGCCGACGAAGCCGAACAACGCGATCAGCAACGCCGCCTCAAAGTAAGTGTCACTGGAATAACGAATGGCCAGGGTGAGCATCATCAACATGGCAATGATGTACAGGTAATCCAGCGCCAACACTCGGTCCTGAGCCGACGGGCCGCGAAACAGTCGCAGCAGCGTCAGGATCATCGCCACGGAGAAGATGAACAGGCTCAGCAGGATCGCATTCGCCAACAAAGGGCTCATTCGAAGATCTCCATCAGGGGCCGTTCGTAGGTTGTCTTGAAATGCTCGATAAACGTCGTTTCATCGTCCAGATCAAACACGTGCAGCAAAAGAATGCTGCGGTCCAGCGCCAGTTCCGACCAGACCGTGCCGGGCACCACCGTGCAGATCACCGACAACGCCGCGAGGCCATTGGCGTCCTGCAAATCCAGCGGCACTTTGACGAATGCCGAGCGCGGCGGGCGGTGGCCGGCGGTCAGCACGCCCCAGGCCACGGCGAGGTTCGACACCACCACGTCGCGCCCGACCAGCAAGAACAACCGCACAATGACCCCCGGCCGGCGAATTCGGATCGGCAACGGGCGCAGTTTGCGCATCATCAGCGGCGCACAAAAACCGAGAAGCGCACCGAGCAACAGATTGCCAGGGCTCAACGACAAGTTCAGCAGCAGCCACAACAGCCACAACGCCAAAGACAACCACGGTGCCGGGAACAGACGCTTCATGGCTGCGCCTCCAGCAGGGCCGCTTTGCCCTCGGGGCTCGGCACCGCGCGGGTGGCGAGCACCGCCATTACGTATTGCTCGGGATTATTCAACGCCTGCGCGGCAGCCTGGGTGTAGCGCAGCAGCGGTTCAGCCTTGAAAGTCAGCGCAACGCTCAACCCCAGCAGGACGATGATCGGCACGCATTCGAAGCGTCGCAGCAGCGGTGAAGGCCGTTCTTCCGGGGTCCAGAAGCGCTGGATGCCCAACCGCGAAAAGGCAATCAGCGAAGCCAGACCGGAAAGCACCAGCAGTGCGAGCAAGCCCCACGCCGCGTTCGACACCGGGATGTCGGCGCTATCGCCCAGACCTAGCGGATTGAGCAGCGCGTGCAGCAAGCCGAGCTTGCCGATAAACCCGGACAGCGGCGGCATGCCGATGATCAGCAACGAACAGGCAATAAAACTCAAACCGAGGAACGCCATGGTCCAGGGAATTACCTGGCCGACCACGGCTTTCTGCTCATCGTCGAGGTTGATGCCTTTGGGCGGTTGCAGCGATTCCATCGGCCGTGGCAGCAGGTCGCCGTCGTCGAACAGTGGGATCTCATTGGCAGAACGGGAACGCTCAATCAACTCGGCCAAGAGGAACAGCGCGCTCAATGCCAGCGTCGAGCTGACCAGGTAAAACAACGCTGCGCCGATCAGGTTGGGTTGGGCGAAACCGATGGCTGACAGCAGAATCCCGGCCGACACGAGGATGCTCAGGCTGGCCATGCGTTCCAGGCGCTGCGCGGCGAGGATCGCCACGGCGGCGCAGGTAATCGTCGCCATGCCGCCGTAGATCAGCCAGTCGCCGCCGAAATACGCCGACGCCCCGGCTTGCCCGGAGAACAACAGCGTCCACAGACGCAGCAAGGTGTAGACGCCGACTTTGGTCATGATCGCGAACATCGCCGCGACCGGCGCGCTGGCGGCGGAGTAGGCTGGCACCAGCCAGAAGTTCAGGGGCCACATCCCGGCTTTTGCCAGAAACGCCACCGCCAGAATCGCCGCGCCAGCATGCAGCAAACCGAGATCGGCTTCTGGCACCAGCGGGATTTTCATCGCCAGATCGGCCATGTTCAGCGTGCCGGTGACGCCGTAGATCAGCGCCGCGCCAATCAGAAACAGCGAAGAGGCGAGCAAGTTGATCGAAATGTAATGCAGCCCTGACGACACCCGCGCCCGGCCGGAGCCGTGCAGCATCAAGCCGTAAGACGCCGCGAGCAGCACTTCGAAGAACACGAACAGGTTGAACAGGTCGGCCGTCAGGAACGCGCCGTACAGACCCATCAATTGAATCTGGAACAGGGCGTGGAAGCTCGAACCGGCGCCATCCCAGCGCGCCATGGCGAATAGCAGGGCGCTGACGCCGATGATCCCGGTCAGCACCAGCATCATTGCCGACAGTTGATCGACCACCAGCACAATGCCGAACGGCACCTGCCAGTTGCCCGGCAGATACACGCCAATCGAACCGGGCACGCCGCTGCTTTGGGTCCATTGCAGCAGCATCACCGAAATGCCGAGGCCGACCAGGCTTGAGAACAGATTGATCTTGGCTTTGAGCGGGCGATGCCGTTCGCCGAGCATCAGCATGATGGCGGCGGTCAGCAGCGGCAGGAGAATCGGCGCTGCGATCAGGTGCGTCATCACATTCATTCTTTAGGCTCCCGGCCATCCACGTGGTCGGTGCCGGTCAAGCCCCGCGAAGCCAGCAACACCACGAGGAACAGCGCGGTCATGGCGAAGCTGATGACGATGGCGGTCAAAACCAGCGCTTGGGGCAACGGGTCGGTGTAGTGCAGCAGATCCTGCGGCACGCCGTCCTTGATGATCGGTTCCTTGCCGATAAACAGGCTGCCCATGCTGAAGATGAACAGGTTGACGCCGTAGGACAGCAGGCACAGGCCCATGACCACCTGAAATGTCCGTGGCCGCAGGATCAGCCAGACGCCGGAGGCTGCGAGGACGCCGATGGCGATTGCGATGACTTCTTCCATCAGACGGCTCCTTTGGCAGCTACGGCTCGGGGCAGGGCAGAGGACTTGGGTTGCGCGGCGGTTTTGTGACCTCGCACCGATTGGTGGGCGATGGCGGTGAGCATCAGCAGGGTTGAACCAACCACCACGGCGTACACGCCGATGTCGAAAAACAGCGCGCTGGCAATGTGGATGTCACCCAGCACCGGCAGTTTGAAATGCCAGGTGTGCGTGGTCAGGAATGGATAACCCGCCGCCATTGCCCCGAGCCCGGTGACGGTGGCGAACAGCAAACCGGTGCCCATCCAGCGCAACGGTCGCAGGCTCATTTGCGCCTCGACCCACTGCGTGCCGGCGACCATGTATTGCAGAATGAACGCCACCGACATCACCAGCCCGGCGACAAATCCGCCGCCCGGCTGGTTGTGCCCGCGCATGAATAGATAGAAGGAAACCACCACGGCAATCGGCAGCAACAGACGCACCAGCACGGCCGGGACCATCATGAAGCCGAGCGCGGTGTCGCTGGCCGAACGCGGGTTGACCAGGTCGGTGACTACATCCGGCGCCAGCAAACGTTGCTGGGCTGGCAGCTGCAAACTTTCTTTCGGTGGGCGGAAACGACGCAGCAGGGCGAAGACTGTCAGCGCCACGGCCGCCAGTACGGTGATTTCGCCGAGGGTGTCGAAGCCACGGAAGTCCACGAGCATCACGTTGACCACGTTGCTGCCGCCACCCTCGGGCAGCGCGCGGCTGAGGTAAAACGAGGAAATATCGTTTGGTGTCTGCCGCGTCAGCATCGCGTAGGACAGCAGCGCCATGCCGCCGCCGACCACCACCGACAACAGGAAGTCACGAATCCGCCGCACGCGCGCCTTGCGCAGGGTGCTCGGTAGTGGCGTGACTTCTTCGATCCGTCGCGGCAACCAGCGCAGACCGAGCAGAATCAGGACCGTGGTCACCACTTCGACCACCAGTTGGGTCAACGCCAGGTCCGGCGCCGAGAACCAGACGAAGGTTACGCAGGTCATCAACCCGCAGACACTGACCATGGTCAGGGCCGCCAGTCGGTGATATTTGGCTTGCCACGCGGCGCCGAGGGCACAGGCAATTGCCAGCAACCAGAGGGTCACGAACACGATCGAGCCGGGAATCTTCGGCCGATCGCCCCAGCTCAACTGGCTGTTGAGCATCGGGATCAACCCGCCCAGCACAGCGGCGACGACCATCAGGAACAATTGGGTTTGCAGACGTTTGGAACTGACGCGGCGTTCGAGACGTCGGGCCAGACGCATCATCACCACGAGGCTGCGCTCGAACTGGCGCTTGCCGTTGAAGCGGCCAATGATCGGCGGGTATTTGAAGCGTCCGCGTTTAAGTTGGTTGCGCAGCAACAGATAGAGGACGATGCCGCCGGACATGGCCACCAGACTCATGATCATCGGCGCGTTCCAGCCGTGCCAGATCGCCAGACTGTATTCCGGCAGCGTGCCGCCGACCACCGGCAGTGCGGCAGCGGCGAGTAATGGGCCGACCACTTGCGCCGGGAAGATTCCGACGATCAGGCAGGTGAACACCAACAGTTCGACCGGCGCACGCATCCAGCGCGGCGGTTCGTGCGGGACGTGGGGAAGATCGGTGGCGGTCGGGCCGAAGAACACGTCGACAGTGAAGCGCAGGGAATAGGCGACGCTGAACATGCCGGCGATGGTCGCGACAATCGGCAGCGCCATTTCTACCCACGCCGTGGCGTTGATGAACACGGTTTCGGCGAAGAACATTTCTTTCGAGAGGAAGCCGTTGAGCAACGGTACGCCGGCCATCGAGGCGCTGGCGACCATCGCCAGCGTCGCGGTGAACGGAATCAGCTTGATCAGGCCGCTGAGCTTGCGGATGTCGCGGGTGCCGCTTTCGTGGTCGATGATGCCGGCGGCCATGAACAGCGAAGCTTTGAAGGTGGCGTGGTTGAGGATGTGGAACACCGCGGCGACGGCGGCGAGCGGACTGTTGAGGCCCAGCAGCAGGGTGATCAGGCCGAGGTGGCTGATGGTCGAGTACGCCAGCAAACCTTTGAGGTCGTTCTGAAACATCGCGCAATAAGCGCCGAGCAGCAGCGTACACGCGCCGGCCCCGCCGACGATGTAGAACCATTCTTCACTGCCGGACAGCGACGGCCACAGCCGCGCGAGCAGGAAAACCCCGGCCTTGACCATGGTCGCCGAGTGCAGATAAGCCGAAACCGGGGTGGGTGCCGCCATGGCGTGCGGCAGCCAGAAGTGGAAGGGGAATTGCGCGCTTTTGCTTAAAGCGCCGACCAGAATGAGCGGGAGCAGGATGGGGTAGAGGGCGTGTGCGCGAATCAGATCGCCGGCGGCCAGGACCTTGTCGAGGTCGTAGCTGCCGACCACATGGCCGAGCAGAATAACCCCCGCCAACAGGCATAATCCGCCGGCGCCGGTGACCATCAACGCCATGTAGGCGCCGCGTCGCGCATCGGCGCGGTGGTGCCAATAGCCGATCAACAGGAATGAAAAGAGACTGGTCAGTTCCCAGAAAAACACGATTTGAATCAGGTTGCCGGAGATCACCAAACCGAGCATGGCGCCCATGAACGCCAGGAAAAACGCGAAGAATCGCGGCACCGGATCGTCCGGCGACATGTAGTAGCGGGCGTACAGCGACACCAGCGTGCCGATGCCCAGCACCAGCAGCGAGAACAGCCAGGCAAAGCCGTCCATGCGCAAAACGAAGTTCAGCCCGAGGCTGGGCAACCAGAAGAATTCTTCGCGGATGACGCCGCCATCGGCGATCTGCGGGTACAGGAGGGCGACCTGAATAGTGCCAATCAAGGCAACCAGGCCAGCCAACAGCGATTCGGTGTTGCGCGCGTTGTGTGGCAGCAAAGCCGCGACACAGCTGCCGATAAAGGGCAGAAGCAGTAGAACTATCAGGGACATAGGCTTCTAATCTGCGGAAGTTTGTGAAGCATCATACGTGCCAGCTCCAAGATCGCAAAACGCCAACTTGTGGCAGGATCCTACAAAGTGGACTGAAAAAGGTTGATTTGCATTGTTTCTTGCGGCGGGGGGATGGCAGGCCTGCCTCATCGCGGGCGAGCCTTGCTCCCACTGGATTGCTTAAGCCAGACGTTTTGTGCACGACACAAAACCATTGTAGGAGTGAGCCTGCTCGCGAAAGCGGGGTGTCAGCCAACATCTGTTTTGAATGGTCAATCGCCTTCGCGGGCAAGCCTCGCTCCTACAGAAGCCCTCATAAACGCCGCAATCTAATCCGCCGTCTCGCTCTCCAGCGCTTCTTCGCGCTGCTCGCGATCCTTGCCCTTGGTTTTCAGTTCACTGACGATCACCGCCGCGACGATCAACCCGGCGCCGAGCAGCGCAATCGCTGGCAACCGCTCGCCGGCGAGGCGCCCGACGATCCCGGCCCACACCGGCTCGCCGGCATAAATCAGCGTCGCGCGGGTTGGCGAAACGCTCTTCTGCGCCCAGTTCATCGCCACCTGGATCGCCGCACTTGCTGCGCCCAGCCCCAGCGCGCTGCCGAGCAATAACCAGGAAAAACCCGGAAGCACTTCCTGCGTCGGCACAACCATCAAGAACGCCAGCACCGACGTCACCGCCAGTTGCACCACGGTCACCCGCCGCACATCAACCTGACCGGCATAAGTGCTGATCAGAATAATCTCGGCGGCAATCGCCACCGTGCTGATCAACGTCGCGATTTCGCCAGGACTGAAATCCAGCGAAGCGCCGGAAGGCCCAGACAACATCATCAACCCGGTGAACGCCAACATGATGCCAATGCTCGGCATCAGCCCCGGCCGCTTGCCGAACACCAGCCATTGCAGCAACGGCACAAACGGCACGTAAAGCGCGGTAATAAAGGCTGATTGGCTGCTGGGAATAGTCTGCAAGCCAACCGTCTGCAAGCCGTAACCGAGCATGATCGCCACGCCAATAAAGGCGCCAGCCTTGAGCTCCAGCAGCGTCAGATCGCGCAGGCTGCGCCAGGAGAATAAGGCAACGATGCACGCGGCAGCGGCAAAGCGCAGACCGACGAAAAACATCGGGCCGCTGACAGTCATCGCGTGCTGCACCAGCAAAAACGTCCCGCCCCAGATCATGGTGATCACCACCAGCACGCACTCGGCTTTGCTGAACCGCGAGAAACGAGAAGAAGCCTGGGGGGAATTCACCGACGTCATAACCTTGCGCGCTACCTGAGTGAGACGCACAATGCGCCCGAAGTTGCGCAGTATACTGCCCAACCCCACCGAGTGAGCAATATAGTGCACAAAGATTCCACCCCTCGAGCGTCGGTCCTGCAGCACGTCAGTCAGAACGTCCGACGCCTGCGTCACGCCGCCGACATGAGCCAGACCGCGCTCGCCGAGAAATCCGGCGTCAGTCGGCGCATGCTGGTGGCCATCGAGGCCGGCGAGAAAAACGTCAGCCTGACCACCCTCGACCGCGTCGCCGAAGCGCTCGACGTTGCCTTCAGCGACCTGATCCAGGCACCCGACGTGCGCGATCCAAGCCGCATCAACGAAATCGCCTGGGCCGGCACCATCCCCGGCAGCAAAGCGGTGTTGCTCTCCAAAGCCACCGCGACCCGCGAAGTGGAGCAGTGGGAATGGTGCCTGCAACCGGGCGAAATCTATCCTTCGCAACCGGACGCCGATGGCTGGAGCGAACAGCTCTTTGTCTTCGAAGGCTGCCTGACGCTGATGCTCGGCGACACCGCGCAGACAATCGCTGCGGGTGAGTTCTACATGTTTGCCAGCAACCAGCCACACTCCTATCGCAACGACGGTGAAGTGGCGGCGCGGTTTGTGCGGAATGTGGTGATTTAACTGTTTACCCATTAACAGTTGATGAGTAGGCCGGTGTTTTTAAGCTGCGACCGATTCTCTGATAGTTATATAAGCAACTGAAATACAAGGTTTTACCTGTGAAAATCGGCTAACCATTCGAGAGTGCGATGAATCCAACTTCCAGCGGGCATCCGACCGACACCCTCCGCCACGCAGACATCCTGATCATCGGCGGCGGCCTCAGCGGCGCGATGCTCGCGGCGCAGTTGCTGCGTTTGCCCGGCCGGCGCTCGGTGCTGGTCGTCGAGCCGCGCGCCGAACTCGGTCGGGGCGAAGCGTACAGCGCCGTCGAGTTGGGCCACACGCTGAACGGCAACGCGGCGCGGATGAGCGTCGACCCGGACAATGCCGATGATTTGACCCATTGGTTGACGCACTACATTGCAGCGGGTGGCTGGCCGCAGTCGGACCAGCAGCATGTGCCGATCAGCGAGCTGTTTCCGCCGCGCGGGATTTTCGGCTTGTACGTGCAGCAGCGGTTGGCTGAGGCGCAGGAAGTGGGCGCGCTGAACGGTTCTTCGGTTGAGCACGTGCGCGCGGAGGTGGTTGATCTGATCGCGCGGGATGATTCGGTGCAACTGACCTTGAGTAATGGTCAACGTTTGCAGGGCGCTTTTGCGGTGTTGGCCACCGGGATGTTTGCTGCTGCGCGCACGCCGCAAACCGAGTCCAGCGGCGTCAATGCAGCGGCGCTGGACCCTTGGGATGTCGCGGCGATGCGCCGACTGGATGCGCAATCGACGGTATTGATCATCGGTTCCGGTTTGACCATGGTCGACGCCGTGGTGTCGCTCGAGCAGGCCGGCCATCGCGGGCCGATCAAAGTGTTTTCCCGGCACGGATTGCTCCCGCATGTGCGGCGCCAACCGCCGGCCTGGGTGGATTTTCTCGCTGTGGACCAGAGTCTGCGCACGCCGCGTCAATTGGTCCGCGAGTTGCGCCGCCAGTGTCGCGCGGCGCTCGCCCAAGGCATTGACTGGCAAGCGCCGCTGGACACGGTTCGCGCGCACATCGGCCGCTTGTGGAGTCAGGCGACTGATCAGCAGCGTCGGCAGTTTGTGCGGCACGTGCGGCCGTGGTGGGAAAGCCATCACCATCGCTCGCCGCCGCTCAGCGCCGAGTTGGTGGAGCGCTTGCACGGGGAAGGGCGGCTGCGTATTCAGGCGGCTTCGTTCAAGGGCTTGGCGGCGGATGGTAATGGCGGCGTGAGTATTCGCATTCGGCGGCGCGGTGAGGCTGAGGAGGTAATCGTCAGTGGCGCGGCGTTGATCAATTCCAGCGGCATCGAATACGACTGGCGGCGCGTTGCCCGGCCATTACCGCAGCAGTTGCTGGCGCGCGGGTTGATCCAGCCTGGGCCGTTGGCGTTGGGGATAGCGGCGACGGCGGATGGCGCGGTGCTGGATGCTGACGGGCGGGTTGGCGGAAGGTTGTTTGCGATGGGGCCGCCGTTGCGCGGGATGTGGTGGGAAAGTACCGCGGTGACGGATGTGGCGAGTCAGGCGAAAGCGCTGGCGGCGCGGCTGGCTGTCGAACGCTGAATCAAATCTGTGGATCAAGACGCACCTGTGGCGAGCAAGCTTGCTCGCCACAGGTTTGATGTTTGTCTTGAGTGCTTGCAGCGCCTGCCAGATCAAGCATCGATGCGCTGATGCTTGGTGCCGAACTCAGGACGGTTTTCCGCGACGTAGAGTTTGGTTTGTTCGGCGTTCTGCTGCAGATTGACGCTGCCTTTGCGTTCGGTGTCGATGCCGACAGTGTTCACGCTTTGAACCGCTTGCTGGCCGACTTTGACCGCGGCGATGGCTTGAGGCGCGGCCATGGCCGAAGTTGCGCCAAGGACGGTAAGGGCGAAGGTCAGACCAATAATGCTTTTCATGATGTTGCTCCAGAGAGTGGGAAGAAGATGTCGCCACTCTAGTGCTGGAACCGCGCGATGAAAAAACACCCTTGCGCATAGTTGATATCGAGAGCGTTGATCCATGACTGCCGAGCGCCTACCCCACACCGCAGCCCCCTGTAGGAGTGAGCCTGCTCGCGATGGCTGCTTAATATTTGACATCTCAGTCGCGTGGCAGACCGCTATCGCGAGCAGGCTCGCTCCTACAGTTGATCGGTGTCGGTCGCGATTTCAGTGGCCACCGCAGACCCCCTGTAGGAGTGAGCCTGCTCGCGATGGCTGCTTAACATTCAACATCTCAGTCGCCTGGCAGACCGCTATCGCGAGCAGGCTCGCTCCTACAGTTGATTGGGGGTGTATGGGCGGATGTGATCAGTAGCGCTGATATTTCGAGCCGAACTCCGGGCGGTTTTCCGCGACGACTACACCAGCCATCAGCGTATTCCCCGGGCTGCCTTGCGCCACACGTTCACGCAATTCCTGCAGACGATCCGCGCCACCCTCAGCCACACGATTCTGCATCAGCCGATCTGAACCGCCCTCGGCCACACGTTCACGCAGTTCCTGCAGACGGTCGGCGCCGCCCTCGGCCACACGATTCTGTTGCAACCGGTCCGATCCACCTTCCACCAGCAGTTGCTGAACCGAAGCGTGAGAGCCTGTATTCGGGCTGTTGGCCGACGCCAGATTCGACAAACCGAGACCGCCAACCAATGCGAGACCGAGTACCAGGGACGAGACTTTCGAGAAGTTGAACATGGGTGATTCTCCGTGCGTTTAAGTTGAGTGAGTCAGCAGCGCCGAGTAGCTCAGTGCTAGCTGGTGGTCACAGTTAAACGCCCGGGTGTATCGCTGATGTGTGCTTGTGGGCCGCGAAATCGGCGGCAACGTATCTATCGGCGGTTGATATACACGCAGATACAAATCCGCTCATGACGATGCGCCGAGCATCTCCACTGGGTACGAAAACACGTAGCCCTCATTACGCACGGTCTTGATGTAAGTGGATTCACGCGAATCATCCCGCAGCCGCTGGCGCAACCGGCTGACCAGCAAATCGATGGAGCGGTCGAACAGGTCAGCATCGCGGCCCTGGGTCAGGTTGAGCAATTGGTCGCGGCTGAGCACCCGTTGCGGATGATCGAGAAACACCCGCAGCAGACGATATTCGGCGCCGCTGAGGGCGACCATGGTGTCGTCCTCGTCGAGTAAATGGCGGGCGGTGGTATCGAGGCGCCAGCGACCAAACGCCAGCAGCCGACCGCTTTCGCTGATCAGCAGGTTCGGCGGCAGCATGCGCGTGCGGCGCAGCACGGCGTTGATCCGCGCCAGCAGTTCGCGGGCGGCGAACGGTTTGGTCAGGTAATCGTCGGCGCCCATTTCCAGGCCGAGGATGCGGTCGGTTTCATCGTTGCGAGCGGTGAGCATGAGGATCGGCGTGGCTTTGTGTTTGCCCGAGCGCAGTTCGCGGCAGAGCAGCAAGCCGTCATCGCCGGGCATCATGATGTCCAGCACGATCAAATCCACCTGATTGGCTTCGAGGAAACTGCGCATCTGCCGGCCGTCAGCCACGACCGTGGTGCGCAGGCCGTTTTTCTTCAGGTAATTGCCGACCAGCTCACGGATCTCGCGATCGTCATCGACGATCAGGATGTGGTCCACATGTTCCATCGCCCACCTCTTGTTATTCGCCCGATTCACCCGCCACAGCACATTCCCTAAGAGGAGCCAGCCCTCTCGCGAAAGCGACCCGGTCGCCAACAGAAATGTTCGCTGTGCATTTGTATCGCACTGTATCTCACCCACCGCTGGACACGTTAAGGGATGTTAGCCGTGGTTTTACGACACATGGCAGATACCCCCGGGCGTTTGAATAGCGTCCATCAAGGCAATCAAAACGACCTTCATTCGCCGCCTGAGGAGATCACCATGAACTGGAACACACTCGCCACCGCCAGCCTGTTCGCGGCCCTGAACGTCGCCGCGTTCTCGGCGCATGCCGATGTTAAAACCTCGACCCCGGTGGCGGCCAGCACGGCTACCAGCACATCCGATTCGCTCGGCGCGCTAAAGCACGTCAAAGCCGGATTATTGGACGTGGCTTATGCAGAAGTCGGTCCTGCTGACGGCCCAGTGGTGATTCTGCTCCACGGCTGGCCTTACGACATTCACAGCTACAGCGACGTGGCGCCGCTGCTCGCAGCCAAGGGTTATCGGGTGTTGATCCCGTATGCGCGCGGTTATGGCGATACCCGCTTCCTCTCCGACAAAACCCTGCGCAACGGCCAACCGGCGGCGCTGGCCAGTGATGTCATCGATTTCATGGACGCGCTGAAGATCAACAAAGCCGTGCTCGGCGGCTACGACTGGGGCGCACGTTCGGCGGATATCGTCGCGGCGCTGTGGCCGGAGCGAGTAGAGGCGCTGGTGGCGGTCAGTGGTTATCTGATCGGCAACCAGGCGGCCGGGAAAACTCCGCTGCCGCCCAAAGCCGAGTTGCAATGGTGGTACCAGTTCTACTTCGCGACAGAGCGCGGCGAGGCCGGTTACGCGAAAAATCGCCATGACTTCGCCAAGCTGATCTGGCAAACCGCGTCGCCGAAATGGACCTTTGACGACGCCACGTTCGACCGCAGCGCGGCGGCGCTGGACAACCCGGATCACGTCGCCATCACCGTGTTCAACTATCGCTGGCGTCTGGGTATGGTCAAGGGCGAAGCGCAATATGAAGCGCTGGAACAACGGCTGGCCAAGGCACCCGACATCAGCGTGCCGACCATCACTCTGGAAGGCGACGCCAATGGCGCGCCGCACCCGGCTGCCGAAGATTACGCCAAACGCTTCACCGGCAAATACCAATACCGGCTGATCAGCGGCGGCATCGGCCACAACCTGCCGCAAGAAGACCCGCAAGCCTTCGCCAACGCGGTGATCGACGCGGATCAACTGTAAACAGTCGTGTTCAGGGCGTGTAATCAACCCACTTGATACCCATTCATTCAGCCAACCCCACATCCCGCCTCAGTTAACAAAAGATAACGTGGCGTCGATTGTCAGACCTTTCCAAACCCCGATAGGATAAGCCAGCTTCCGAAGGGGCTCTAGATTGCGCGTTTCAGGACCATGTTTCAGGACTATGCTCCAAAAACAGCCAATCTCGCAGCGCACCCTTACGGCGCCCTGAAAGGTTGAACGACCTAACAATAATAATGGGGGAAGGTCTATGAGTGAGCCTGTCATGGGTGTGGGTATCTGCCGCCCGCCGGCATTACGCAAAATCGCGTTGCTGGCTACAGCGCTCTCGCTGTTGGGCTGTGCTGCATGGTCGATGCCGGTGCTCGCCGCCGACGCGCCGCCGGCCGATCTGGTGTATTCGGTGGAATCCGCCAAAGCCGCCAAAAGCCTGATGCTCGACGTCGTCCACGCCGGCAAGCGCCTGGTGGCGGTCGGTGATCGTGGGCACATTCTGTATTCCGATGACCAGGGCAACACCTGGACCCAGGCCAAAGTGCCGACCCGGCAACTGCTGACCGCCGTGTTCTTTGTCGATGACCAACACGGCTGGGCCGTTGGGCATGACGCGCAGATCCTCGCCAGTGAAGACGGCGGCGTCACCTGGACCAAACAATTTGAAGACTTGAAACGCGAATCGCCGCTGCTCGACGTCTGGTTCAAAGACGTCAACAGCGGCTTTGCCGTGGGCGCGTACGGCGCATTGCTGGAAACCACCGACGGTGGCAAGCACTGGGAAGACGCCAGTGATCGCCTCGACAACGAAGACCAGTTTCACCTCAACGCCATCGCGGCGGTCAAGGACGCCGGGCTGTTCATCGTGGGCGAGCAGGGCAGCATGTTCCGCTCCGCCGACTGGGGCCAGACCTGGGAAAAGCTCGAAGGCCCATACGAAGGTTCGCTGTTCGGCGTGATCGGCACCGCTCAGCCCAACACCCTGCTGGCCTATGGACTGCGCGGCAACCTGTACCGCTCCAGCGATTTCGGCAGCAACTGGGAACAGGTCGATCTGCAGGCTGCGCGCGGTTCGCTGGAATTCGGCCTGTCCGGGGCTACGCTGCTCGACGACGGCTCGATCGTGATCGTCGGCAACGGCGGCTCGGTGATCAGCAGCAGCGACAACGGCGAAACCTTCACCGTGTTCAATCGCCCGGACCGGATTTCGGTGTCGGCGGTGACGGCTGCGGGCAATGGCAACTTGATTCTGGCAGGACAGGGCGGCGTTCGCGCCACTTCGCCAACCGGCGCCGAGCTCAGCAAATAAGCCGGGCCACATAATAATAAGGCGGAGACATGACATCCATGACAAGTCATCACCAAGACAAGGCGACGTTTCTCGAACGCCTGATCTTCAATAACCGGCCGGCAGTGATCACCATCTGCCTGCTGGTGAGCATTTTCCTGTTCTGGCAGGCCACGCTGATTCGGCCGTCCACCAGTTTCGAAAAAATGATCCCCCTCGAGCATCCGTTCATTCAAAAGATGATGGAGCACCGCAACGATCTGGCGAACCTGGGCAACACCGTGCGGATCTCGGTTGAAGCCACCGACGGCGACATTTTCTCCAAGGAATACATGGAGACCCTGCGTCAGATCAACGACGAGGTGTTCTACATTTCCGGCGTCGACCGTTCCGGCCTCAAGTCGCTGTGGAGCCCGAGCGTGCGCTGGACCGAGGTGACGGAGGAGGGTTTTGCCGGCGGTGAAGTGATCCCGCAGAGCTATAACGGCTCTCAGCAAAGCCTCGATCTGCTGCGCAACAACGTGCTCAAATCCGGCCAGGTCGGCCGTCTGGTGTCCAACGACTTCAAGTCGAGCATCGTCGATATCCCGCTGTTGGAGTCGTACCCGGACCCAGCGGATCAGGGCAAATTGCTCGCGCTGGACTACCGCAAGTTCTCCCACGAACTCGAAGACAAGATCCGCGACAAGTTTGAAAAACAGAACCCTAATGTGCAGATCCACATCGTCGGTTTCGCCAAGAAAGTCGGCGATTTGATCGACGGTCTGGTGATGGTGGTGATGTTCTTCGGTATTGCCTTCGTCATCACTTTGATCCTGCTGTACTGGTTCACCAACTGCATGCGCAGCACCGTGGCGGTATTGAGCACGACGCTGGTGGCGGTGGTCTGGCAGCTCGGTTTGATGCACTTTTTCGGTTTCGGCCTCGATCCGTATTCGATGCTGGTGCCGTTCCTGATCTTCGCCATTGGTATTTCCCACGGCGTGCAGAAGATCAATGGCATCGCGTTGCAGTCCAGCGAAGCGGACAACGCGCTGACGGCGGCGCGGCGGACTTTCCGGCAACTGTTCCTGCCGGGGATGATCGCGATTCTCGCGGACGCGGTGGGTTTTATCACGCTGCTGATCATCGACATCGGCGTGATTCGTGAACTGGCCATCGGCGCGTCCATCGGCGTGGCGGTCATCGTGTTTACCAACCTGATCCTGTTGCCGGTGGCGATTTCCTATGTCGGCATCAGCAAGCGTGCGGTCGAGCGCAGCAAGAAAGACGCGCACCGCGAACACCCGTTCTGGCGCCTGTTGTCGAACTTCGCCAGCCCCAAGGTTGCACCGATTTCGATTGCCCTGGCGCTGATCGCGTTCGGCGGCGGCCTCTGGTACAGCCAGAACCTGAAGATCGGCGACCTCGACCAAGGCGCGCCGGAGCTGCGTCCCGACTCGCGTTACAACAAGGACAACAACTTCATCATCAGCAACTACTCGACCAGTTCCGATGTGTTGGTGGTGATGGTCAAGACCAAGTCCGAAGGCTGCTCGCGCTATGAAGCCATGGCGCCAATCGACGAACTGATGTGGAAGATGCAGAACACCGAGGGCGTGCAGTCGGCGATCTCGCTGGTGACCGTGTCCAAGCAGATGATCAAAGGCATGAACGAGGGCAACCTGAAATGGGAAACCCTGTCGCGCAACCCGGACGTGCTGAACAACTCCATCGCCCGTGCGGATGGTCTGTACAACAACAGTTGCTCGTTGGCGCCGGTGCTGGTGTTCCTCAACGACCACAAGGCCGCGACGCTGGACCGCGCGGTGCATGCGGTGCAGGAGTTCGCCAAGGAGAACAACAAGGATGGCCTGGAATTCATCCTCGCTGCCGGTAACGCCGGGATTGAGGCCGCGACCAACGAAGTGATCAAGGAATCGGAACTGACAATTCTGATCCTGGTGTACATCTGCGTTGCGACCATGTGCATGATCACCTTCCGTTCGTGGGCGGCGACCTTGTGCATCGTCTTGCCGCTGGTGCTGACCTCGGTGCTGGGTAACGCACTGATGGCGTTCATGGGCATCGGCGTCAAAGTTGCGACCCTGCCGGTGGTGGCGTTGGGCGTGGGGATCGGCGTGGATTACGGCATTTACATTTACAGCCGACTGGAAAGCTTCCTGCGCGCCGGTCTGCCGTTGCAAGAGGCGTATTACCAGACGCTTAAGTCGACCGGTAAAGCCGTGCTGTTCACCGGTCTGTGCCTGGCCATCGGTGTGTGCACCTGGATTTTCTCGGCGATCAAGTTCCAGGCCGACATGGGCCTGATGCTGACCTTCATGCTGCTGTGGAACATGTTCGGCGCTCTGTGGCTGTTGCCAGCGCTGGCGCGTTTCCTGATCAAACCGGAGAAACTGGCAGGGCAGAAGGGCAATTCGCTGTTCGCTCACTAAGCCTCGCAGAAACACAAAAGCCGCAACCTCGGGTTGCGGCTTTTTTATGGGCGCCTCTCAGACTCAGTAAGGTTGCAACGGCAGGAAATACTGATTGGCCAGCGCCAGGTCGATGGCACCGTGGTAGATCTGGATTTTCTGACTCGGATTTGTTGCTTTGGCCAATGCCGATTCATACGTTTCGAAACGTTGGCCCTCGGTTTTCAGATGCGCGGTAGTGAAGTGGGTTTTGTCATCCGTCAAAACAGCATAGTGAAAGTGCGCATACCACAGTGCCTTGTCGTCGCGGTTGAACAGCCCATATTCCTGCATGAAATCCTTGCGCCCGGTTTTCAACTGAACTCGTTTTCCGATAGGTCTGACGTGCAGCTCGTTGCCTTGCAATAAATAGCGCACGCCGACGCTGGTTGGCGGCTGCGCCAGCGTCAGGCGAGTGCGCATTCGGGTGGCCTGGGTGCGCAGGCTGAGCGCTTTGCCGTGCAGCTCGGCGATCAGCGCCGCATCCTTTTCGTTGGCCGGTGGCGCGTCTGGATGTTTATCCAGGCTATGGGCATAGCGGTCGAGTTTCTGCGCCTCGCGTTCAAATTGCTCCTCAATGTCCTTGGGCGAACTGCCGTCCTGAGAATAGCCCTCGATCTTGCGCACCTGTTCATCGACCTTGGCCAAGGCCTTTCGCGCGTCGCCCTTGAGTTGCGGATAGCTGCTTGCTGAGCGCGGTGGCTGCGTGCGCGCCTGGACGATTTCGATCCAGACATCCGGTTCGTGTTCATGGAAAGAGGCCAGTACCGTGTCATCCATGGGCGCATTGATGTCGACGATATCGCCGCCCTGATCGGTAACACGTGGCCGCAGTTCGCCGATAAACGTGCCTTTGGATGTTTTGATCACACGCTTTTTGCCGACCGATGCGCTGGGCCTTGGTTTTGTTTTGCTGGTTTCCTTAGAGGTGCCAGGCGTTTGTGCTGAGCTGTCCTCGGACGAAGGCGGCTGTTCCAAGGCAAGCTGCTGAATTTCTTCGACCAGACGGTTCTCGGCATCAACGCGCATTTGATCAATGATCACCCGCATGCGGTTGAACGACGGCATCTGCAGCTCATCGGCATTAAACACCCAGATTCCGCCCAAAGCGCTTTGGGCGTTTTTATAACGCTCGACCAGGTTGTCCAGAACGGCTATGCGTTCGCTGCGTTCATAGCCCTGATTGTTCTGCAATTCGACATGCGATCGCGCCAGCAACAGCAACGGTTGAATCACCGCTTCCAGCGCAGTGGAAAGTTCTGTTCCTAACGTTTTCACGCTGAGGTTACGCAGCACGATCAAATGGAAGGCCTTGACGTTCAGCGCGGTCATTTCGCCTTCTGATCTGCCGTGGTTCAGCTCCTTGCGGATCCTTGGCCCCAAGAGTGGAATCTGTAACAGCTCCTCCATGCGCGCATCTGCCGCTTCGTAGCACGCAATCATGGTTTCGTTGATTTCGCCGGTTTGTTGCATGAACTTGAAATACCGCTGCATCACCCCATCGCCATCTGCTTTCAAGGCTTGGTAGATGTGCTGTTCACCCCCGATAAATTCACTGTAGTTGCGCGCGGAAGCGGCTCGTTCGAGGTCAGCCATCACCACTCTTTTACGAAGATTCCTGATGATGTTGCTCAGCTGAATGGCGATATTCGACTGATCTACGGGCACATCCGTCAACGTGCTTGCCTCACGCATTTCGGCAATCAGGGCGACGTAGTTCTGCGTTTGCTTGTCCATCTCGACGACAAATCGTTCCCGGGCCGTAGCGCGCTCCTGCTCCGTGCTGGCAGGGTTCGCTTCTTTGGCGTGGAAGATGTTTTCGGCGATATCGATGCGCTTTTGCACGCGTTCCTGTTGCTCGACAAACGCTTGATAGTTCAGCTCGAGTTCGGCGATGCGTTGGCGGCGTTTTTCCCGCTCGGCGGCGATCCTTCCTTTGCGTCCGCCACCGACCAGTTGCAGGCCCCGGTCCAGCGTCCAGTCGCCTTTGCCATTGGATTTGAGCTTGATCCCGGGGTGATCGGCGTGTTCCGGATGGACCAGAAATACCTCGCCGAAACCCGGCACGATACGCACGCGAAACAACAGGCCGGCGAGGGTGGCGTACCATTTGTTGTCGATTCGGTACAGGCCGGCAAAGGGGCCGATGGCGATTGGTTGCGGCAACACAGTCGGCCAAGGCACGCGCACCTCTTTGAGTTGTCCGAACAGGCGCGCCGACGCTGAATCGCGTGCGGTCGACAGGTTGAAATCCAGCAAAGTACGCCCGCTGCCGGGTGGTTCGGAAGCCAGGCCCGGCGCCAATTCGGTGATGGCAGCGCCGGCAATCACCGGTGATTGCGCCGAGCGCCGAAGCGGCGCGAGGGCGACCGCAGATTCGCGTGAATCGCTGGAGAGCAATGCGCTTTCGCCACGGTTTTGCGCGACGTGCAGCAGCACCAAGCCAAGGTTGATCAGCACATCAACCCAGGCCTGTTCACGCGCATTCAGATCATCGCCGTCAAGCGCCGGAAGGTCTTCGATCAGGCTGTGGGTGAGTTGCAGCATCCAGCCCACCAGCATGGCCGGCCCGCGTAACAACGGCAGGATCAGGTTGTTGAACAGCAGCCATGCGCCTTCGAGAATGCTCGCCCAGCGACTCTCGGCGTTGGACACCGATTGGCGATCGGCCAGCTCGATCAACGCTTGGGCGTTGCTGCTGAACAGCCGATTCAGCAACTGACCGTTTGCCAGCGCAGCAAGCCATTCTGCGGCTTGGTCATCGGCAAGCATTGCCGGTTGCGGTTTGTCCGGGCGGCTGAATTCATCGCCAAGGTGCATGTGCACAATGTGCGGCTCGTTGAAGCCGTTATGCTCGTAGATCGGCCGCGCGCGGTCGGTCAGCCAGGTGAGCACGCTGGTTTGCACGGGACCGCTTTGGGCGATGGCGCTCAGCAGTTGCTGGCGGCTGGAATATTGCTGCAGCGCCGGCGAGTACATCGGCCGGTAGAGAATGCGCGGGCCGTCGGCATTCAGATCGTGCGGCTCGATGATGAACATGTTGCTCACCGCATCAGGCGCAGCGCCTGCTTTGCGTTGGAAGGCCAGCGGTCGCAGGACGACTTGCTGGCCATCGGCCGACCGTTCCGCTTGCGTGCCGTGCATCAGCGCTTCGACGTAGCGATAACCCTGACGGGTGAAGCCCTGCTCGGATTTGATCGATTGTTCCAGCGCCAGCATCGGCAGATGCACCGAGAGCTCCAGTCCGAACAGCCGCGCACGTTCCTGCGCCTGCGGGGTATCGCCCAACAATTGGCTACGAATCAGTTCGGGGTAGTGTTTGCCGACATCGACGCGAGTAACCAGATCCAGCACATAGGCTTGCGTGGTCCAGTCCTGAATCAGCTGCCCGCCGGTATGCCGAATCGTCATCCGGCCGTTGGGGCGCCCGGCAAGATTGCGGATCGCCAGTTGTGTCAGGGTCATTTTCACCGGTTGCAGATAACCGCTGCCCAAATCACCGACCGGCACATGAAACGTCAGCTCCAGTTGGTCGGCGTCATAACCCGGCGCCAGCGGCTGATCCTCGAGCATCTGTTGCTGCAGCGCTTTTTTGGCGAACGTGTGGAGGTCGTCGATGCCGGTCTGAAAGCTGCGCCCGCCGGTCTTTTGCTTGATCCCGGCGAGGCTTAGCACATGCTTGCGGTAAGCCATGCGATCTACGGCGTTGGCGGTTTGCAGCCACTGCGGAATGGCGGACTGAATGTGTTGAAAGCGCAGTGAGGTGTGCGCGTCGGGGGTTTGATCATCGATGAACAACGCTGCGACGTCGGTGATTGCCGCGAAGCGTTTTTCCAGTTGTGCAAGGCGCTGGCCGGCCGGAAGCTTCAGCGCGGCGAGGTCCTCCAGTTGCTGGTTCAGCAGCAGGGCGGCCTGGGTGTCGAAGATATTGCCGTCGGGCTCATAGCGTTTCCACGCGACACTGTCGGCCATGAAAGTCTGCTCAAACCGCTCGCCCCACGCTTGACCGAACGCTGCCACCGAAGGGAATGATTCGATGCTGCCGGTCACTGCGCACAGCAATACGCTTTCACCGCAAATAACCAGTATGTCGGGGCTTTGCAGGTTGATTGAAACCTCGCCCACGTGCAGGGTTGTTTCGATGACACAAGCCTGAAGGGTGCCCACCGGTGGAGGTGCTTCGAGGCGTTGCTGTTTGTCGGGATGACGGCACAGTTCACTCACAATGTCGGCGTGCTGGGCGTTAAGCGCGGCGTGGCGGATCGCTGATGTTTTCAGCGTGCCGTTCAGTAAATCCCCCACCCATTGCCAGCGACTGACGCCGGCATCCACCGGTTCGTTCCAGTAATCACTCAGTGCTTGTTGAAAACCGACGAAAACAATCGCCGGCAACTCGCGGATGAGCCCGGCGATCAGTTGCATGTCGGGCTCGCGGTGGCTGGTGCTGTCTTGCTTAAGGTGTCTGGTTCCGTCGTTGGTCAGGTAGCAGGCACGGCCGAATTGCTCGTTGAGCGCCGGCGGTGTGCCGCTGGCCAGATATGAGAGCACCACATCAAGCAGTAACGTCAGGCGCCAGCCACCTTCAGGGTCCGGTTGGGCGAGGCGGGTGAGGTGCGGATCGAAATCCAGCAGCGGGTATTTTTCCAGCAAATCGTCCTTGAGCAGGCTGGCGGTGACTGAACGCAAGGTCGGGCGGCTGTTGAACCGTTCGCTGATGGTTTGCGCGATCAGGTTTGCGTAATGGCCCGTCGCAGCGGGCAATGTTGTGGTTGGCATGATGCAATCCTTTGCATGGCTGATGCCTGAACCCTAACGCCTGAATAAATCAGCCGTGCGGTATATAGATACCGCACATTGTCGAATTTCCCCGAAACCCTGCATTGGGTCTAGTGGTGGTTCGGTGGATCGCCGCCCAGCACCACGTCCAGCGCACTGCGGGCGTCGTCGAGTTGCACCAGTGTCGCGTGTCGTGCGCCGAGGGCATCGCGGTTTTCGATGGCGGTCAGGATCGCCTTGTGCCGTGGCAGCGCCAGCTCATGCAGGTTCGGCCGCTGGTTGGAATGCTTCAACGCCTCGGCGATGGCGACACCGAGCATGTTGCACAGGTTGGCCAGCAAGTCGTTGTGGGTCGCATCGGCGATGCGGCTGTGGAAGTCCAGGTCCGGTTGCAGCAAGGCTTCCGGGGTCGGCGCGGCCTCCATGCGTTGGTAGGCTTCGCCGATCGAGGCGATGTCGGCGTCGGTGGCGTATTGCGCGGCGAGCGCGGCGGCGGCCGGTTCGATGATGCTGCGCACGCTGGTCAACAAGCCGAAAAATTCATTCTGCGGACTGCTTTGCATCAACCAATGCAACACGTCCGGGTCGAGCATGTGCCATTCCTTGCGCGCCTTGACCACCGTGCCGACGCGCGGACGGGAATACACCAGACCTTTGGCGACCAACACCCGCGTGGCTTCGCGCAATACCGGCCGGCTGACCGCGTACTCTTCGCACAACAAGGCTTCGGCGGGCAGTTTGTCGTCGGGCTTGAAGCGTCCGGAGACGATCTGCATGCCCAATTCCTGGACGATGCGCGAGTGCATGCTTTTGCGATCAGAGGGTTTGCGGTAATCCATGGGGAACGGCGCGATCCTGGGCGATGGGGGGGTGGGGCGCATGATAGCAGGCGCGGGCGAGGACGGTCGCCAGAGCAGGACTTGTGCAGGAGCAAAGCTTTTGTGGCGAGGGGGCTTGCCCCCGTCGGGGAGCGAAGCCCGCTGAATCAGCCGCGGCAACTGCCAATGAGTCCGCGGCGACTGATTCACGACTGCTGCGCAATCGAACGGGGGCAAGCCCCCTCGCCACACAGGTTCGGTCCCACAGAGGGCGGTGGGATCAGTGCGAGTGGCGCGGCACTTCGGAGCCGCGGCAACCGACCAGGAAGTCGAAGTCGCAGCCCTGATCCGCTTGCAGCACGTGGTCGACGTACAACTGACGATAGCCACCGACGATCATCTGCTGCGGCGGTTGCAGATCGGCCATCCGCGCCGCCAGTTCGGCGTCCGGAATGTCCAGGTGCAAACGCCCGGTGGCGCAATCGAGCTCAATGAAATCGCCTTCCTGCACCACCGCCAAAGGCCCGCCGGCCGCGGCTTCCGGGGCAACGTGCAAAACCACCGTGCCATACGCCGTGCCGCTCATGCGCGCATCGGAAATCCGCACCATGTCGGTCACACCCTGCGCGAGCAACTTGGCCGGCAGCCCCATGTTGCCGACTTCAGCCATGCCCGGATAACCCTTCGGCCCGCAGTTTTTCATGACCAGAATCGAGTTGGCATCAACGTCCAGTTCCGGGTCGTTGATCCGCGCCTTGTACATGTCGAAGTTCTCGAACACCACCGCACGTCCGCGATGCTGCATCAGTTCGGCGGTGGCGGCGGACGGTTTCAGCACAGCGCCGAGTGGCGCCAGATTGCCGCGCAACACGCAGATGCCGCCGTCAGCGCGGATCGGATTGTCGAGGGTGCGAATCACTTCGTCCTGACCGTAAATCGGCGCGTCCTTGGTGTTCTCGCCGAGGGTCTTGCCGTTGACGGTCAACGCGTCTGGATTCGGAATCAGGTTGGCCTCGCCGAGACGACGCAGCACCGCCGGCAAACCGCCCGCATAGTAGAACTCTTCCATCAGGAAACGCCCGGACGGTTGCAGGTCGACGATGGTCGGCATGCCGCGACCGATGCGCGTCCAGTCGTCCAGGTCCAGCTCGACGCCAATGCGCCCGGCGATGGCTTTCAAGTGAATCACCGCGTTGGTCGAACCGCCAATCGCTGCGTTGACCCGAATCGCATTTTCAAAAGCTTCTTTAGTGAGGATTTTCGACAGCCGCAAGTCTTCGCGAACCATCTCCACCGCGCGCATGCCGGACATGTGCGCCAACACATAACGGCGCGCATCCACTGCCGGAATCGCCGCGTTGTGCGGCAGGGAAGTGCCGAGTGCTTCGGCCATGCAGGCCATGGTCGACGCGGTGCCCATGGTGTTGCAGGTGCCGGCCGAACGCGACATGCCGCCCTCGGCCGCGAGGAAATCGTCGAGGGTGATCGTGCCTGCTTTTACTTGCTCACTGAGCTGCCAGACCACCGTGCCCGAGCCGATGTCCTGGCCCTTGTGCTTGCCGTTGAGCATCGGCCCGCCAGTGACAACGATCGCCGGGACGTCGCAACTGGCGGCGCCCATCAGCAATGCCGGAGTGGTTTTGTCGCAACCGGTCAGCAGCACCACGCCGTCGATCGGGTTGCCGCGAATGGCTTCTTCGACGTCCATGCTCGTCAGGTTGCGGGTGAACATGGCGGTGGGGCGCAGGTTCGATTCACCGTTGGAGAACACTGGAAACTCGACCGGCCAGCCACCGGCCTCGATCACCCCGCGTTTGACGTGCTCGGCGATCTGCCGAAAGTGCGCGTTGCACGGGGTCAATTCCGACCAAGTGTTGCATATGCCGATGATCGGCTTGCCGTGGAACTGATGGTCGGCGATGCCCTGATTCTTCATCCAGCTGCGGTACATGAAGCCGTTCTTGTCGGCGGTGCCAAACCATTGGGCGGAGCGCAGGGTGGGTTTCTTATCAGCCATGATCGATTCTCTTATTGTATGACTATATTGTTCGAGCTGACGCTTAACATAAGCGCAAATCTGCGGATTTGGAAGTGTTGTTAGCTTAAATAGTATTACTATATAGTCTCGCTCAACGGAGGGATGGCCCTGGCGGTTTTCCGCGAGAGGCGTCCCCCGAGGTTCTATAACAACAACAATCGGAGACCGATCTCATGAGCCAGGAATTGCGGCTTATTCGTCGCATCACGCTGAAACTGATTCCCTTCCTGATCTTGCTGTACCTGATCGCCTATGTGGATCGCTCCGCCGTCGGCTTCGCCAAGCTGCACATGGGCGCCGACATCGGCATCGGCGATGCGGCTTATGGCCTCGGCGCCGGGCTGTTTTTCATTGGCTACTTCCTGTTGGAAATTCCCAGCAACCTGATGCTCGAACGCTTCGGCGCGCGGCGCTGGTTCGCGCGAATCATGGTCACCTGGGGCGCTATCACCATCGGCATGGCGTTCGTCCAGGGGCCGCACAGTTTCTACGTCATGCGCTTTTTGCTCGGCGCTGCTGAGGCCGGGTTCTTCCCGGGCGTTCTCTACTACATCACCCAATGGTTCCCAGTGCGTCATCGCGGCAAAATCCTCGGTTTGTTCATCCTTTCGCAGCCGATCGCGATGATGATCACCGGGCCGGTGTCCGGCGGTTTGCTCGGCATGGACGGCACCCTTGGGCTGCACGGCTGGCAATGGCTGTTTATCGTCATCGGCACGCCAGCGATCCTGCTGACCTGGCCAGTACTGCGCTGGTTGCCGGACGGTCCGCAACAGGTGAAATGGATGGACCAGGCCGAGAAGGACTGGCTGACCGGCGAGCTGAAAAAAGACCTCGCCGAATACGGCCAGACCCGTCACGGCAACCCGTTGCATGCGCTGAAAGACAAGCGCGTTCTGCTGCTGGCGCTGTTTTATCTGCCGGTCACTTTGAGCATTTATGGTTTGGGCCTGTGGCTGCCGACCTTGATCAAACAGTTCGGCGGCAGCGACCTGACCACGGGTTTCGTGTCTTCGGTGCCGTACATTTTCGGGATCATCGGTTTGCTGATCATTCCGCGCAGTTCCGACCGTTTGAATGATCGCTACGGCCACTTGGCGGTGCTTTATGTGCTGGGTGCGATTGGTTTGTTCCTGAGTGCCTGGCTGACCTTGCCGGTCGCACAATTGGCGGCGCTGTGTCTGGTGGCGTTTGCGCTGTTTTCCTGCACCGCAGTGTTCTGGACCTTGCCGGGCCGGTTCTTCGCCGGGGCCAGTGCGGCGGCGGGGATTGCCTTGATCAACTCGGTCGGCAACCTCGGCGGCTACATCGGGCCATTCGTGATTGGTGCGCTGAAGGAATACACCGGCAATTTGGCCTCGGGTTTGTATTTCCTGTCTGCGGTGATGGTGTTCGGGTTGGTACTGACGGGCGTGGTTTACCGTTTGCTCGAGCGCAAGCACGTGCTGCCCGCCGATCAGTTTGCCGCCAGCGCCCGGGGTGCGACGCGTACTTGAGCCATCACCCATATCCACTGTGGGAGCGAGCTTGCTCGCGATGGCGGCTGAATATTCAGCATTGATGTCGACTGGCAGCCCGCAATCGCGAGCAAGCTCGCTCCCACAGGGTTCAGCGCCATATACGAGATTTGTTTACGGGAGAATTTCATGCGTTTAGTTCAATTCGAGTTAAGTAACGGCGAGCGCCGGGTTGGCGTGGTTGAAGGCGCTTTGATCCGCGAAGTGCAAGATGCGCGCACCGTGCGTGACCTGGCGCTGGCCGCGATCGAGGCCGGAGTCAATCTTCAGCAACAAGTGCAAACCCACGGTTTGGGCAGCAGCCACGACTATCCAGAGCTGCTGGCCAACTTGCGCATTCTGCCGCCGCTGGATCACCCGGACCCGGCGCACATGCTGGTCAGCGGCACCGGTCTGACCCATTTGGGCAGCGCCTCGGCGCGCGACAAAATGCACCAGCAAGTCGGCGATGAAGCCGCAATGACCGACACCATGCGTATCTTCAAGTGGGGCGTCGAGGGCGGTAAACCGGCGGCGGGCGAGGCGGGCGTGCAACCGGAATGGTTCTACAAGGGCGACGGCAGCATCGTCGTGCGCCCGGGCCAATCGTTCCCGCTGCCACCGTTTGCCGAAGACGCCGGTGAAGAGCCCGAGCTCAGCGGTCTGTACGTCATCGGCCACGACGGCAAGCCGTATCGACTCGGTTATGCGGTGGGCAACGAGTTTTCCGATCACGTCATGGAACGCAAGAATTACCTCTATCTGGCCCACTCCAAATTGCGCAGTTGCAGTTATGGTCCGGAACTTCGCGTCGGTGAGCTACCCCAACACTTGGCAGGCACCAGTCGCATCCTGCGCGACGGTGAAGTGCTGTGGCAGAACGAGTTCCTCAGCGGCGAGGCCAATATGTGCCACAGCTTGGCGAACCTCGAGTATCACCACTTCAAGTACAGCCAGTTCCTGCGCCCGGGAGATGTGCACATTCACTTCTTCGGCACCGCGACCCTGTCTTTCGCCGATGGCATCCGCACCCAACCGGGTGATGTGTTTGAAATCAGCCAGGCCGAATTCGGCGCGCCTTTGATCAACGGCATTGCGCCGGTGGCAGCGGCATTCGAACCCGGCACCGTCGGCACCCTTTAAGGAGATTTTCATGACCCAGATCCTTGGCCACAACTACATCGGCGGCCAGCGTAGTGCGGCCGGCGGCCTCAAACTGCAAAGCGTCGATGCCACCACGGGCGAGAACCTGCCGGGTGATTTCTACCAGGCCACCCCGGAAGAAGTCGACGCCGCCGCCAAGGCTGCCGCCAGCGCTTATCCGGCTTATCGCAGCCTCAGCGCCGAGCGCCGCGCGCAATTTCTTGACGCGATTGCCGACGAACTGGACGCCTTGGGCGATGACTTCGTCGCCGTGGTGTGCCGCGAAACCGCATTGCCCGCCGGGCGCATTCAAGGCGAACGCGGTCGTACCAGCGGGCAGATGCGTTTGTTCGCCAAAGTCCTGCGGCGCGGCGACTTCTATGGCGCGCGGATCGATCAGGCGTTGCCCGACCGCCAACCGCTGCCACGCCCGGACCTGCGCCAATACCGCATCGGCCTCGGTCCGGTAGCCGTGTTCGGCGCGAGTAACTTCCCGTTGGCGTTCTCCACCGCCGGCGGCGACACCGCTTCGGCACTTGCCGCCGGTTGCCCTGTGGTGTTCAAGGCCCACAGCGGCCACATGGCCACCGCCGAATGGGTCGCCGACGCGATCATTCGTGCTGCAGAAAAAACCGAGATGCCGGCCGGCGTGTTCAACATGATCTTCGGCGGCGGGGTCGGCGAAGCGCTGGTCAAGCATCCGGCGATTCAAGCGGTGGGTTTCACCGGTTCGCTGAAGGGCGGTCGCGCGTTGTGCGACATGGCCGCCGCCCGTGCGCAGCCGATTCCGGTGTTCGCCGAGATGTCGAGCATCAACCCGGTCATCGTGTTGCCGCAAGCGCTGCAAGCACGCGCAGAAACCGTTGCGCGTGACCTGACCGCCTCGGTGGTGCAGGGCTGCGGGCAATTCTGTACCAATCCAGGGCTGGTGATCGGGATTCGTTCGCCGCAGTTCAGCGCGTTCGTCCAGCAAGTCGCTGCGTTAATTGCTGAGCAACCGGCGCAAACCATGCTCAATGCCGGCACGTTGGGCAGCTATGGCAAAGGCTTGGAAAAACTCCTCGCGCATTCGGCCATCGAACATCTGGCGGGCAGCGCGCAGCAAGGCAATCAAGCGCAGCCGCAGCTGTTCAAGGCTGACGTCAGTTTGTTGATCAATGGCGACGAAGTGTTGCAGGAAGAAGTCTTTGGCCCGACCACGGTGTTTGTCGAAGTCGCGGACCAGGCGCAACTCAGCGCTGCGTTGAACGGTCTGCACGGGCAACTGACTGCGACGATCATTGGCGAACCGGCCGACTTCGAGCAGTTCGGCGAACTGACCGCGTTGCTGGAACAGAAAGTCGGGCGGATCTTGCTTAACGGTTATCCGACCGGCGTTGAAGTCTGCGATTCGATGGTGCATGGCGGGCCGTATCCGGCCACTTCCGATGCGCGCGGCACCTCGGTCGGCACCTTGGCCATCGATCGTTTCCTGCGCCCGGTGTGCTTCCAGAACTACCCCGACAGCTTGCTGCCGGAACCGCTGAAAAACGCCAACCCGCTGCGCATTCAACGGCTGGTGGACGGCAAACCGTCGCGCGACGCGTTGTAACCGCCGAGCAGCACCCCCTGTGGGAGCGAGCTTGCTCGCGATAGCGGCCTGTCAGTCACTGCAATGTTGACTGTGCTGCCGTCATCGCGAGCAAGCTCGCTCCCACTTTTGTTCATGGCTCGATGGAAGTGGGTTGTCTGGCTCGGGCCTGCTCCCACATTGAGCTATCATTGCGGCTTTCCATCCAAATGACTGATTGCCATGACTGCCGTTACCGACACTTTGCTCAACGCCCTCGAAAACTGCGACATGCTGGAAATCGACGGCTTGCACGCCTTTGATTCCTCCCTCGATGACGAGAACAACCTGCACATCGAGTGCATGGACGGTCGAGCATTGAAACGTTGGGAATTCACCAAGGTCCAAATCGACGCCGCGACATTCGATCCAACCCTGCAGAGCTGGTTGATCACCGGTGATTCCGGCGAGCACCGGCTGGTGTGCATGGCCGCTATCGGCGGTCATGACGATGAGGAAGAAGAGCATGAAGATGCGTAATTTCTGGCCACTGTTGATGGCCGGCAGCGTCGGCGCCATGGGCGTGCCACTGGCCAGCGCCGACGATTATCAATTGCTGGTCGGCTCCTACACGGCCGGGCAGAGTCAGGGGATTTATCGCCTGAACTTCGACAGCGCCACTGGCCAGATCGGCGCCAAGCCGCTGCAAGTGATCAAGACTGAAAACCCGTCGTGGCTGACCGTTTCCAAAGACCTGCAACGGGTGTTCGTGGTCAACGAAAATGGCCCCGGACAGGCGGACCCGGTCGGCAAGGTCAGCAGCTATGCGCTCGACCCCAAGACCTTCGAACTGAAGCTGATCAATCAAGTGCAAAGCCTTGGCAACGAGCCAACGCACTCGAGCCACAGCGGCGACGGCAGCCACCTGTTTGTCAGCAACTATTCAGTGGTCGAAGACCCGGGCGGCACCCTCGCGGTGGTCCCGGTAGACGCCGACGGCCAGCTCAAACCCGTGATGCAACTGAGCAGTCATCCGTCGAGCCGGGTCAATCCCGAGCGCCAGATGTCGGCGCACGTGCATTCGACGATTTCTTCGCCGGATGGCAAATACGTGTTCTCCAACGACTTGGGCGCAGACAAGATTTTTGTCTATCACTTCGATCCCAAGGCCAATCCGCAGCTGCCACTGACCCCGGCCAATCCGCCCTCGGTGTCATTGCCAGCAGGCAGCGGTCCGCGGCATTTGCTGTTCAGCGCCGATGGCAAACACGCCTGGCTGACCATGGAAATGAGCGCTCAGGTGGCCGTGTTCGATTATCAGGACGGCACGCTCAAGCAAACTCAACTGGTTGACTTGGCGGCGGGGCAGCCGACTGCCGACAAGGCCGGCGCGGCACTGCACGCTTCCAAGGACGGCAAGTTCCTCTACGTCAGCAACCGTGGCACCGCGAATCAGTTGCTGGTGTTCGCCATCGACCCGGCGACCGCGCAGCTCAAGGAAGTGCAACGCCGTTCCGTGGAAGGCGACCACCCGCGTGAGTTCAGCCTCGACCCGAGTGGCAAATTCCTGCTGATCGCCAATCAGAAAAGTAATCAGATTGTTGTGGTCGAGCGCGATGCCAAAACCGGTCTGTTGGGCAAAACCGTGCAGAAACTGCCGATGGATGCGCCGAGCGATTTGAAGTTTTTGGTTCGCTAACAGGCTCGTCAACCGGTGCGTCAATACGCCGCAGGCCCCGGTTGGCGGGGCCTGCGCTCTAGTATTAATCAGACTGATAACGGCTACTGTTACAAAACATTTCAAGGTGCGGAGCCTCCGGCGTTAAGTTTGCTTCACGGCCTAACCAGGCAAGCAAGCCAACTGACTCCGAGGAATACCGCCATGAACTTCAATCTCTTCTCCATCATCGCCGCATCCGCTATCTCTGCCACCGTTGCCCTGCCAGCCAGTGCCAACACTGAGATCAGCAGCAAAAAATCCCACACCCAGAGCTACACGCAAAAATACCTGCAACAAAGCGCTAACTTCTACGCCGCTTTGGACCACAAAACTCAAGCCTGAAATCTACTGAACGTTGCCTATAGGCGCTGCCGAAGGCTGTGATCTTTTGACTTTTATCAGCAAAAGATCGCAGCCTTCGGCAGCGCCTACGCGTGTGCGTTTTCCTGCTTCATAGGCTTGGTTCAGCGGCGATATAGACGCTTTTAATGATCAACCAGGTTGATGGTCACTATGGAAAACCCTGAGTGGTGAGCACAGTTTTTTTGATCGATTCTGTCGGCACTGAAACATGCCCACGGAGAACACCATGGCCCACGCAATCATCACTTCCGCCAAACACGGCGCCTACCTGGCCATCGGTCTCTACGTGGCCATGGTCCTCGTCATCAGCCTCTCGCCGCAAACGCAGCACGACCGTCAGGCACCGATTGAAGTCGCCTATCCGGGCGTCCAGTTCGAACACCGCGCCCAACAAAATGTGGTGGTCGATCGCGCAGACATCGCGGGAGTCGTCGGCGCATGAAAGGGCACAAACTCTGGGTCATTGCCTTTCTGGCGTTCATGACCAATGGCGCTTCGTTACTGGGGATCGGGCAGGGCTCGGCAGGTTCGGTGGCGCGGGCCATCGAATGCAATCACAACATTGCGCACAATATTCAGACCGCCAAGGCCTTGGGCCTGCTGGTGGGGAATCCGCCGATCAAGCGCAGCGCCGAGTTTCTCGGGCCGTTCCAGGTCGATTGCTCGACGCTGGGGATGTGCTCGGTGTTGGCTTGAGCACCCGCATTCACGACGCTGTAGGAGCATGGCTTGCCCGCGATGGCGTCCTTGAGAATGTCATCGCGAGCAAGCCTCGCTCCTGCGGGTACGCGGTCATTTTTTCATAATGGCGGTGAACAGTTCCGAGTCGAGGAACTGTTGCAGCCAGGCCTGCAATCGCGCATACGGCGTCTGCGCAAACCATTCCCGATCGACATGCGCAAACTGCCGCACGAAGGGCAGCAGCGCCACATCCGCCAGGCTCGGATGCGCGGCCAGCAAGTAATCCCGACCTCTCAGCAACTCATCAAGCGTGCGCAAAAACACCTCGCCTTCGGCCCGATACGTTTCCATCGGCTGCTCGGGATACCGCTCGGCGTATTTATAGCGATTCAAATGCACCTTGAACACTTGATCATTTTCCTCGATCAGCGCCGCGATCCGTTGCTGCCCGACCGCATCACCTGCGAGTAACCAGTCCTCAGGATCGTTCTGCGCCAACGCCCAGTGCATGATCGCCAGGCTTTCATCAATCACCCGACCATCCACCGCCAGCACCGGCACCGTGCCTTTGCTCGACAACGCCAGCATCTCGGCCGGTTTGGCTTTCAGGCTGACTTCGACAATTTGCACCTCAACCGCGCAATAACGCAGCGCCATGCGGGCGCGCATCGCGTAGGGGCAGCGGCGGAAAGAATACAGCGTGGTCATTTGACCTCCAGCGTGCTCAAGCCATTGCCTTGGCGGCGGACCTGAATCTGCACCGGAATCCGTTCATGCATTTCCTGCACGTGGGAAATCACCGCGACCTTGCGCCCCTGCGCCTGCAAACCGTCGAGCGCGTCCATTGCCAGTTGCAGCGATTCCGGATCGAGGCTGCCGAAACCTTCGTCGATAAACAGCGATTCGATTTTCAACGTGCTCGACGCCATCGACGCCAGACCGAGCGCCAGGGCCAACGACACGAGGAACGTTTCGCCGCCCGACAACGAATGCACCGAGCGCAATTCGTCGCCCATTTCCGTGTCCATCACCAGCAAGCCGAGCATGCTGCCGCCGCGTTTCAGACGATAGCGTCGCACCAGTTGGCGCAATTGCACGTTGGCGTGATGCACCAGCAAGTCGAGGTTGTAAGCCTGAGCGATCTTGCGGAAGATGTCGCCAGTCGCCGAGCCGATCAGCGCACTCAAACGCGCCCAGCGCTGGTACTCGGTATTGGCATCGGCGATCTGCTGCGCCAGGGCCTGATTGGCATTTTGCCGGCGCTGATCTTCAGCCTGCTCGGCACGCAATTCGGCGCATCGGTGCTCAATGACGCTGAACTGGTTTTGCAGTTCCGCCAACGCGCTCGCCAATTGTTCGGCGTCGAGGTTGCCGTTGTGCTGCGCCTGATGCTGGAGCAGACGCTTGTCGCGTTCCTCCAGCAACACCTTGGCTTGTTCGATGGCTTTTTCGCTGCTTTGCAACAACTGCCGCAACTCACTGACCTGCTGATCGTCAACGCTCAGCAATTCTTCGAGACCACCGTCATCTAGCTGCGGATGCTGCGCGCGCCAGTCGGCAATTTTGCTGCTGAGCTCGCGATCCTCAGTTTCCAGCGCTTGCGAACGCTGTTGCTGCGCCTTGAGTTCGGCGGCCAATTGCACCAGCGCCGTGCGCACGCTTTGCAGCTCCTGATTGGCCGCGGATTCCGCTGCGCGAGCCTGTTCGACCGCCTGATCGAGTTGCTGCTGCCACTGCTCAGCGCTGGCATGTTCGCCGAGCAATTGTGCGAGTTTGTGCTCGCCAGTCTGTTGCTGTTCGGCCAGTACGTTGAACTGCTGCTGCACGGTTTGCAGGTGTTGCGCGCGGGTCTGCTGGCGATCCTGTTCTTTTTCCAGCGTCTGTTGGCGCTGCTGCTGTTCGCCGAGTTCGTCGCGCTGCTGCTCAAGTTGCTGCAAGCGCTGGGCGATTTGCTGGTCCAGCTGCATGAACGTCGCGGCCGGCTCGTTGCGCAGGGCTTCCAGCGTATCGGCCGGTAGCAGCGTGCTGAACGCCGTCAGTTCTTCGTCGAGGCGCTGGCGGTTGTTGCCCAACGCCTGTTGCTGATTGCTCAGGTGTTGCGCGGCTTGCTGGCTGGCGGTCTCGGCGTTGCGCAGTTGCTGCGCAAGGCGCGCGGCGTCTTGTTGCAACGTGAGCAGGGCGCTTTGGCGCTGTTCGTCCTGGCTGATGCTCTGGTTCAGTTGACTGTTTTGTTGCGCGAGCCAGGCGTTGCGTTTGGCCGCGTCCTGATTGAGCAACTGCGCGGACAGCGGGTGCGCTTCGAGGCTCGGCGTCAGGCTCTGTTGCTGGCTGGCGAGCTGTTCCTGCTGTTGCAGCAACTCTTTCTGCTGGGCGATCAAACCGCCGACTTCGGCGCGCAGCTCGGTGAGTTTTTCCTTCAGCACATCGACCGCTTGCTGCGCGTTGGTCAGCTCACTTTCGTCATGCCGGCCGAGGCTTTGCAGCAGCGCTTCGGGCTGGTGATATGGATGCTCGGGGCTGCCACAAACCGGGCACGGCTGATCGTCCTGCAACTGCGCGCGCAGTTCCTCGACACTTTCGCTGCGGGCCAGGCGCTGGCGTTCGAGCAACTGGCGGGTGACGTTCAGGGTCTGTTCGGCGACGGTCAGTTCGGACTTGGTTTTCACCCCGTCCTGGGTCAGGCGTTCGCGTTCCTGCTGGGCGGCGAGTTGGCGCTGTTGCAGCTCGGCACCGCGCTTGTCCAGTTCTTGCTGACTGGCCCACAAGCGCGTCAGTTCTTCGAAGCCGCGCAGTTGCTTGCGGTTGTCCTGCAGCAAGGTGCTCAGCAGCTGGATTTGCTCGGCGACGGCTTCCGGCTCGGCGCCGGCTTCTTTGTAAAGCACTTCCAGATTCTGCTTTTGCGCCGCCAGCGCTTCGGCAGCTTGCGTCGCGCGTTGCTCCAGATTGGCCAGTTCTTCCTGACCTTTGTTCAGGCGATTGCCGATCAACATCAGTTGTTGCAGGCGATCGCGGTAAGCATTCCAGGCATCGCTGAGCGGCGCCAGATGCACGCTTTGCGCAAGCTCCGCGCCAATGCGCTGCAAACGTTCGGCGACCTGCTGTTGCTGGTCAAGCAAAGCTTGAATGGTGGTTTGGCCCTGCGTGCAGGCCTGCTCGGCTTGCTGCTTGAGGTCGGCGCTCGCACTCGTCTCGCGCACCAGGCGGGCGAGGGTGCTTTGCTCTTCAAAAGCCTGACGCAGCAGCGGCGCATTTGTCGCGTGCTGGTTTTGCGCCTCGGTCAACGCGATGTGCGCGGTGCTCAGGCTCTGCTCGAGTTGAGTCTGGCGCTCGGTCAATTGCTGTCGCTGCTGCGTGTGCTGCTGGATCTGCGCGGCCAGCGGCGTGAGCTGCGCGACCAGTTCAGTCTTGCGCGCAAATTGATGGCGTTGCGGTGCCAGTTGCTCCAGCCGGGTCAGCTTCAAACGTTCGCCGGCCAGGCCTTCCCAATGCTGCTGGGCCGTGTGCAATTGCTCGGCGGCGCTTTGCTGTTCTTCCTGCAATTGGCGCAGCTGTTTGAGCCAGGTGTGTTGCTCTTCGAGTTGCTTGAGTTGTGCTTGCTGGAGCTTGAGTTGCTGCTGGGCTTCGTTGAAGCGCTCATCCAGTTCGGCGCGCGCCTCGGGCGCCAGCGGCGTGACACCGGTGGCCTGATCCTGGAGCAATTTGTGCGCTTCACGCGCCTCTTTGGTCTTGTCGAACGCGCGCCGGCCCAAACGCGTGTAAAGCGCGGTGTCGGTGAGTTTTTCCAGCAGTTCGCTACGGTCGTTGTCGTCAGCCTTGAGGAACGCGCTGAACTCACTCTGGGCCAGCAGCACGGCGCGGGTGAACTGTTCGAAGTTCAGGCCCAGCGCGGCTTCGAGCTGGGTCTTGTACTCGCCTTTTTGACTTGCCAGCAACTGATCCTGATCGATATCGCGCAGGCTCTGGCGACTGGCTTGCAACTTGCCGCCAGCCTTTTCCCGAGCGCGATTGGCTTCCCAGCGCGCGCGATAGCGACGGCCATCGATGCCGACGAAATCGACTTCCGCGTAACCTTCGCCGGTGCCACGGCGCAGCAAGGTACGCGGGTCGCCGGTGCCGATTTCGCCGTCGGCGTCCGGCACTTTGGCGTCGCGCCCGGTGTTGTTCAGGCGCGGCACGGCGCCGAACAGCGCCAGGCACAAGGCATCGAGCAAGGTGCTTTTGCCGGCGCCGGTCGGCCCGGTGATCGCGAACAATCCGGCGCTGGCCAGCGGTTCGGCGGTGAAGTCGATTTCAAACGGCCCGGCGAGCGAGGCGAGGTTTTTCAAGCGGATCGCGAGAATTTTCATGGCTGTTCGCGCTCCATTTGCACGTCTTGCAGCAGCTCGGCAAAGTCCTTGAGGGTTTGCTCGTCAACCTCGCTGCCGTAGTTGTCCTGCCACGCGCGGCTGAACAATTCCTGCGGCGAGAGCTGGTCCAGTTCGATCAGCGTGGCATTGTCATCAGCGCCGTCATTGCGTCCGGTGCCGGCGTATTCAGCGGCAATCCGCACCAGCCGCACGGCTTTGCCTTGCAGCGCGGTTTCCACTTGATAACGCAGATCGGGTTGCGGCTCGTCGAGGCGCACGCGCACTTCCAGCCACGGTTGGCGCTGCAGATCTTCGAGCAAATCAGTGTTCGGCAGCTCGGCCAGTTGCAGCAGAATCTCGGCCAGCGGTGCCGGGCCGATGCGCTGCAGATTGACCGCGCGCGGGATCAGTTTCGGTTCGACGCTGAGCAGGGTTTCGCCGTCGAGTTTGACGTCGAGAATCTGGTGCTGGTAATTGATCTCGGAGAACGACAGCGGAATCGGCGAGCCGCTGTAGCGGATGCGTTCTTCACCGTTGACCTTCTGCGGTTTGTGCAGATGCCCGAGCGCGACGTAGCTGATGGTCGAGCCAAACAGGCTGGCGGGCAGCGCTTCGGCATTGCCGATGATCAGGCTGCGCTCGGAGTCTTCCGAGACCGAACCGCCGGCCATGTGCGCGTGGCTGATGGCGATCAGCGCCTGCCCCGGCGTGCGTTTGGCGTTGGCTGCGGCGATCAGCCATTCGTGGACCTGCCCGATGCCGCGCAAATAGTTGTCGCCCAACTGCGCGCCGGTCACCTCGGCCGGCCGCAGGAACGGCAGCGCCAGGCACCAGGCGCGAATGTCGCCACTGGCGTCGGGCAGCGGCAGCAACAGCCGCTCGGCATCAAGTTGGCCGTCATCCAGCCACAACACCCGGCCCAGCGCGTGAGTGCGCAGGCGCCGCATCAACGGCGCGGGCAGTTCGATGCGCGAGCCGGAATCGTGGTTACCGGCAATCATCACGATGGTCAGCGACGGCTGCTGTTCGTGGGCGCCGACGATGAAATCGTAGAGGCGTTCCTGGGCTTTGACCGGCGGGTTGACCGTGTCAAAGATATCGCCAGCGATCAGCAACACGTCGGGCTGGTCCAGCTTCAGCTGGCGCAACAGCCATTCGAGAAAACAACCGTGCTCGAAATCGCGATCCTGGCCGTGCAGGTTCTGCCCAAGGTGCCAGTCGGAGGTGTGGAACAGACGCAAGGCAATCTCCGCAAACAATAAAGTGATGGCCGCGGGGGTAAACATGGGCGGCTAAAGGAGAGGGAGTTTACTGGCAAACACCGCGGATGTGGTCACGCATCACCTGTGGCGAGGGGGCTTGCCCCCGTTTGGCTGCGAAGCAGTCGTGCTTCAAATGATTCGGCGGGCTGGAATAAAAGAACGGGGCCGCTTCGCGACCCAACGGGGGCAAGCCCCCTCGCCACAAAGGAAGTGTTTATCCGCCGGGTTTGCGGCACGGATTCATCCGCCGCACTTCAGCAAAAATCTCGGTAATCGGCCGCCGAGGCTGGCGTTTGTGTAGTTGCCGCACTTGTTCGCTCATTCGCCTTAGTTCCTCGCTGGGTTTGGTCCATTGTTCTTTCGGCAGCGGTTCCGACCATTGCTGCATCACTTCCGGCATGGCGTGCGGCGCCATTTTCTGGATGCGGCGAACTTCCCACTCGGTGAGGTGGTTGGGGATCGTCCACAGGGTCATGACGTGGTACAGGTACCAGAAAAATCCCGAGAGCCGGTTGCGTTCGCCGTCGCGGATTTGTTGGTGCATGCGCGCGCGAGCGTTGTGGAAGGTGTGCAGGCCTTCGTGGGGTGGGTCGCCGGGGTTTTGCAGGTCTAGCGGGTCCTGGATGGTCTTGAGGTCGTTGATTTCATATTCCATGTACCCGCGAATCGCTTCCCAATGGCTGATGGCGATGGGTAGGCCGAAGCAGGGGAATTCGACGCTGGTCAGGGTTTCGCCATGCTGGAAACCGATGCCCATGCCGTATTGGCGCTGGATACCGTATTGGGTGGCGCCTTGGGACTCGATGACCCAGGCGGATAGGGATTCCCAAGGGACGAAGACGGGTTCGGTGGCGTCTTCGGGGTTGAAGCAGACTTCGCGGCGCTGGCGGTTGAAGCGGGTGGGGAAGATGGTGAGGCGTTTTTTGTGGTTGTGGTGCCATGTTAAGACGCAAATGAGCAACGAAAAAAAAGCAGCTAAAAGTCCGATTTCTGAAGCGGCAAAGAAAACATCAACGGTAAATTCCCATGAGTAGAGCCAGTCGTATCCCGATATAAGACCAAAACAAAAACAAAACAATGGGAACAGAACAATGAACATAAATGATGTTGTGAATGGCCCTCCCAATATGACTTGCCAGGAAAATATCTGTGGCCATCCGACCCCAAAATCCATGTACACGTCATTAAGTTCCCCTATGTGAGGACCGTGAGGCGGCATGGATGTTGGTAATGGCAACGGGGCTAGATAAGTGATTCTTCCCCCAAGGAATGGCTCCATATCTCCTGCTTTGGAGTGGGCAGGCTGCAGCGGGCTATCAGTCTTGGTGGGCATGATCGGCCATCTCCAGCGAATGGGTTTCAACCAGCAACATGGGGGGAGGCTCATTAACATTTTTAGTTGGCGACACAGGGTAATGGCCTTCTTCACGGGGATTTAGACGAATGACGCGATTGCGAGAAACCCACTCACCGTTGGGGTTCAAGGTCTGTAGACAGACCGTCAATTCCAGCATTTCGGAAGCGGGGGTAAATTCGGCATCGGGGTCCAGTGGACATTGCATGCAGAGCACCAGCCGGTCCGGTCCGGTTTCCACAATGCGCAGACTGTTCGCTATTTCGTTGCTGATGACATCTTTGCGTTCGCGGGGTGTGCCGCGACTGTGTAGAGGAATTGAAATGCGGTGAGCGCCGATTCCCAGACGTCGGGCGGGTTGACCAGTCAAGGGTGGCTGAAAGTCATCGAGCTTGACCCCTGGCAGCACTAAATGAATATCTTTGGGCTTGGCCATTAACAGCAGATTGTTCAGCCACGAGTCATGGTCGTTCGGACCGAGTTGCACATAAGGAGCATGAACAAGGAAGGCCAGATAATTTTTGTATTCATCTAAGGAGTGGTCGCCGCGCACATCGGCATCCAGGCCCCATGGGGTGGTTTTAAGCCATTTATCGTGGTTGCTGATGTTGTAACGGTTGTAAAGCCAAGTACCGCCCAGTTCCAATACCGTGAACAGCGCTCCGGCCAGGTTGAACCGGAAAAATACGGTAGATAGACGAGTACCTGCGGCTGCCCAAGCAGCTATTCGCGCTTCGGCACTCCGTGCAGTCACGACTTTGAAAGTGGCGTGTACGGTGTGACTAAGCCCATAGGCATTTACCGTCGCCATACCACCGGCGCCCAGGGTGGCAAGCGCCGCACTTCGCTGTGTCGCGCTATTCCCGCTCCGTATCGCCTGCTGCCAATTCTGAATCTGGTTATTCAAGCTGAACATCGAAGCAAGAAATCCCAAAAAGTAGGTAAAGCCACCCAATCCGATATGCATTTTCCCCATCTGCACATGAACACTGTGCAAAGCGTGACGTTGAAGTCCGGTGACCAGATCCGCACTCCGTGCTTTCAACGCCGTATCAGCCAGACTTTGCGCTGCTGCGAACCCTGCCGCTCCAGTTGCGAAAGTTGAACTAACCAACGGCGCCAACTTACGCTTATCCCGCGATTGGGCAAATGTCTCTTTCACGACCGAAACCAAATTCACCCCCTGAACCAAAAACACCAACAACCCCATCCCCTCGCTTCTAATCAACCCCGCATTCGGCACCGCGCTAACCCCCATCCGGATACTCTTCAGTAAACTCCTGACCTCGGTCTGCTGCTCTGGCGGAAACAGCAGCGTCACCCCCGCGCGAGCCGGCGTCGCCCCGTACAGCCGCACCGATTGATCCGGCAGTTCCGCGATCGGGCTGAGCGCGCCGGCCAACCGCGCCTCGAGTTGCGTCAATTGCCCGCGCACCCGGCCAATTTCGCCCTGCAACTCCACCGCCCGTGGCGACTTGTGGCCCTGGCGGTTTTTGTTGTGGGTGATTTGGTTGCGTTCACGGGTCAGGGTTTTCAGGTAGTCACGCTCCCTGAGTATTTCCTTGAGGTTGGTCTGCAGCGCTGCGTGTTCCGCCGCCGTAGCGACGGTAAAGGTCACGCCGGTGGTTTTTGCCGCGTCGAGCAGTCGCATGTACAGCGCCTTGGGCAGGCGCTGGAACAGTTCGTCGAGGTCAGGGATTTTCTCCGCCGCGAGGTTGAACCCCTCCAGTGCCCGGCTCAGGCCCATGTTCAGCGCGGGGCTGAGGCTGTGTTGCGCCGCGTCGGCGACGGCGCGGGTGTGCTCGGGCAAATCGTCGAGGGCCGGCAGGTGCGGTTGCTCGATTTTCTTCAGCTCGGCGAGCCAGCGCGGCAGGTTGTTGAACACGCCCATGCCGGCGTTGAACAACAGCGTGTATTGCACCGCTTGCTCCGGTTGCAGGCGCCACGGCAACGTGTAGAACAGCGGCCGGGTCAGCTCCGGATGTTTTTCCAGGTAGCCGAGGATTTTTTCGCTCGCCTCATCGCTGCGACAAATGTCTTTGAGGCAGGCGTATTCGGCGCTGAACACCTGGCCCAGCTGCGCTGGTTCGTGCGCGTCGTAATACCACGCCGAGCGGTGGTAGCGTCCGGCGCACACCAGCATCGTGCGGTCGGCGGTGATGCGTTCGAGCAGATTATTCCAGCGGCCAATGTCGAAGCGGTACTGGAACAATTCATCTTCCATGGCGGCGCGGTCGATGAAGTCGTTGACCCCGCGTTTACCGCTGAACAACGAACCCTCAAGCAGATTGCGGATGCGCAGATCGTTGTCCTTGCCGAGGTTGACCAGCGTCTGCAAGTGGCGCTCGACGAAGTCGCTTGGTGACGCCGCGAAATACTCGCCCGTGTAGTAACGAAGGTCCGCCTCAGCATTCGCGCGACCGTACGCCGTGGCGTCGGGGGCGAGGCCGTCGAAACGGTTCATTGCGTAGGCCTGATCCACGGCATCGCGACGCATCTGCTCCAGTTCAGGAGTGGCAGTAACGCTGGGCGGGACGACTTTGCCGCCACGGTTCAGGTAGTCGAGCAAGGTCTTGCGGGTCTGTTCGCGCTGCGCTTCCGGCAACTGCTGCAGATCGGCGAACAAGGCTTTTGCGCGAGGGTCATTGCTGACCTCGGACAGCTTGTCGACGTCGGCCGGGCTGAGTTGGCTCAAGGACTCGATGTAGCAGGCCAGCAAATAGTTGCGCTCGTTGTTATCAGCATTGGTTCAGTCGTCGACCCAGCCGACCAGCACGTCTTGATAATCGGCCAGATCACGCAACACACCGAGGTCGTCCGGCACCACGAGGAACAGCGTGTCGTCCTGATACGCCGGGCGTACCTGCCCGAGAAACTCGCCGATGTGCGCCTCACGAAAACGCTGAGGTTGTTCCCAAAGATAAGGTTTGCGTTCGTGCTCGGGCACAGCGCTGACCTGCACGGTCGGCAGCAACACGGCGTCCGGCGACGGTTCGTCCGGGCTTTCTGCGTTCTCCACTGGCGGAGCCGGCGCCTCGGCAATCTCGGCCAGCCAGCGCTGCGTTTGCTCAACCGTCAGCAATTGCTCGCCGCCGGTTGCGCAATCCACCGGGCCGAGGTCGATGGCTTGCATGAAGTGGTCGCGCTCTTCGCGGCTGTCGATGACCTGGGCGCATTTGGCGGCAGTCCATTGCACCTCGGCGAAGCTCACATGCAACATGCTGCGCCGTGAAAAGATCAGGGCCGGGCGCTCTTCGATGGCTGCGCGCTGATCGACGACCACCTTGGCGCCCTTGTGCAGCAGGGCGCTGACCAAGCCGTCGAGTACGCGATATTCGTGGAGATGGCCGGTGACGCTGTCGATTACGTACAGCCAGCCATCGCGTAGCAAACGGATTCCCAGCGGCCGCGTCTCGAGGGCGTAAGGCAACTTCAGTGGCTTATCAGGATCGAGGTTTTTTTCGACGAGGCCGTAGCGCAATGGCAAAAGCTGCACATGGGTCTGGCGCAACGGGCAGGCGCCGGGCGTGCCAATGGCAGTTTTCGGCGCCGCCGCTGCGGCGAGATTGGCAGGGTGGTTCATGGGCGGCCTCGTTGATTGGCCCATTCGTGGGCCATGTCGGCGGCCAGCGCGATACGCTCACCGATAGGTTGCAGGGAAGGCGTATGCAGCAATCGGTTGAGGTGCGAATGCTGTTCGAGCGGTGAACCGTTCAGCCAAGCCATGACGTTGGCGTAATAGAACAGTTCGGATTGGCTGCTCAGGCCCAGGGAACTGGCCTCGGCGCCCAGTCGCTCAAGCACTGGCCAGCGTTGGGCCACGGTTGCGCCGCTATGGAAGTCGGGGAAGTGTTTGAGTAAATGCGCGTCGAGTTCGATCAGCACACGACGCTGATCAGCCTGGTCCAGCGCTGAATTCTGTTCGGCGCTCAGGCGATAGGGCGTTGGCAAGTCGGGGCACTCTGCCAACCGAGGCGGGTGATATTGCCAATCCGCCGCGACGCCATCGCTTGTTACCACGCCCGAAAGCGGCCCGAACAAGCGCTGATCGCCGCTGCTGAACAGGGCTCGGGCGACGGCTGCGTCGGCCAGACGCAGGAACACTGGCAACCCTTCGGGCAACTCGACGGTCAGCAATTTGCGCAAGTGCTGCGCCACGGCGTGCACCGAATCCGCGCTGAACAGCAGCACGGCCCATTCCTCGTGCGCGTGCTGGAGATAGAACTGCAGCAGTGGCTCGTCGACTGATTGCACGGTGGCTAAAACCGGCGAGATATCTCGCAAGTCGGTGAAGGACGGGCAGTCGTACAAGGCAACCGTGGTGGCGCCGGGACTCAGATGTTTCAGGCGTTGCGGCAAATCGCTGACGGTTGCGCCATCGAGCAACAGCAACGCCTGATGTTTGCCCCACGGCAGGTCTGCGGGCAGAGAGGTCAAGAGCGTCATGCCTGGGCCGCCTCGCAAATCAGGCACCGCGAGCTGCGGTTTGCAACCAGTGCGTGGCGTTGCTGCGCCGGGTCGAACGTCACTTTAAGCAACGGCAGCGCCCCCGGTATCAGCGGCTCCGCCGGCATCGTCGTCGCTGGAGCGCCGCCCTCGACAATTGCCACGCTGCTGAAAATGCCTTCCGGCCCGAGCGTCAGCCAATGCCCGCCGGCCTTGACCGTCAGGTGCGCTCCGCCATCAATAACCACTTGCTGGCCGGCGCTGAGGTGGATTTGCTGCGTGGCGTTAAGCCGCTGACTGCTGACGCGAACGTGCTGGTCGCCGAGCACCAGCAGGTGGTCGTCCTGTTTCAGTTCGGTGAGGCGATTGCCGTGGGTGAGGTGCTGTTCTTCGCCGCGCAGGTCGTGGCTGGCGATGCCGCCGACGACCACGCTGCGCTGGTTGTCGACCTGAATGCGTTCGTCGTTGAGCACCAACTGGACGAAATCGCGCTGGGCGCGCAGCGCAATTTCCTCGGCACCGGCGCGGTCCTCGATGCGCAGCTCGTTGAAACCGCCGCCACCGGGGCTGCTCTGGCTGCGCAGGATGCTTTGCGTATGCTGCGCCGGAAGGTCCAGCGGCACCGGCGTCGCGGCGTTCGGCAGACAGCCGAGGACGAAGGGTTTGTCGGGATCGCCTTCGCTGAAACCCACCAGCACTTCCATGCCGACGCGCGGAATCTGCACGCTGCCGTAGCGCTCATGCGCCCAATGGGTTGCCACTCGCAGCCAGCAACTGGATTGCTCGTTTTTCTGTCCGTCGCGATCCCAGAACATCTGGACTTTCACGCGGCCGTAGGCATCGCAGTAGATCTCTTCGCCAGCGGGGCCGGTGACGACAGCATGCTGGTTGCCGGTCACCCGAGGTTTGGGGTGCTCCAGCGCCGGACGGAAATTCACGTCCCAAGGCGTCGCAACAAAATGGTTGCGATAACCCTGGGTAAAACCGTCATCAGAGCTGACGTCGGGCGCCGCTTCCTCAAGCGATTGTGGCTGGCGGCCAATATGTTCGACGCGAGTCAGTAACCATAGGCCGTTGCAGTCCGCTCGCGGGTGTTCGCTGAGGTCGAGAAAACTGCCGTTGCGCAGCAGCGACTGGTCGCTGCGTCCTTGGGCCTGGCGGTAATCGGCACGACGGCGTTCGAGGGCGCGTTGGCTCAGATGTTGGCCCCGCTCACGATGGACGAATTGCCCGGGGAAGGCGTAATCCTCCAGTTCGGGCAATCGTGCTTCTCGCGCATCAGCCTGCAACTGTACGTTGGGTTTTTCGAAGTGGTAATCGCGGCGGCTGACGTGGGTGGTGCGGGTGTGCAATTGCACCTGGAAGCGGTCGATGACTGGAGCTTCGGCAACCATCCCGCTGCCCGGGGCGTAGGCGGTTGGCGCGGCAGGTTGGGGGAAAACCGTCTGATCATCGCCGAACACCAGCGTGTGCCCGTCAGCGTTGTGCTGGAAATGAAAGTGCAAGCCTTCCTCTTCACACAAACGCTGGATGAAGTGCAGGTCACTCTCGTTGTATTGCACGCAGTAAATGCGCGGCGGGTAGTCGGCGCTGAGTTGAAAATGCCAGGCATCCGACTGCATGCCGTGATCGCTGAGGATCCTGGCGATGATCTGCGGAACGTTTTGCTGCTGGAAAATGCGCTGGTTATGCCGGTGCGCGAGGTAGGCGAGGTGTGGCGCCAGAATGATCTGGTAGCTCGTCAGGCGAGCGCCGGAATCGCCTTGAGCGACTCGATAAACCTGCCCGTGAATCCCCGAGCCATCGGCGCCGAAAGACAGGAACGCAGGGCGATGCAGGAGCGTTTCGAGATCAAGATCCCGGTGCTCGCTGACCAGTTGCAGTTCGACTTCATAGGTCTGGTTGAGCGCTTCGGTCGCGCGAAATTCCACCACCTGAAGAGCGTGGCGGAAGCCTTCAAGCTCGAGCTTGAAAACAACGGTTTTGGCAGCCTTCAACATCCACATGTCCCTGTGTCTTTTCAGGCACGGGACTTTGCGGGGGGCGCCAACTTGGCGCAGTCAGGGGAATCGTTTTCTTGTGTAGGAATTTTCCGGGAATCGCCTCGCTGCAGATCAGGCAGCCCGGTAACGCGTTATTTCGGATACAGCGGCGGCAAGCCGCTATCACCTACCGGGTCTTGAACCCGTTCTGCCAGCGGGATCGCGCGAGTTGCGCGCCACAGGTCTTCGCCCTGCCAATGCTGGCCGGATTCGCTGTAGAGCGCGCCATTCAGGCCGTCCAGCGCATCCGACAGCGGCACAAACCGCGCGGCCATTTCGGCGAGGGTTTCCGGTTGTTGCCGCGCCCAGGCATCCAGTGCCTGGCGGGTGGCGTGGGGGTCGTTGGCCTGGCAGGCGCGTTTGAGGTCGTCGAGCACGCTGCGCGGGCTTGGGCCGGTTTGTGCCGCGCGCAGAATCGCCGGTTGCCAGCGCGCGCGCCACCACAAGCCAAAACCGAGCAGGGTGGTGCAGGCCAGAATCATTGTGCTGAGTTTCCACCACCACAGCGCTTCGCTGTCGGCGCCGTAGATTACTTGCGGGCTGCCGGTCGGCGTATCAACCATCAGGCTCGGATTGTTCAGCACTTGCAGGGTGCGCGCCGGCAGGCTGCTGTGTTCCAGATGATCTTCGAAGGTGTTCCACCAGACGACGTCGACCGTCGGTAACTCGATGGCGCCGCTGTGGGCGGGCACCAGCGCTTCACGTTCTTCGCGGCTGCCGATCAAGCCGCGCTCGCTGTTCTGGTTGCCGAGCACCGGTTGGTCGGGGTAGCGGCGCAAGCCGTTGATGTCGGTGGCGGGCAGGGGCGGCAGTTGCGAACTGGCCAGGCCATCGACTTTCAGTGTCAGGCTGCGGGTCAGCGAATCACCGACCTGCACCTGATCCGGTTCCGGACTCCAACTCTCGCTCAGGCTCAGGCTGCGTGCGGGCAGCCAGGGTGCATCGGCTGGGTAGGAGGCCGGTTTGGCCTTCACCGTCAGGGCAATTTGCGCGGAACTGACGCGGAGCAATTTGCCCGGTTTGGTTCCCTGCCCGGAAGCGTCCTGCGCCGGTTGCGCATCCACCAGGGTGGCGCTGAACTGCTGCGGCGGGATGCTCAACACACCGCTGTGCTGGGGGAAAATCGCATAGCGCATTTCGATCACGCCATGGCGCACGCCATTGATGTCTTTTTCATAAGTGCGCGAGTCGCCGAGCTGCTCGATACGCGCATCGGGCACCTGCAATGGCGTCAGGCTGCTGTCGTCATACAGCGACACCGAATGGTAAATGCGCAACGTCAGAATCGCCTGCGCCTGCACGTACACGCTGGCCTGATCGAGACTGGCTTCGATGAACACCGGGGCGAGTTTGTTCTTGCTGTCCTGGGTTTCGCCTTCGACCACTTGCAGGGTGATCGGCTGGCTGCGCCCGTCGCCTAGTTGCAGCGACGGAATCTCGACGCTGCCGTTGCGTTTGGGCAGCAGGGTGATGAACCAGCGCGTTGTCGAGCGGTTGGCGCCATTGATCGTGGTCAACTGGTTGACCTGACGCGTGCCGCGCACTTCGAATTCCGCGTCCAGCGGGGTCAGGTCGGGTTTGCCGAAGATCGTCACATCGTTGGATTCGAGGATCAACTCGACGGTTTCGCCGGAACTCAGGCGGCTGCGATCGACACTGGCACCCAGCTCCGCAGCCTGCACCTGAGCGTTGGCCAGCATCAGGGCAGACAGCAGGGCAAGCAAGAAAGCGCTGAAGCGGGTCATCGAGTTTTTCCCTGATCCTGATGTTGTTGCTGTTCGTACCAGAACTTGCGTCGAAGCAGTTCGCCGGGGTCGTCCGGAATCTTTCGCAGCCATTGTTCGAGCGCCTGAACCTGCTCGCCTTCGAGGCTGTCGCTCGCCGGGCGCCGCGGTGGCGTGGTGCTTTGCTCGTCCTCCAACTCACTGCCCGGCACTTCGTTGGGGCCGGGTTGCGGTGGCGTGGTGGGCGGTTCTTCGCTGTCCGCGGAGTTCGGCTGGGCCTCGGTTTTCGGTTCGCCGCTGCTCAACGGCTGAGTGGCGGACTCGGGCGGCGGAACATCACCGACCGCGCCCGGCGCTTCGCCCTCGGGCGGCTCGGGTTCGACCTCCGGTGGCGTCGATTTCTGTTTCAGCAGGCTTTCGATCAAGGCCTTGTTGGTCAGCGCCGGACGCAAATCGGGTTGGCGCTCAAGTGCTTGATCGTAGGCATCCAGCGCCGCGTCCAACTCACCGCTTTTCGCCAGCGCATTGCCTCGATTGTAGTGTGCCCGCGCGTCGTTGCCCTGAGCGAAACGCTGGGCGGCGCCGTTGTAGTCGCCGGCCTCATACAGCGCCACGCCTTGCCATTGCGGGTCTTCGAAGTGTTTGGCGGCTTCGGCCGGCTGCTGTTTTTTCAGCAGGTGCAGGCCGCGCTGATCGGGTCGCAACCACAAATCGCCGAAGTCGAAGGCGTAGCTCGGTTGCGGCATCAGAAACAGCAGCGGCAAGCAAAACAGCCAGCCACGACGCCCGGCCAGGGATGCCAGCAGCAACAACGGCAGCAGCAGCCAATAACCCTGATCGGCCCAGGTATCGAGGCGCAAGGTCTGGCCGTCGTCGCGCAGGTTGCGCGGGCCATCGAGCAAGCCGAGGGCGCCTAGGTCGGCATCGTCCAGCCGCGCCGCGTGGTAGCGCCCGCCGAGGTCGGCCGTGAAGGATTTGAGCCCCGGACTGTCGAGGTGCGGCACCAGAATCGCGCCTTGGGCATCCTTGAGGAAACTGCCGTCCTCTTGCGCCACCGGCACCCCTTCGGCGGTGCCAACGCCCAGCATCAGAAATTCGGTGGATTTGCCGTCCAGCGCGCGCTCGATGCCGAAGCGTTCCTGTTCGTTCAGTGACGAACCGATCAGCAGGATTCGACCCTGGCCGAGCGCACCTTGATCCAACAGCGCCAAGGCTTTGAGCACCGCCAAGTCGGCGCGATGCCCAGCCTCGGGCATCAATGACGGCTTGAGTGCGTCGAGCAAATTGCGACTGGTCGACAGGTCATCCGACAGCGGAACCAGCGTGTGGGCGCTGCCGGCGTAGACGACGATTGCGGTTTGCGCGTCGCTGCGACTTTGCAGCAAGTCGAGCAACTTGCGCCGCGCTTGCTCCAGCCGGGTTGGCGGGCTGTCGGTGGCGAGCATTTCCGGGGTCAACTCCAGCAGCACCACCAGCGGGTCAGCCGGTTTCTGACTGGTCTGCTCGACTCTTTGCCAACTCGGTCCCAGCAGCGCGCCGATGGTCAGCACCCAGGCGAACCCGAGGACGATCCACGGCAATTTGCTGTCGCGGCCGTTGCCGCCACTCAGCAGCGCGGCGTGGAAGGCCGGCGGCAAAATCATCTGCCAGCGCCCGGCGCGTTTTTGCCGATGCCAGAGTTGCCAGAGCAACCAGCCGAGCAGCGGCAACAGCAGCAGCCACCACGGGCGGAACCAGTACGGCCAGAGCGCGCTCATCGACGCCTCCGCAGGCGCAGGCGATTCAGTCGCTGGCGCCAGTCGGGGAGTTGGCTTTGCAAAAACAGGTCCTTGGTCAGCAGGCGTTGCAGTGGATTGTCCGGCCACAGTTCGCGCATCACCAGTAACAGACTCAACAGCAGCGCCAGCGCCAACGGCCAGTGATACAACGCTTGAGCCGGGCGGGCCTGGGTCGGTTGCTGGGTGACGGGTTCGAGGGTGTCGAGAATGTCCTTGATCGCCTGCAATTCCTTGCCGTCGTGGGCGCGGAAGTATTGGCCGCCGGTGGCTTCGGCGATGGCTTTGAGTGCCGGTTCGTCGAGGTCCAGGCTTGGGTTGAGGCCGAGAAAGCCCAGCGTACCGCTTTGTTCCGGATCGGCGCCGATGCCGATCGGATAGATTTTCACGTTTTCGCTGGCGGCGAGACGGGCGGCGGTCAACGGGTCGATTTCGCCGCCATTGTTGGCGCCATCGGTGACCAGAATCAGCACGCGGCTTTGCGCCGGACGCAGGCGCAAGCGCTTGAGCGCGAGGCCGATTGCATCGCCGATGGCGGTGTTCTTGCCGGCAATGCCGATCCGCGCTTCATCCAGCCACACGCGCACGGTGTGGCGGTCGAAGGTCAGCGGCGCTTGCAGGTAGGCCTGACTGCCAAACAGGATCAGGCCGACCCGGTCGCCGTCGCGGCTTTCGAGGAAATCGCCGAGCAAATGCTGGACCAGTGACAGGCGGCTGACGTCTTCGTCCTGCCACTGCATGTCGGGGAAATCCATCGATCCGGAGACGTCGACCGCCACCAGCAAATCGCGACCACTGGCGGCAATCGGCAGCGGATCGCCCAACCATTGCGGGCGCGCCGCAGCGATCAGCAGCATTAACCACAAAAGAATGAACGGCGCTTGTTGGCGCCACGCCGGCAGGTTGGCGCGGGCGCGGCGTCGGGCCAGGCCTTCGAGGTCGCTGAGGAAGCTGACTTTCAGCGCCGGCTCGCCGCTGTCGGCCACCGGCAGCACCAGGCGCATCAGCCAGGGCAACGGCAGCAGGGCGAAAATCCACGGCCAGGCGAACTCAAACATGTTTGCGAATCCACGTGTCGACGGCTTGGGTCAGGCCGGCGATGGCTTTGTCGTCGAGTTTGCATTCAGGTTTGTAGGCGCCTTCGACCAGTACCATCCAACGCGTCAAACCGGCGGCCGGGCAGCGGTTGTCGAGAAACGCCAGCCACTTGCGCCCGTTCAGCGTGTGACTTTGGCTATAGGGGTAGTGGTTGCGGCACAGGCGTTTGAGCAAACCGTTGAGTTGCTGCAACCAGGCACCGGCCGGTGCGCCGTCATAGGGTTTGGGCATTTGCGCGAGTTCGGCCAGCGCGGCGACCCGCACCGGGTCCAGCGGTTGCTCGGCGCGTACGATCGGGCGTTTGTTCGGGATGAAACGGCGCAGCTGCCACAGACCGAAACCGATCAGCGGCAATAACAACAGCAATAACCACCAGCCCGGCGCCGGAGGCCAGAAGTCAATTGGCGGCGGAGTCATCAGTGGTTGCAGTTGATCGAGGCTGCTCATCGACCTTTCCCCGGTTTCTGCGGGTTCAGGTATTCGCGCAATTGCTCGACCATTTCGCTTTGAGTGCTCAGCGGCATCAACAAAATGCGCAGCTTCTGCGCGAGCAATTCCCAACGAGCGATGCGTGCTTCGGCCTGGGTGCGATAGGTCTGGCGCAGGTCGTAATTCAGCGTGTCGAGTTCCAGTTGCGCGCCACGCTCGGCGAAACGCAGCAGGCCGGCGGCGGGCAGGGCGTGGTCCAGCGGATCGGACAATGGCAGCAGCAACAGATCGCAATGCCGCGCGAGCAGGCTCAATTGTTGTTCCGAGCCTTCGGTCAACGCGCGCTCGTCGCAGATCACGATCACCAGGCTGCCGGGGCGCAACACCTCGCGGGCGCGGCGCAGGGCCAGGTTCAGCGAATCGCGGTTCTGCTCACTTTCGGTGTGCAGCGACTGGTTGACCCGCACCAGCCGGTTGAGCAATTGCAGCAGGCTTTGCTTGCTGCGCCGAGGTTTGATTTCGTAATGCTCGTTGTCGCCAAACACCAGTCCGCCGACCCGGTCGTTGTGCCCCAGCGCCGCCCAGCCGATCAGGCTCGCGGCTTGTGCGGCGAGCACCGATTTGAACATCAGGCCGGAGCCGAAAAACAGCCGACGGCTTTGCTCGACCATGATGAAAATCGGCCGTTCGCGTTCTTCGTGGAACAGTTTGGTGTGTGGCTCTTGGGTGCGCGCGGTGACGCGCCAGTCGATGGTGCGTACGTCGTCGCCGGCCTGATAAACGCGCACCTGGTCGAAATCGACGCCGCGCCCGCGCAGCTTGGAGTGGTGCAGGCCGATCAACGGGCTGCGCTGGCTCGGCGTCGAAAACAGCTGCACTTCGCGCACCCGATGGCGCATCTCGATCAGCTCGGCGAGGCTGACACGGATGCCCGGCTCGGGCGGCAGGCTGACGTTCATCAGGGTCAAGCGACGGCTACGACGTCGAGAATCCGCTGGACCACTCGGTCCTGGTCGATGCCCGCCGCTTCGGCTTCAAAGGACAGAATGATGCGGTGGCGCAACACGTCGAACAGCACCGCCTGAATGTCTTCCGGGCTGACGAAGTCGCGACCGGCGAGCCAGGCGTGGGCCCGGGCGCAGCGGTCGAGGGCAATCGAGCCACGCGGGCTGGCGCCGTAGGCGATCCACTCGGCCATCTCCGGGTCGAACTTGGCCGGCGTGCGCGTCGCCATGACCAGTTGCACCAGGTATTCCTCCACGGCATCGGCCATGTACAACCCGAGGATTTCCTTGCGCGCGGCGAAAATCGCTTGCTGGCTGACCCGGCGCTCAGGCTTGGTTTCGCCATTCAACGCTTCGCCACGCGCCTGTTGCAGGATGCGGCGTTCTACGGCGGCGTCCGGGAAACCGATTTTCACGTGCATCAGGAAGCGGTCGAGCTGAGCTTCGGGCAGCGGATAGGTGCCTTCCTGCTCGATCGGGTTTTGCGTGGCCATTACCAGAAACAGCGGCGACAGTTCATAGGTGCTGCGCCCGACGCTGACTTGGCGCTCGGCCATGGCTTCCAGCAATGCCGACTGAACCTTGGCCGGGGCGCGGTTGATCTCGTCCGCCAGCACCAGATTGTGGAAAATCGGGCCTTGCTGGAACACGAAGCTGCCGGTTTCCGGGCGATAGATCTCGGTGCCGGTAATGTCGGCGGGCAGCAAGTCGGGGGTGAACTGGATACGGTGGAACTGTGCTTCGATGCCTTCGGCGAGCTCTTTGATCGCTTTGGTCTTGGCCAGCCCAGGTGCGCCCTCGACCAGCATATGGCCGTCGGCGAGCAGGGCGATGAGCAAGCGCTCGATGAGTTTTTCCTGGCCGAGAATCTGCGTTGAAAGAAATGTTCGCAGCGCTAGCAGCGCTTCACGATGTTCCATCGATGACTGTTCCTGGAAAGGGTGACCGAAGACGTTCGAATAACGCCAGGGCTAGGGGCGTTACTTTAATGCATGGCGGGGGGTGGCGACTAACGGCATTTTGCGCAAAATGCGGGAAATGGCTGGGGAAGTTGTTGGAAATTTGTAGCCGCGCAGAAGTCGGGTGGCTGTGCCGGCCCCATCGCGAGCAGGCTCACTCCTACATTGACGGCGTACGACGATCAATTGTAGGAGTGAGCCTGCTCGCGATGAGGTCAGATCAAACACCTCAAATCTGGCTGATAAAGGTTCCAGTGCCTTTAAGAATGTTCTGCAACGTTTCCTCAACCTCAGCCAGATCACCCGCATCCGTGCTGTGAATGATTTCCAGCGAATCATCGCCATTCAGCGCGTCGGCATCGCCAGCGGCGATTTCAATCAGCAGGCGGTTAGGGCTGAGGGTGACTTTTACGCCGTCCAGCGTCGACGGCTCGCCGTCGAGGGTGATGTCCAGCGCGTCCTCGTCCGGGTAGCGGGTCATCAGGAACATGTCGCCTTGATCGCTGTGGCAGCAGAGCATGGCCATGTTGTCTTCTTCGTCATCGCACGGGTTGACGATCAAGAGGGCGGTGGTCATTTGCATGGGAAATTCCTGGCTCGGCGAGCATTGTGAAGACGATCAAAGGGCGATTCTGCCAGCCGCCGGGAATTTCTGCTCGTCTGAGTGTCAGAACATGTGTCGTGAACATCCGATGTGTTGCTGGTCATTTCGAGGACGAGATCGCGCAAAACCGGGCTTTTACCGGCCGTTTTGCCGTGCGCCTGCTAGTGTTGTTCCGTGCGCAAGCCCCAAGCTGCGTGCCGATGACCGAATATGTCGCAGCACCGCAAGCAGGCACGTTGTCGCACTCGTTAAGCTGCGCATCGAATGGATACCGGTAGAGGCCTGTGCAATTCATCGCGCGGGCGCTGTTTCCGGGATTCATTCAAGGAAGGTGAATGTGACCTGAGTGTCTCGTCCAGCTTCACCCACCTGTTGCCCTGTTTCCTCTGCCCGAGATTCAGGAACCGGGTGACGGATCGCCCCGAAAGGGGTTTTGCACGCGACGCTTCCATCAATAACAAGCCCAAGCGGAGTACCACAGATGGCGTTCTTCACCGCAGCCAGCAAAGCCGACTTCCAGCACCAACTGCAAGCGGCACTGGCGCAGCACATCAGTGAACAGGCACTGCCACAAGTGGCGCTGTTTGCTGAACAATTTTTCGGCATCATTTCCCTCGACGAGCTGACCCAGCGTCGGCTGTCCGACCTCGCCGGCTGCACCCTTTCTGCATGGCGCCTGCTTGAGCGCTTTGACCACACGCAACCGCAAGTGCGCGTCTACAACCCTGATTACGAACGCCACGGCTGGCAGTCGACCCACACCGCGGTCGAAGTCCTGCACCACGATTTGCCCTTTCTCGTGGACTCGGTACGCACCGAGCTGAACCGTCGCGGCTACAGCATTCACACCTTGCAAACCACTGTGCTGAGCGTGCGTCGCGGCAGCAAAGGCGAGTTGCTGGAAATCCTGCCGAAGGGCACCCAGGGCGAAGGCATCCTGCAAGAATCGCTGATGTACCTGGAAATCGACCGCTGCGCCAACGCGGCCGAACTGAATGTGCTGAGCAAAGAGCTGGAACAGGTTCTCGGTGAAGTCCGCGTTGCGGTCGCCGATTTCGAGCCAATGAAAGAAAAAGTCCAGGAACTGCTCAGCGGCCTCGACACCAGCCAGTTCAATGTCGATCCAGAAGAAAAAGCCGAAATCAAAAGCTTCCTGGAATGGCTGGTGGGCAACCACTTCACGTTCCTCGGCTATGAAGAGTTCGTGGTCCGCGATGAAGCCGATGGCGGCCACATCGTGTATGACCAGGATTCGTTCCTCGGCCTGACCAAACTGCTGCGCACCGGCCTGACCTACGAAGACCTGCGCATCGAAGACTACGCCGTAAACTACCTGCGCGAACCGACCCTGCTGTCGTTCGCCAAGGCTGCGCACCCGAGCCGTGTGCACCGTCCGGCGTATCCGGATTACGTGTCGATCCGTGAAATCGACGCCGACGGCAAAGTCATCAAGGAATGCCGTTTCATGGGCCTCTACACCTCCTCGGTGTATGGCGAGAGCGTGCGGGTGATTCCGTACATCCGCCGCAAGGTCGAAGAAATCGAACGCCGTTCCGGCTTCCAGGCCAAGGCTCACTTGGGCAAGGAACTGGCGCAAGTGGTTGAAGTGCTGCCGCGCGACGACCTGTTCCAGACCCCGGTCGACGAGCTGTTCAGCACCGTGATGTCGATCGTGCAGATCCAGGAACGCAACAAGATCCGCGTGTTCCTGCGCAAAGACCCGTACGGCCGTTTCTGCTACTGCCTGGCCTACGTGCCGCGCGATATCTATTCCACCGAAGTGCGCCAGAAGATCCAGCAAGTGCTGATGGATCGCCTGAAAGCCTCGGATTGCGAATTCTGGACATTCTTCTCCGAGTCCGTTTTGGCGCGCGTGCAGCTGATTCTGCGGGTTGATCCGAAGAACCGTCTGGACATCGACCCGGTCCTGCTGGAAAAAGAAGTGGTCCAGGCCTGCCGCAGCTGGCAGGACGACTACGCCAGCCTGACCGTTGAAAGCTTCGGCGAAGCCAGCGGCACCAACGTGCTGGCCGACTTCCCGAAAGGCTTCCCGGCCGGTTACCGCGAGCGCTTCGCAGCGCATTCGGCAGTCGTCGACATGCAGCACCTGCTGAGCCTGACCGAGAAAAACCCGCTGGTGATGAGCTTCTATCAGCCGCTGGGCCAGGTTTCCGGCCAACGCGAGCTGCATTGCAAGCTGTATCACGCCGACACGCCGCTGGCGCTGTCCGACGTGCTGCCGATTCTGGAAAACCTCGGTTTGCGCGTATTGGGTGAATTCCCGTATCGCCTGCGCCACAACAATGGCCGCGAGTTCTGGATTCACGATTTCGCCTTCACCGCTGCTGAAGGCCTGGAACTCGACATCCAGCAACTCAACGACACGCTGCAGGACGCATTCGTCCACATCGTGCGCGGCGATGCCGAAAACGATGCCTTCAACCGTTTGGTGCTGACCGCCGGCCTGCCATGGCGCGACGTGGCGCTGCTGCGTGCCTATGCGCGCTACATGAAGCAGATTCGCCTGGGCTTCGACCTTGGCTACATCGCCAGCACGCTGAACAACCACACCGACATCGCTCGCGAGTTGACCCGGTTGTTCAAAACCCGTTTCTACCTGGCGCGCAAGCTCACCGGCGACGACCTAGAAGACAAGCAACAACGTCTGGAACAAGCGATCGTTACTGCACTGGACGACGTCCAGGTGTTGAACGAAGACCGCATCCTGCGTCGTTACCTGGACCTGATCAAAGCTACGCTGCGCACCAACTTCTACCAGACTGACGCGCAGGGCCATAACAAGTCCTACTTCAGCTTCAAGTTCAACCCGCACTTGATTCCTGAACTGCCGAAACCGGTTCCGAAGTTTGAAATCTTCGTTTACTCGCCACGCGTCGAAGGCGTGCACTTGCGCTTCGGTAACGTTGCGCGCGGCGGCCTGCGCTGGTCCGACCGTGAAGAGGACTACCGCACCGAAGTGTTGGGTCTGGTAAAAGCCCAGCAAGTGAAAAACTCGGTGATCGTGCCGGTCGGCGCCAAGGGCGGTTTCCTGCCGCGTCGCCTGCCATTGGGCGGCGGTCGCGACGAGATCGCAGCCGAAGGCATCGCCTGCTACCGCATCTTCATTTCGGGCCTGTTGGACATCACCGACAACCTGAAGGACGGCGCGCTGGTGCCGCCAGTCAACGTTGTGCGTCATGACGACGATGACCCGTACCTGGTAGTGGCTGCGGACAAGGGCACTGCAACCTTCTCCGACATCGCCAACGGTATTGCCATCGACTACGGTTTCTGGCTCGGCGACGCCTTTGCTTCGGGCGGCTCGGCGGGTTACGACCACAAGAAAATGGGCATCACCGCCAAAGGCGCGTGGGTCGGCGTACAGCGCCACTTCCGCGAGCGCGGGATCAACGTGCAGCAAGACAGCATCACCGTGGTCGGCGTCGGCGACATGGCTGGCGACGTATTCGGTAATGGCTTGCTGATGTCCGAGACCCTGCAACTGGTCGCTGCATTCAACCACTTGCACATCTTCATCGACCCGAACCCGCAGCCGGCCAACAGCTTCGCCGAGCGTAAGCGCCTGTTCGACCTGCCGCGTTCGGCGTGGTCGGATTACGACACCAGCATCATGTCCGAGGGCGGCGGGATCTTCTCCCGTAGCGCGAAAAGCATCGCGATTTCCCCGCAGATGAAAGACCGCTTCGACATTCAGGCTGACAAGCTGACCCCGACCGAACTGCTGAACGCCTTGCTCAAGGCGCCGGTAGACCTGTTGTGGAACGGCGGCATCGGCACGTACGTCAAGGCCAGCACCGAAAGCCACGCCGATGTCGGCGACAAGGCCAACGATGCGCTGCGCGTCAACGGTAACGAACTGCGCTGCAAAGTCGTGGGCGAGGGCGGTAACCTCGGGATGACCCAACTGGGTCGTGTCGAATTCGGCCTCAATGGCGGCGGCTCCAACACCGACTTCATCGACAACGCCGGTGGTGTGGACTGCTCCGACCACGAAGTGAACATCAAGATCCTGCTGAACGAAGTGGTTCAGGCCGGTGACATGACCGACAAGCAACGTAACCAGTTGCTCGCGAGCATGACCGACGAAGTCGGCAATCTGGTGCTGGGCAACAACTACAAGCAGACTCAGGCCTTGTCCCTGGCGGCCCGCCGTGCATACGTGCGGATTGCCGAATACAAGCGTCTGATGAACGATCTGGAAGGTCGCGGCAAGCTGGATCGGGCGATCGAGTTCCTGCCAGCCGAAGACGCGATCAACGAGCGCGTTGCGGCAGGCCATGGCCTGACCCGTGCCGAGCTGTCGGTGCTGATTTCGTACAGCAAGATCGACCTCAAAGAAGCACTGCTCAACTCGCAAGTGCCGGACGACGAATACCTGACCCGCGACATGGAAACCGCTTTCCCGCCGAGTCTGGTGAGCAAGTTCTCCGAAGCCATGCGCCGTCACCGTCTGAAGCGCGAAATCGTCAGCACCCAGATCGCCAACGATCTGGTCAACCACATGGGCATCACGTTCGTGCAGCGACTCAAAGAGTCGACCGGCATGAGCCCGGCGAACGTGGCTGGCGCTTATGTGATCGTGCGTGACATTTTCCATCTCCCGCACTGGTTCCGTCAGATCGAAGCCCTGGACTATCAGGTCGCCGCTGACGTGCAACTGGAGCTGATGGACGAGCTGATGCGTCTCGGCCGCCGCGCTACCCGCTGGTTCCTGCGTGCCCGCCGCAACGAGCAGAACGCTGCCCGTGACGTTGCGCACTTCGGTCCGCATCTGAAGGAGTTGGGCCTCAAGCTCGACGAACTGCTGAGCGGCGAGATCCACGAAAACTGGCAGAACCGTTATCAGGCGTACGTCGAAGCCGGTGTGCCGGAGTTGCTCGCACGCATGGTGGCTGGCACTTCGCACCTGTACACCTTGCTGCCGATCATCGAAGCGGCCGACGTGACTGGCCAGAACGCAGCAGACGTGGCGAAGGCTTACTTCGCGGTCGGCAGCGCGCTGGACATCACTTGGTACCTGCAACAGATCAGCGCTCTGCCGGTTGAAAACAACTGGCAGGCGCTGGCCCGTGAAGCGTTCCGCGATGATGTCGACTGGCAGCAACGGGCGATCACCATTTCGGTCCTGCAACAGGGCGACGGCAGCCACGACGTGGAAACACGTCTGGCGCTGTGGATGGCAGAGCACGAAGGCATGATCGAACGCTGGCGCGCGATGCTGGTAGAAATCCGTGCCGCCAGCGGCACTGATTACGCCATGTACGCGGTAGCCAACCGTGAGCTGCTCGACCTCGCGTTGAGTGGTCAGGCGGTTGTGCCGGCGGTAACGCAGGAGCTGGAACCAGCGGCTTGATTCAGCGCTGAATGAAAAGCCCCCGTGTCGTGAGATACGGGGGCTTTTTTTATGGCTGAGGGTTCTGTTGTGGCGGGTCGGGCCTCTTCGCGGGCAAGCCTCGCTCCTACAAGGCAACGCATTCCCTTGTAGGAGCGAGGCTTGCCCGCGAAGCTCAATGCACGTTCTGCCCGGTTCCATGCGGGCGGTTTTATTTATGGCTGGGGCAGCAGCGATTAGTGTTCCAGGGGGATCAGCACTTTCTCGTCCGGCGACAACACCATGAACACCAAGAGCTTGGCCGGTTTGGTTTCGCTGGCGTTTTTCGACAGCAGATGCTCGGAGCCGGCGGGTTCGTACCAGTATTGACCGGCCTTGTAGGTGATCGCTTTCTGACCCTTGACCTGCGAGATGATCTCGCCCGACAGCACGTAAGCCATGGCCGTGCCTTGGTGTTTGTGGGCGATGGAAGATTGGCCGGGTTTGTAGTCGACCTCGATCATCATGGCTTTTTTGCCGGGGACGTTTTGCAGCAGTTCGTCCTGCAACACGGTGATCTTTTCCGAAGGGTCGTGGGCAAATGCCGAGGCAGAAAGGGTCAGGGCGAGGGCGGCGAGTAAATGCACTGCTTTCATGGGGAATCACCTGAGTAGTTAGTCGTCAGGGACCACGGTAAGCCGTGAACCGGGGTAACAAAACGGCCAATTTTCGTGAAGGCGAGGGGACCAATCCTGTGATTCCAACGGAAGAAGCAGGGCGGTAGTGCGGGCGCCATCGCGAGCAAGCTCGGCTCCCACACTTGAACGAGTTCCTTCAGAGGAATGCGATCAACTGTGGGAGCCGAGCTTGCTCGCGATGACGTCAGTCAGTGTTCAGACGATCGGAAATGTATTGAAATCGACGGCATTCGCCAGCCGGTTATCGATCAGGCCGATGAAGCCCTGCACTTCGGGGTGGTAAAAGTGCGATTGCATGGCCGCTTCCGATTGCCAACGGGCGCTGACGTTCCAGCGGTTGCTGTCCTCGGGGCAGCGGTCGACCATATAGGAATCGCAGCCGGGAAGTTCGCGCAGGGTTTCGACAATCTTTTGCAGCTGCTTGCCCAGTTCTTCCGAGCGGCCGGCGGCGGCCTGCACCTGTACGGTGTTGATCACTTCGTTGGACATTGCTCACACTCCTGAATCAGGCCGGACGAATCCTGCTCATTGAGGGATAGCGCCCCTGCACAATAGTCCTGCACCGGGGGACCGCCAATAGCCAATCGCCGGATAAACCCACAGACCAATCGTCAACTGACCTGCTGCAAAATGTCGCGCAAGCGGTCCATTGCGGTGTCGATATCGAGGGTTTCTATCGCGCCAAAACCGAAGAAAAGTCCGGCCCGTGGCGCTTGCTGGTAGTAAAAGCTGTCGATTGCGTACAGCCCGACTTCAACCTTTTTCGCCAATTCGATGACCAATGGAATGTCGATCGGCACCTTGCACAGCACCACCATGTGAAACCCGGCGGTGGTCGGTACCGCTTCCAGCCACGGCGCCAGATCACCGGCGATGCGCGCCAGAATCCGCTCGCGGCGCCCGGCGTAAATGGTGTGGCAGCGGCGGATGTGCTTGAGCAGGCAGCCCTCGGCGATGAACTTGGCCAGCGCCCATTGCGGCAGGGTCGAGGTGTGCAGGTCGGTGAGTTGCTTGGCGCGGATCACCGCTTCGAGGATCGCTGGCGGCAGAATGGTGTAGCCCAGCCGCAGCTCCGGCAGCAGGGTTTTCGAGAACGTGCCGACGTAGGCGACGATGCCGCGCTCGTCCATGCTTTGCAGTGAATCAGTCGGGCGACCTTCGTAGCGAAACTCGCTGTCGTAATCGTCTTCAATGATGATCGCGCCCAGCTCATGCGCACGCGCCAGCAGGGCCACGCGCCGCGCCTGACTCATCGGCATGCCCAGCGGAAACTGGTGCGACGGCGTCACGTAAATCAGCCGCGTGCCGTGCGGAATCAAATCCACTTGAATCCCTTCGGCATCCACCGGCACGCCGACCACGGTGGCGCCGTGGCTGCCGAACAACAGCCGCGCGGGCGGGTAACCGGGGTCTTCCATCGCCACCAGGCTGCCGGGCCGGATCAGCACTCGGCCAATCAGGTCCAGCGCTTGCTGCGCGCCGTTGCACACCACCACGTCTTCGTCCTGACAATTGACCCCACGGGAAAACGCGATGTGCCGGGCAATCGCATTGCGCAGCGCCGGCAAGCCTTCGGGCAGGCTGTAGAAACCTTTGGAACCGGCGATCTGCCGCAACGCATGCGACGTGCAGCGGCGCCAGTCGTCCTGCGGAAACTGGCCTTTGCTGGTGGCGCCGCCGATAAAGTCGTATCGCAGCGAACCCTGCAGCGTCGGGTGACGGAGGAACACCGGCAGGTTGCGCCAGGACTCGATGACCTCGCTGCTGGCCAATTCCGAATGGCTTTGCTTGCGCTGGATTTTCGCCGGCCGCGCGTTGACGTAAGTGCCTTTGCCGGTGACGCCAGTGAGGAAGTTTTCGTAGGTCAGTTGCGAGTAGGTGTCGGAAATAGTCTTGCGCGAAATGCCCAGTTGTTCCGCCAGCAAACGGCTCGGCGGCAGTTGCGTGCCGGCGGCCAGGCGACCGGTTTCGATGGCGGCGCGCAGCTGTTGGTACAACTGGCCTGCCAGGTCCTTGCGGCCGTTGATGACAACGTGAAGTTCCATACCGGCGGGGCTCCTGGGCTTTTTGAGGGCTGAGAATAGGCGACTGAGGTCGCGCCAGATTACCCTCATTGCGCCGTCGTGGAGAAGTTGCGCAGGGGAAAACCGGCGGATTGGTCTACTGCCTGCTGGTCTGCGAATTTTTCGTCGAATTGGCTCTGTAACGCGGCTGAGTCAGCGCCTACCTTGGGAGCTTGTCTCCGCGCACAACGAGGTCGCGCCATGAATCCCCGCCTGGACTACTACAGCGCCTCGCCCAAAGCGATGAAAGCGATGATCGCCATGGAAGCCCTGACCAGCCACCTGAGCATCGAGCCGGCGCTGCTGCACCTGATCAAAATCCGCGCCTCGCAACTCAACGGCTGCGCGTTCTGCACCGACATGCACTCAGTCGACGCCCGGCGCCTCGGCGAGACGGACCGGCGTTTGTATTCGATTGTGGTGTGGCGCGACAGCAGCTTTTTCAACCCCCGCGAACGCGCGGCGTTTGCCTGGACCGAAGCGGTGACGCTGCTCTCTGAAAGCCACGTGCCGGACGACGTTTACAGTTTGGCGCGGGACCAATTCAGCGAAAGCGAACTGGTGGACCTGACCATCGCCGTGACCACAATTAACAGCTGGAATCGGTTGGCGGTGAGTTTCCGCCAGAGCCCCAGCGACTGAAGGTGGCGTGTTCCAGGGCGTCGAGCAGGGGATGTCGGGTTCAACGTGAGCGCAGGGGGGGAGGGCAGTGGATTTTGTGTTGGCGTTGGTCATTGGTTTAACTCTTGAGAAAGTGGAAGTCACCACTTGCTCGCCGTCAAACGAATGGGCGGCAACTGTGCGCAGATTGACGGACCGGTCTCAAGTACCCGGCGCACCCTAAGGTGCCCCACGCACAGTCACCATAGGACTTTGCAGCGAACGAAGTTATACGCGTGCGAAGTTAAGGAAACCATACGTCTTGAGATTCCGCCCGAGCCGTCAAACCCGATCACGAATGAGTCGTGACGGGCGTGAGGACAGGGAGACAGGGCTAGGCAGTCAACCGGCGAAAGGCCGGAAACGGCGGGTTTACTTGTAGGCATATTCCGCGTGTCACAACAACGACATGCTCTTAGATGAGAGCGGAAGAATTAAATAACTCTGTCCGCTTTTGCTAATCCCTGAGCTGGTTGATTGGGACATTGTATTAAATGAACTTTTTATTCATGGCTCGGTAGGTTCTCACGATTCGGGAACTACTGCGATGGCGGTCCAAGTTTTAGATAAATGCTCGCCAGGGATGAAGTAGTCTGTAGGTTGGTAGGGAAATTGGCCGCCTACTACATGCATCACGCGTATGAAAGTTCTTCCTCCTGACGTGATGATCGGGCTGCTCCAGCGGTTCCCGCTCGGGCCTGTAGGGCTGAATATTTGGCCTACGTCATATTGCGCTTTCATTGGGGTCAAGTCGGCATTGCCTAGGTCGCCACCGCCAACGCTTCTATTCCAGGCGTCTGCCTGCTGATAAGTCAAACGTGCGGTGTTGATCAAAATTCTTCGGATATTCGATACGGTGACAGTGAATTGCCCAGAACGACTTTGAGAGTCTCTAACGGTAATGGTCGTCGTGCCATTTTTCATTCCTACAACTTTGCCTGCTGTGTTTACCGAAGCTATGGCCGAGTTGGCGGATTGATAGGAGTAAGGTGGAACTCCGCCAGTAGGCGTCCTGGTTTTGTTATTGTTTGGTATATCGGCTAGTTTTACAGTCCAGCCATAGCTTTGGACTAGTTTCACACCATTAAGCACCATAGTGGACTGATCTAACGAAAAACGGACTTGCACGGTAAAGGTGCGCGCCGCCGAGGCAGCGCCCGAGCCGACCTTGGCGGTAAAACTGTGGGCCGCTACCGTCAGTCCCGAGACGGTGAGCGTCCACACTCCGTTGCTTGCATTGGCGATAGGTTCGCCTTTGAGGGTGGCGCCGTCGAGCACTTGCACCTTCTGACCTTTGCTGGCGGTGCCGGTCAGGATGACGGTGGTTTCAACAGTGGTGTTGCCGTTGGGAATTTCGGCGTTGCTCGGTGAGCCTCTGACCGAGGTAATAGTGGTGGCGGCAGCAGCCGTCACGGTCAACGTCCTGGCTGCAGAGGCCGCCCCCGTGCCGACCCTGGCGGTAAAACTGTGGGCCGCTACGGTCAGCCCCGAGACGGTGAGCGTCCACACTCCGGTGCTTGCATTGGCGATGGGTTCGCCTTTGAGGGTGGTGCCGTCGAGCACTTGCACCTTCTGACCTTTGCTGGCTATGCCGGTCAGAATGACGCTGGTTTCAACGGTGATGCCGCCATTAAGGATTTCGGCATTGCTCGGTGAGCCTTTAACCGAGGTAATGGTGGTGGCGGCAGCAGCCGTCACGGTCAAGTTGCGCACATTCGAAAAGACCGGGGTAGAGTGGTACCCCGACTTTGCGTACAAGCGGTGAGCGCCGACCGCGACGGCAATAGTCAGTTGCCAGACGCCGGTGGTGAGGTTGGCCGTTGCCTTTCCTTTGGACACTGCGCTGGCCCCTGAACCGTCGAAAATTTCGACAAGTTGGCCCTTGCTGGCAGTCCCGGTGAGGAGAAGCGATGTTTCAACCGTGATGCCATTGTCGGGAATCTCGGCGTTACTCGGCGATCCTTTCACCGAGGTGAGGGTCGGGACGATGACCGCCGTCACGGTCAAGGTCCTGGCTGCCGAGGCTGTCCCCGTGCCGACCCTGGCGGTAAAACTATGCGCCGCTACGGTCAGTCCCGAAACCGTGAGCGTCCAGACACCGGTCGTCGCATTGGCGACGGGTTCGCCTTTGAGGGTGCCGCCGTCGAGCACTTGCACCTTCTGACCTTTGCTGGCTATGCCGCTCAGGATGACGCTGGTTTCAACGGTGATGCCGCCATTAAGGATTTCGGCATTGCTCGGTGAGCCTTTAACCGAGGTAATGGTGGTGGCGGCAGCAGCCGTCACGGTCAAGTTGCGCACATTCGAAAAGACCGGCGTAGGGTGGTACCCCGACTTTGCGCACAAGCGGTGAGCGCCGACCGCGACGGCAATAGTCAGTTGCCAGACGCCGGTGGTGAGGTTGGCCGTTGCCTTTCCTTTGGACACTGCGCTGGCCCCTGAACCGTCGAAAATTTCGACAAGTTGGCCCTTGCTGGCAGTCCCGGTGAGAAGAAGTGATGTTTCAACCGTGATGCCATTGTCGGGAATCTCGGCGTTACTCGGCGATCCTTTCACCGAGGTGAGGGTCGGGACGATGACCGCCGTCACGGTCAAGGTTCTGGCCGCCGAGGCCGCCCCCGCGCCGACCCTGGCGGTAAAACTATGCGCCGCTACGGTCAGTCCCGAAACCGTGAGCGTCCAGACACCGGTCGTCGCATTGGCGACGGGTTCGCCTTTGAGGGTGCCGCCGTCGAGCACTTGCACCTTCTGACCTTTGCTGGCTATGCCGCTCAGGATGACGCTGGTTTCAGTGGTGATGCCACCGTTGGGGATTTCGGCCCCACTCGGCGAGCCTTTGACCGAGGTGATGGTTGTGGCGGCAGCAGCCGTCACCGTCAACGTCCTGGCTGCCGAGGCAGCGCCCGAGCCGACCCTGGCGGTAAAACTATGCGCCGCTACGGTCAGTCCCGAGACGGTGAGCGTCCACACCCCGGTGCTTGCATTGGCGACGGGTTCGCCTTTGAGGGTGCCGCCGTCGAGCACTTGCACCTTCTGACCTTTGCTCGCAGTGCCGCTCAGGATGACGCTGGTTTCAGTGGTGATGCCACCGTTGGGGATTTGGGCCCCACTCGGCGAGCCTTTGACCGAGGTAATGGTAGTGGCGGCGGCAGCCGTCACGGTCAAGTTGCGCACATTTGAAAAGACCGGGGTAGGGTGATACCCCGATTTCGCGTACAAGCTGTGCGCGCCGACCGCGACGGCAATGGTCAGTCGCCATTCCCCGGTGGTGGCATTGGCCGTTACGGTTCCTTTGGACACTGCGCTTGAACCGGCCCCGTCGAAAATTTCGACGGGCAAGCCCTTGCTGGCGGTCCCGGTGAGGGCAACGGAAGTTTCAACGGTGAAGCCGTTGTCGAGAATTTCGACGCCACTCGGCACGCCTTTGACCGAGGTCAGGGTGGGTACAGGCAATGCGATAGCCCTGATGGTGTACGGTTGCACCGGAAACCACACGGCTGTCGCTTCATCCGCCCGGCCGTCAAAATTGACGCCCACGATCACTCGGATCGTCGAGTCATTCGCCAACTGGTCGAGATAGGCGCGAGTCACTTCCCCGCCCTGAGCGCCGGCACTATCGATGGGTATACCGTTGTGAATCCGTAATACCACGGCCGCGTTGCTGGCATTTGTGCCTTCACACCGCACCCAAAACGGCTGCCGGATTGCAATCCCCGGCCAAGCGCTGACCAGGACTCGTGTGTTACCGGTGAAGCTGCTCAGGTCAAGCGTGCGGTCGTCGGTTACAGCAGTGATCTTTGGAGTGGGCAGGCGCGTGTCGCCGTCGATAATTCGGTTCACTTTCACCTGCAGGGTGGGCGACTCCGCCACAGGTGCGCCGTTGCGGATCAACACCCATTTCAACGTGATGTCCTGCCCCTGTCGCGCAGCCAGAAACGCCGGGGTCAACGTGAAATCGGCGCGTTTGTCGGCATTCAGCACCAGACTCGGAAAGGGCGCGGCCCCCGGCGCGTTCATCTCCACCAGTTGCGCCTGGTCATTGGTCATAGCCGGCAGATGCTCGACCCGCACGGTCACGCCGTTCAGATAGGCCAGCAGATCGATCGGACTGGTAGCGGCAAACAACGCGGGTGGCATTAGCGTCGTTTGCTGCAGGTGCACGTCAATATTGGTCACTTCGGACTGTGCTTTGTTGCCCAATTGGTCAAAAACCCAGTACCAGAAGTGCGTCGCCGGGTCGTCGCCGACCCGTTGGAAAAAGTCGGTGAAATACGTTTCGGTGACCGGCGACGTCTCGCCATCGACGACAGGTCGTTCCGCGAAGGCAAGTCCGCCCGTCAGTTCAATCAGATCGTACGGGCGCATGTAGCCGTAGTGGAAACGTACATCAACCCCGGCGTCGGCACGTGCGGTGTCGATCCCTGAGGCGATGACATCGGCCGGGAATTCCAGGCGCGGCGCTTCCGGTCCGCGCAGGTGATAGAGCACGGAAAGGGCTCGTGAATTTTGATAATTTCCGCTGGGACGCGTTACGCGGTACCAGATTTTGTTGACGCCCTCGCGCAAATGGCCGGGCGGTAGATAAAGCCGAATGCGTTGGTCTGCCTCTTTTTCCTCAATGGTCTTGCCAGCCAGTGGCCGCGATCGGCCTTCAAGGTACAAATCGATCCGGTCATCCACCGCGAGCGGCGAAAGACTGAAAGCCTCGCTGACCTGCAAGCTGCCCACCGTACTGCTGAACTCGATCCAAGGATCAACCAGACAAAGCAGCCCCTCGGGCACTTGCGCATAAAGATCGCGTGATATACCGCCGTCGGCGATACCGCTTGGCTCCACCGGTGTGGCCCAGCCAGGAACCATTACTGGGTACAACACAAAAACGCTGTTGCTGATTTCTGCGTCGAATTGCTGATTCATGAGTGGCTCCCGGTATCTGAATTAACGTGCGTCGGCTATCAGACACCGGGTCAAGGCTGCGTCGCTACTGTCAGAACTTACAGGTTCTGGTGATTCTCGGATGAGCGGCTCTGCAACGATTCAGCGCTGATCCCCTTTAGCAGTGAGCCTGCTCGCGATGAGGCCATGCCAGCCACATCACCGCCCAATGACCACCGCTTTCGCGAGCAAGCTCAGCTCCTACAATTTATCGGTGTTGCCCACAATCCCGCGCCCAACACAAATCCCCCTGTGGGAGTGAGCCTGCTCGCGATGAGGCCATCCCTGCCGCATCACCTCCCAATGACCCACCGCTTTCGCGAGCAAGCTCAGCTCCTACAATTTATCGGTGTTGCCCACAATCCCGCGCCCACCCCAAATCCCCTGTAGGAGTGAGCCTGCTCGCGATGAGGCCATCCCAGCCACATCAATACCCAATGACCCATCACCATCACGAGCAACCCCACCTCCTGCAAAGGCTTTGTTGCCCTTGATCGCCCCGCAACGGTTAAACTTCGCGCTTCTTTCAAAGGAGTTCATATGAGTCACTACCAGCCGGGCATTCTCGCCACCCCTGTTCCGCCTCACGCCCGTCATATGTTCTTCGCTCTCGAATCCGCCGCCGCGCTGCCGGCCGCGCTTGATCACCTGATTCAACTGGTCGACGGCAAGTGCGCCGTGGTCGGTTTTGGCGAGTCGCTGGTGCAAGCCCTGCACGCGCAAATCGACGGTCTGCGGGTGTTCCCGGCGATGACCGGGGTGGGCGTCGATAACCCGTCGACCCAACACGCGCTGTGGTGCTGGTTGCATGGCGAGGATCGCGGTGAGCTGCTCAATCGCAGCACCGCGTTCGAAGCCGCGCTGGCCCCGGCATTTCGTCTGGTGCAGATGAACGAAACCTTCCGCCACCGTACCGGCCACGACCTGACCGGCTACGAAGACGGCACGGAAAACCCCCACGACGAAGCCGCCGTCGCTGCCGCACTGGTCGGCGAGGGCGCTGACGGTCTGGTCGGTGGCAGCTTCGCCGCGATCCAGCAATGGCAGCACGACCTCAAAGGTTTCCACGCCATGTCGTCCCAGGTGAAGGACGACATCATGGGCCGCCGTCTCAGCGATAACGAAGAACTCGACGACGCGCCAATCTCCGCCCACGTCAAACGCACCGCCCAGGAAAGCTTCGCCCCGGAAGCCTTCGTGGTGCGCCGTTCGATGCCGTGGATCGACGGCGAGCGCGCCGGTTTGATGTTCCTCGCGTTTGGCTTTTCCCTCGATGCTTTCGAAGCGCAACTGCGGCGCATGAGCGGTCTGGAGGACGGCATCACCGACGGTTTGTACCGCATCAGCCGGCCGATCACTGGCGGCTATTACTGGTGCCCGCCGCTGCAGGACGGCCACCTTGACCTGCGCGCATTGCGCATCGACTGACAATCAAGGAGTGACTATGAACGTGGTGCGTTGGGGCATGATCGGTTGTGGCAGCGTCGCTGAGCGTAAAAGCGGCCCGGCCTTCTACAAGGCGCCCGGCTCGGCGCTGGTGGCGGTGATGGGCCGGCGACTCGACGCGGTCAGCGATTACGCTGCGCGTCATGGCATCGCCCGGGTCTACACCGACGCGCAAGCGTTGATCGACGACCCAGAGGTCGACGCGGTGTACATCGCCACGCCTCCCGACAGTCACCACGCTTACGCGTTGATGGTCGCCGCCGCCGGCAAACATTGCTGCGTGGAAAAACCGATGTCGCTCAACGCCGGGCAAAGTCAGGCGATGCAGCAGGTGTTCAGCGATGCCGGTTTGCACCTGTTCGTTTCCTACTATCGCCGCTCGTTGCCGCGCTTCCAGCAAGTGCGGCAGTGGCTGGAGGCGGGCCGCATCGGTGAGGTTCGACACCTGACCTGGACCCTGACCAAAGCGCCTTCGCCGACCGACCTGACTGGCGCCGACAACTGGCGCACCGACCCGACGATTGCCGGCGGCGGTTACTTCGCCGACCTCGCCAGCCATGGTTTCGACCTGTTCCAGTACCTGCTCGGCGACATCCGCGAAGTCGCCGGTTTCACCGCGCGCCAGGCGGGTTTGTATGCGGCGGAAGATGCGGTCAGCGCCACTTGGCGCTTCGCGTCTGGCGCGACGGGTATGGGTTGCTGGAACTTCGTCGCCGACCGGCGCGAGGACCGCGTCGAGCTGATTGGCAGCAAGGGCCGGATCACTTTCTCCGTGTTCGACGAACACCCCGTGCAGCTTGCAGCCGATGAAAACCTCAGCCTGAATATCGAGAATCACCAACACATCCAGTGGCACCACGTGCTTGGTATGAATGCGCATATCCGCGGCGAATCGCAACACCCGGCACTGGCTACGGAGGCGCTGAAAACCGATTGGGTAATGGACCAAATCCTCAACCGCTAGCCCCCCACCCCTGTAGCAGCTGCCGAGCACCGCGAGGCTGCGTCCGGCGGCGCAGCCGTCGTAAACCCTGCATGCACGGTGCCCCTGACGCACCCCATTGGCTGATTTGACGACGGCTTCGCCGCCGGACGCAGCCTCGCGGTGCTCGGCAGCTGCTACAGAGGGATCGTTTTTGCGTTCGGCGGCGCAGCCGTCGTAAACCCTGCACGCACCCCATTGGCTGATTTGGTGACCGCTTTGCCGCCGGACGCAGCCTCGCGGTGCTCGGCAGCTGCTACATGAAGGGTTCGTTTTTGCTGCGAATCTAACCTTATGCTCAAACAGTATTTCTCAAGCGAAGGCACACCTCTCTAAGATCACGTCATAACTCGTTATAACAAGTGATCTGCGATGACCGATAACGTACTTTCCTTAAGCAGCGTTCCACTGCACACCCAACTGCGCGACGTGTTGCGTGCGCGCATTCTCGATGGCGAATACCCGCAAGACAGCCAGATGCCGTCCGAAAGCGAGCTCGGCGCGCTGTTCAAAGTCAGCCGCATTACCGTGCGCCAGGCGCTCGGCGATCTGCAAAAGGAAGGGCTGATCTTCAAGATCCACGGCAAAGGCACCTTCGTCGCCAAACCGAAAACCTTTCAAAACGTCAGCACCCTGCAAGGCCTTGCCGAGTCGATGACCGGTCGCGGCTACGAGGTGATCAACCGCCTGCGCAGCTTCAAATTCATCGCCGCCGACAAACTCGTCGCCGAGCGTCTGCAAGTCGCCGAAGGGGAAACCGTCGCGCAGATCAAACGCGTGCGGCTGATCAACCGCGAGCCGATCTCGCTGGAAATCACCTACCTGCCACAGGCCATCGGCGAGCGGTTGGAGAAGGCTGATCTGGTCACTCGCGACATCTTCCTGATCCTCGAAAACGACTGTGGTCTGGCGCTCGGGCATGCCGATCTGGCGATTGACGCCGTGCTCGCCGACAGCGACCTGACCCAGGCGCTGAACGTCGAAGCCGGCTCGCCGATCATGCGCATCGAGCGTCTGACCCACGATGCCGACGGCCGCCCCGTGGACTTCGAACACCTTTATTACCGTGGCGATGCCTTCCAGTACCGCTTGCGGATCGACCGGCAAAAAGGGGATCAGGCATGACCCACAGTTCCAGCTCCATGAATAGAAAGACGCTCGAACAGGAATACGACATCGTCGTGATCGGCGGCGGCACCGCGGGCCCGATGGCGGCGATCAAAGCCAAGGAACGCAACCGCGATCTGCGTGTGTTGCTGATCGACAAAGCCAACGTCAAGCGCAGCGGTGCGATCAGCATGGGCATGGACGGCTTGAACAACGCGATCATTCCCGGGCACTCGACGCCGGAGCAATACACCAAGGAAATCACCATCGCCAATGACGGTATCGTCAACCAGGCTGCGGTCTACGCCTATGCGACCCACAGCTTCGAAACCATCGAGCAGTTGGACCGCTGGGGGGTGAAATTCGAGAAGGACGAAACCGGCGATTACGCGGTGAAAAAGGTCCACCACATGGGCGCCTACGTGTTGCCGATGCCGGAAGGGCACGACATCAAGAAAGTGCTTTATCGCCAGTTGAAACGGGCGCGCGTAAGCATCACCAATCGCGTCGTTTGCACGCGTTTGCTGACGGACGAAGAGGGCGCGGTCAACGGTTTGATGGGCTTCGATTGCCGTACCGCCGACTTCCATGTGATCAAGGCCAAAGCGGTGATCCTCGCCTGCGGCGCCGCCGGGCGCCTGGGTCTGCCGTCCTCGGGCTACCTGATGGGCACCTATGAAAATCCGACCAATGCCGGCGACGGCTACGCCATGGCCTACCACGCCGGGGCCGAACTGGCGAACCTCGAGTGTTTTCAGATCAACCCGTTGATCAAGGATTACAACGGCCCGGCCTGCGCCTACGTTACCGGTCCATTGGGCGGCTACACCGCCAATAACAAGGGCGAACGCTTCATCGAATGTGACTACTGGAGCGGCCAGATGATGTGGGAGTTCCACCAGGAACTCGAAAGCGGCAACGGTCCGGTATTCCTCAAACTCGATCACCTGGCCGAGGAAACCATCCAGAACATCGAGGAGATTCTGCACAGCAACGAGCGCCCGAGTCGCGGCCAGTTTCACGCCAATCGCGGCACCGACTACCGCACGCAAATGGTCGAAATGCACATCTCCGAAATCGGTTTTTGCAGCGGACATTCGGCCTCGGGCGTGTGGGTCAACGAGCGTGCCGAGACTTCGGTGAAGGGTTTGTACTCGGCCGGCGACATGGCGGCGGTGCCGCACAACTACATGCTTGGCGCGTTTACCTATGGCTGGTTTGCCGGAACCAACGCGGCGGATTTTGTCGCCGGGCGCGAATTTTCAGCGGTGAATGCCGAGCAAATCGAAACGGAAAAACAGCGGGTTTACGCGCCGCTGGATCGCGAACACGGTCTGCCGCCAGCGCAAGTCGAGTACAAGCTGCGGCGCTTTGTGAACGATTACCTGCAACCGCCGAAAGTCACCAAGAAGATGCAAATCGGCCTGCAGCGCTTCAGCGATATCCAGCGCGATCTCGATCAGATCAAGGCGCACAACCCCCACGAGCTGATGCGCGCGATGGAAGTCAGCATGATCCGCGACTGCGCCGAAATGGCCGCGCGTGCCTCGCTGTTCCGCGCCGAAAGTCGCTGGGGGCTTTACCACTATCGCGTCGATCACCCGCAACGCAACGACAGTGACTGGTTCTGCCATTGCCATTTGAAGAAGGGCGACGACGGCCAGATGACCAGCTTCAAGAAAGCCGTCGAGCCTTACATCATCCCGCTCGATGCCGAAGAAATGCAGGCCTACGACCGGCTGCGCGTCGGCGCGTTTGCGGCCTGACGATCAATCAAAGAGAGTCCGAACCATGGCCTATCAACCCCAGGAAATCTTCTTCCGCTCCAACGCGCCGGTCACGGTCGACGAGGATCTTTGCATCGCCCACAAAGGCTGCACCGTGTGCGTGGACGTCTGCCCGATGGACCTGTTGGCGATCAATCCGGCCACGCAAAAGGCCTACATGGCGTTCGACGAATGCTGGTACTGCATGCCCTGTGAAAAGGACTGCCCGACCGGCGCGGTGAAAGTGGAAATCCCGTACCTCTTGCGCTGATTCACAGGGAGCCATCGCGAGCAAGCTCGCTCCCACAGTGGATCGAAGCCAGCCGAAAATCCTGCCAACACCACAAAACCTGTGGGAGCGAGCTTGCTCGCGATGAGGCCGGCCCTGACAACAAAAGAGCCATCCGGCAACCACCGGACGCCAGATTCAAAACACCCCTCGTTTCCCACCGCGCCCTGATCGTGGCGGAGACGAACATCCTATAAATGATTCGAGGGGCAAAACTCATGTCTTTGCAAACATTGCTGCGTGCAGGATTCGCCGGTCTGCTACTGGCTACATTCACCGTGTCGGCCTCGGCCGAAACCATCCGCATCGCCATCGGCACCCAGGACACCACCATCAACTGCGCCGCGGGTGGGCTGTTGATCCGCGAACTCGGTCTGCTCGACAAATACCTGCCCCACGACGGCCCATACAAAGACGCCAAATACGAGTTGGAGTGGAAGAATTTCACCAGCGGTGCACCGCTGACCAACGAAATGGTCGCCGGCAAACTCGACTTCGGCGCCATGGCCGATTTCCCCGGCGCGTTCAACGGCGTCGCGTTCGAAACCGCCGGCAAGCACAGCCTGTTTATCAGCGTGTTGTCGGGCAGCATCAAGGGCAGCGGCAACGGCATCGTGGTGCCGAGCGCATCGAGCGTGCAGTCGCTGGCGGAGCTCAAAGGCAAAACCATTTCCGTACCGTTCGCCTCAACCGCGCACGGCATGTTGCTGCGCGCGGTCGCGGCGCAAGGCTGGGATCTGCTCAAGGATGTGAACATCATCGCGCAGCCGCCGGAAGTCGCCGGTTCCGCATTGCAGGCTGGCAAGATCGATGCTCACGCGGACTTCGTGCCGTTCGCCGAACTGTTCCCGAGCCGGGGTTTTGCTCGCAAGATTTACGACGGTTCCCAGGCCAATGCGCCGACATTCCATGGCGCGTTGGTCGATCAGGCGTATGCGAAAAAGTACCCGGAAATCGTCGTCGCTTATTTGCGCGCGAGCATTGAAGCCAATCAATTGCTCAGCGCCGAACCAGAGAAATACAGCGAGTTGATCGCCAAAGTCACCGGGGTTGATGCCGAGGTCAATTACCTGTTCTACGGCCCGTTGGGCGTGCAAACCCGCGACCTGAGCTGGAAACCGGAATATCGGCAGGCGGTCGGCACGGCGATCGATACGCTGAAGTTGCTGAAGAAGGCTGATCGAGGTCTCGACCTCAACACGTTTATCGATGACCAGTACATCCGCGCCGCGTTCAAGGCCTCGAATCTCGACTACAGCGCGCAACTGGCGAACTACGCGCCGACACCGATCAACGGCGTGGATGCCGCGACCGGCAAAGCCATCACCGACGTCAGCCATGTTGCTGAAATCTGGGTGCGCGGCGAGCCGAAAGTGCGCCAGTACGCCTCGGCGGAAGCGGCGTTCAGCGCGTTGGCCGGGTTGAAATCGGAAGGCAAAAACATCCGCGCGGTGTATGCGCAGGCGAGCGACAGCGGGATCAAATTGCTGGCGGATCAGGCGTGGTTTGCCAGCGATGCCAAGGGCCGACTCAGCGCATTCCTGCTCAAGGGCCAAGCCCAGCAATTCGCCACGGCGCAGGGCGGCAAAGTGCTCGACTTCACCGACGCCACCACCCAGGCCGTTGCCACTCGCTAACCCCAACACACCGCAATTCCCCTGTGGGAGCGAGCCTGCTCGCGATGGGGGTGGATCAGCCAACAAAAATGCTGAATGTCAGACCGCAATCGCGAGCAGGCTCGCTCCCACAGTGATCTCGGTTGAGAGGAAGATCTATGTCACGATCCATAACACGCTGGATTCCAAGAGCCGCTTCGCTGCTGCTCTGCCTGCTGTTCTGGCAATTCGCTGCCAGCGGTCACTGGAACCTCGGCCTGGTGACCTTCGCCAACGTGCCGACGCCGCTGGCCGTGGTCGATGCCGCGCTTGGCCTCGGCGACTCCGGCAAACTGGCGCAGCACCTCAGCAGCAGCCTCAGCCGGGTGTTCGCCGGTTACCTCGCGGCGCTGATCATCGGCATCGCTTTGGGCCTGGCCATCGGCCGTTCGAAACGGGCCGAAGACCTTCTGCTGCCGCCACTCGAAGTGCTGCGGCCGATCCCGGCAGTCGCCTGGATTCCGCTGGCGATCCTGATGTTTCCGTCCTCGGAACTGTCCATGGTGTTCATCACCTTCACCGGCGCGCTGTTCCCGATCCTGCTCAACACCGTGCACGGCGTCGAAGGCGTTGATCCACGCCTGATCGCCTCGGCCAGAAGCCTCGGGGCAGGGCGCCGGGCGATCCTGCTGGAAGTGATCCTGCCAGGCGCTGCGCCGAGCATCATCACTGGCCTCGCCATCGGCATGGGCACCTCGTGGTTTTGCCTGGTGACCGCCGAAATGATCTCCGGCCAGTACGGCATCGGCTATTACACCTGGGAGTCCTACACCATCCAGAACTACGCCGACATCGTCGTCGGCATGTTGCTGATCGGCGTACTCGGGATGGGCAGCAGCCTGCTGATTAAACGCCTCGGCGGGCTGTTCACGCCTTGGCATCGACCACGAGGAAAAGCCTGATGAGCGTTTTTCAGCAGCCAGAAGGGCGCATCGATATCGCCCAATTGTCGATCAGCCTCGGTGAGGGCCGTGCCGCGTTCGAAGCCGTGCAAGGTCTGGATTGTCAGATCGAGCCGGGGCAATTCGTGTGCATTCTCGGCCCGTCCGGTTGCGGTAAATCGACCTTGCTCGGTGCCTTGGCCGGGCATCTGCAACCGCGTGTCGGCACCCTTAATGTCGACGGCGCGCCGATTCTCGGCCCGTCGCCGCAGCGCGGCATGGTGTTCCAGCATCACACACTGTTCCCGTGGCGCACGGTCCGCGACAACGTCGCTTTTGGCCTGAAAATGCGCGGCGTCGGCAAGGCTGAACGGCACACAGCGGCCGATGAGATCCTCGCGCTGGTCGGCCTCGAAGGCTTTGCCGAACGCTGGCCGGATCAGCTCTCCGGCGGCATGCAGCAACGCGTGGAAATTGCCCGCGTGCTGATCAATCGTCCGCGCCTGTTGCTGATGGACGAGCCGTTCGGCGCGCTCGACGCCCTGACGCGGCTGAGCATGCAAGCGCTGCTGCTGGACATCTGGACGCGGATCCGCACCACCGTGGTGTTCGTCACCCATGACATCGACGAGGCGCTGTTCCTCGCCGATCGCCTGCTGGTGATGAGCTCGCGGCCCGGGCGAATCATCGAAGACCTGCGCCTCGATTTCCCGCGCCCGCGCACCACCGAACTGGTCACCAGCCACCAATTTTCACGCTTGAAGCGTCACTGCCTCGAGCTCCTGCGTCACGAGGACGGTCGGCAATTGCCACGCCTGAACCCCCTCGGACTTCCCCAAGAAAACAAACTGCCGCGATTTGCCCTATGACCTCATTATTTGAAACAACCGAAAACCACGACATTCTTGCCCTGCAACCGCGCCTCACCGATGACGATCCCGGTGTGCGGCGCATTGCGCTGATTGAATTGGCTGACCTTGAAGAGCCGGAGGGCCTGCTCTGGCTGGTTAATCGACTGGCCCGGGACCCGACCGAAGAAGTCCGCGCCGAAGCCGCGCGATTGCTCGAAGCCTGGGAGGATGAGCCGGTGGTTGAGGCGCTGTGCCGGGCGCTGACTGATCCGTCAGTGGCCGTGCAATCTGCCGCTGCGCAGAGTTTGAGCCTGCTTAAAAGCGCAGCGGCGGGGCGGGTGATTCTGCCGTGGACCGCGCATGCCGATATCAGCGTGCGGGTGGCGGCGTTCAGGGCGTTGCGCGAGTTGCGTTTCCCGCAGGCGGCTGATGCGGCGTTGCTTGCGTTGGCGGACGAAGACGCCAGTGTGCGCCGTGAAGCAGTGGGTGTGCTGGGCTGGCTCAAGCAGCTGGATGCGTTGCCTGCGTTGGCGCGATTGGCCAGCGCGGACCCGGACACCGAAGTGCGCCGCGCGGCCACCGGTGCGCTGGGTTTGGCCTCCGATATTCAGGTGTTGCCAGCGCTGCGCCAGGCCTTGAAGGACCACGCATGGCAAGTACGTGAAGAGGCCGCGACCACGCTGGGCAAAGTCGGCCATGTCGATGCAGGGCCGGCGCTGGTCGAAGCCTTGAGCGACGATTATTGGCAAGTGCGCCTGCGGGCCACGCGCAGCCTCGGGCGTTTGCGGTTTGCCGCGGCCCTTGATGCGCTGATCGAAACCCTCGGCCATCGCATCAGCAACCTGCGCAAGGAAGCGGCGTTGGCGCTGGGCGAGTTGCATGACCGAGGCGCCATCGCCGCCCTGCAAGCCGCGCAGGACGACGGCGACCCGGAAGTGCGCAAAGCGGTGCGCATTGCCTTGAGCCAGTTGCAATGAACCCGCTGGCGGTGGGCAATTCCCAGAGCAGACAGCAACTACGGCTGAACTGGCCGGATGGCCGCGAACAGTTGCTCGATCACGCCGAACTGCGTCGCCAATGCCCGTGCTCGCAATGCCGGGCCTTTCGGTTGCAAGGGCTGACAGTGAAGGTTGATTCGCGGATTCGTCTGGTCGAGCTGAATAGCCAGGGCTACGGCCTGCAACTGATCTTCAGCGACGGCCACGAACGCGGCATCTACCCGTGGGCCTACCTCTCAGCCTTGCCCTCAATTCTGGCGTCATCACCGACACGGAAAAACGCTTCACCCCGCGCCAAAAGCCACGTAACTTGACGCGCAAAATAATAAACGCTGATTAAGGATGATGCGCGTGGGGGCTTTTCGGCTTTTGCTGGCGGTGCTGGTAGCGATTTCGCACATGGGCGTGACGGTTTGGGGATTTAATCCCGGCGTGGTTGCGGTGGTGTCCTTTCTGATCATCAGCGGGTTTGTGATGACTTCGCTGATCGAGCGCAATTACAGCGCGCCGACGCAATTCCCTTTGTTTTACCTGGATCGGGTCCTGCGGCTCTACCCACAATTCCTGCTGTACTTTGTCAGCTCCTGCGCGGTGATTTATTTCCTCCTGCCCGGCACCCCGCAAGCCGCCGCACTGACCGTCGAAAACATCGCCACCAGCCTGCCCATCGTGCCGTTGGGCTTCTACATGTTCGGCATCACCGTGCCGGAAATTCTGCCCGCGGGCTGGTCGTTGGGGCTGGAGATGTGTTTCTACCTGCTGATCCCGTTTCTGCTGGTCTATCGGCTTCGCGGCGTCGCGTTCGCGGCCTCGGTCGCGGTGTTCCTGAGCGCAACGCTCGGCTACATAAACACCGACGTCTACGGCTACCGATTGTTACCCGGCGTGCTGTTCATTTTTCTGTGCGGCAGCTACCTGTACAGGATGCGCGCGCGGGCAGGGGTTATCGTCGCAACCACAGCCATTGCGGCGGCGCTGTTGTTTCTGGCGATAGTGACGGGCTGGATCGCCCGGCGACCGTTCAACGCCGAAGTGACCCTCGGCATCGCCCTGGGCATTCCGGTCGTTTTCTTGCTGAGTAAACTGAAATACCACCGCATCGACGAGTTGCTGGGCAACATCAGCTACGGCGTATTCCTCAATCACTTCGTGGTCATGTATGTGCTGCGCGCCTTCTGGCCCGTGGCTTACGACGCGACGATCATCAACTCGGTGTTGTTGCTGTCATTCGCGTTCAGCGGTGTTTCGTATTACTTCGTCGAGCGCCCGGCGTTGAAGCTGCGGCACTTCCTCAGAGCTGGCGGCGGCCGCAGCATACTTGCGCAACCGCACAACACAAAGGCCGCCTGACCCGCAGCCATCCGGCCCCAGTCAGCTCAAATACCCAGTGGTCTGCACCAGGTGAGCATCCTGCACAACAGCGATAAAGTGCAAAGGCATGTGCGGTTGCTCATCAGCGGCAGGGACTTCGAAGCCGCCAACAATCTGGAGATGTCGCTCGGTTAGATCGGTCGACTTCTCTGCCATTTCCTTAGCCATTCTCGCGTGGTTCGCTGCGATTTCATTGAGAGTTGACACGGTTACATCTCCAGGGACTGATCAAACTGATATGAGTGTAGCCGCGTCAGAATTATGTCGTGGCGGGCTGACAAGAGCGGCCATTGCAACTCCTGCGCCATGCGCATCCACGCCAGACAAGCCAACTATTCATTAGCGACGAGTGGCGTTTCGCGTGGCAAAACCTCAAGGAAAAAAGCAGCCCGAGCACCCTGTCGGACTTCTCCCCAGCCATGAAAAAGCCCGCATGCAGCGGGCTCGATCATGTTTTTGCAATCTGTCCGGGTAGATCAGCTGCCGGAGCCGCTGCCTCCTTTACCTTCGCCGCCACCCTTGGCGCCGCCGCTTGGCGTCGGGCCGTTATCGGTGGTGCCAGCATCGGCGCCGTTGGACATCGAGCCTTTGGTGCCATCAATCCCGGTCGCCGACTTGCCGCCGTCCGTGCCCGTGCCGACGCTGTTGGTTTCGTTACCTTGAGGCTGCGCTGTGCCGGGCGGAAGGGCGGAACCTTCGGTGGTCTTGTCCGCGGCGAGCGCATACAACGAGCCCGTGGACAGCAGGCCGGCGAGGGTGAGAACTGCCAATGTGTTTTTCATCGTTCAAGTCTTCCGTGCGAGTGATTGACACAATATTTGAAGAACGACGTTTGAAAAGGTGCTGAGCAGCGGACGAGCGGCATGTATCGGGATATGTCGACGAGCTGCGGGAAGAGTGCGGGAAGAGTCGAACCCGCCAGGACGGCGGGTTCGAAGGGTGTGTCAGAGTTTTGGCAACTGGCCGATGCGGCCGAGCATTTCGGTCACGATCTGCAAGTCGAGCATGAACTGGTCAACAGTCTTGAACTCGTTGTCAGTGTGGCCGGTGTATTTGACTTCAGGTCGCGCGAGGCCGAACTGCACGCCGTTGGGCAATTCATGCACCGAAGTCGCGCCGGCCGACGTGCCGAACTTGTGTTCCATGCCAAGGTTTTCGGTGGCCACGGCCAGCAACGCCTTGACCCATTCACCCTCAGGGTTGCGGTACATCGGCGCGGCGATCGAGTAATCGAAGTTCGCCGCAACTTTGGACGTGCTGCTCCAGGCGCTGATCTTGTCGGCGATTTCCTTCTTCAGTGCGTCCGGCGTCTTGCCCTTCGGCACGCGCAGATTGACCGCCAACTTGAAGGTCTTGTCGTCCAGCGCAACATAGGTCAGCGAGGTGGTCAGCGGGCCCATGAAGTCATCGGCAAAACCTACGCCCAACTTGCCACCGAGGTAATCCAGGCCCCAGTTGTCAGCGGCATAACGCGCCGCGTCGGTGATGTGGTTGTGCTTGAAGGCGATTTTGCCGTCGAGGCTATTAATGAAGTCGAGCATGCGCGCGACCGGGTTGACCCCGGATTCCGGCTCGGAAGAGTGCGCGGACACACCGGTGACGGTCAGCTTGACGTCCTTGCCATCGACCACAGCGGCCACTTCAAAGTCGCCGCCATTGCGCTTGGCGTAATCGTTGCCAGCCTGTTGCAGGCTCGCGGCCAGTTCCGCAGGTTTGTCGCTGAGCAGGGTCGCGACCGACTTCGACGGAATCTGGTTGGTGGCCATGCCGCCAGTCATCGAGACGATTTCAGCGCCGGTACCCTGGCCCTTGCGCACCGGGAAGTTGCCCATCACCGTGCCATAGCCTTTTTCGGCAATCACCACTGGATAGCCGCCGTCGAGCGCCAGGTTGTAGTTCGGTGTCGGGTTGCGTTCGAAGTAGTAAGGAATCGCGTCACCGGTGGTTTCTTCGGTGGTGTCGACCAGCAGTTTGAAATTGCGCGCCAGTGGCAGCTTCTCTTCCTTGATGACTTTCATCGCGTACAGCGTGACGACGATGCCGTTCTTGTCATCCTCAGTGCCGCGGCCGTACATGCGATCGCCGATCAGCGTGACTTTGAACGGGTCGAGTTTGGTGCCGTCCTTGAGCACCCAGTTCTCCGGGGTCACTGGCACGACATCGGCGTGCGCGTGAATGCCGACGACTTCTTCGCCAGCGCCGTCGAGCGAGATCTCGTAGACGCGGTTATCGATGTTGCGGAATTTCAGGTTGAAGGACTCGGCAAGCGCCTTGATTTTTGCGGCGATCTTGATGAATTCCGGGTTGTCGTGCTGCGCCACGCCGTCCACCTGGAACGACGGGATTTCCACCAGTTCGCGCAGTGTTTCCTTGGCTGCAGCGCCGTACTTCACGCGGGCGTAAATGCCCAGCAGGCGGTGGATCTCGTTCAACTGGTCGGCGGACAGGGTTTTGTTGTCGAGAAACGCAGTAATGGCGGCGCCGAGATTGTCGGTTTTAGCCAGATCGCTTTTGGCCAGACCTCCGAGGAACTGGCGGAAATCCTTGACCGAAGTGTCGCTGAAGGTCTTGAGGATCGCTTCGCTTTGTTGCGCCGTGATGTTGGCCTGGGCCGACGTGGTGAACGCCGACAGGCTGGCGAGAATGAGTGTGGTTGCAGCAAGTTGCTTGAGAGAAAAATCCATTGCTGGGGGGCATTCCTTAGCGAGTCATTAGATGGAAGTGTTTGATGATGAAACAAAACATTTCCAAACTAACACCATGAGCGAGCGCGAGGGCAGCCCCAAAAACGCGATCTGTCGCACAGAAACGCAAAAGCGGCGCAGATATGAAAAATTCTGCGCGCGAGGATTAATCAATTTGCCGCAGGGTTATTTCACTCCGGCGACATTAGCACCGCCAGGCTCAATTTGATGAACTCTTCGTTCTTGTCGATGGTGTCCAACGCGGTACGGACATTATCGGCAACGTCCGCCGAGCCGCGTGCTTCGACCCAGTTGGAGAGTTCGATAATCGCGGTTTCGAGCGCGAGCTGGTTTTCGTTGAGCTTGAACAGCAGAGAAGGGAGCAAGTCGGAATGTGGCATCGTCGATCCTCAGTGGTGAGGACAGCGTAGCAGCGGAAATCTTCTGACACACCTGTCGGTTATTCACCGACAGGTCGCGGTTTGCCGAGCCGCTGCTACGGACATTCTGTAGCAGCGGCGGCGGTCATTGTCAGAAGCTGTATTTCGCCGTCAGCGCATAGCTGCGCGGGCTGCCGTAAGTATCGGTGGAGCCCCAGACCGTGCTGGTGCCAATCGCCGAATAGTAGGTGCGGTCGAAGATGTTGTTGGCGTTGAGTTGCAGGTCCAGATGCTTGTTGACCTGATAGCCCGCCATCAAATCCGCCACGGCGTAGCTGCCTTGTTCCAGTCGATAGCTGCCGCCAGTGACGTCGACGTCGTTGTACATCCGGCTCTGCCAGTAAACATTGCCACCGACGCGCATTTTCTCCAGCGGACCTTGCAAGCGATAAACCGTCGATACCTTGAACAGATGCTCAGGCGTGTCGGTGTCGAAACGCTGGTTTTCGTTGGCCGGGTCGCCGTCTTTCAGGTAGTGGGCGCGGGTGTAGGTGTAGCCGGCGCCGACCTGCCAGTTCTCGGTCAACGCGCCTTGCAACTCGAGGTCCACGCCTTGGCTGCGGACCAGGCCCGAGGCTTCGTAGCAGGTCAAAACCGGGCAACCGAATTGCGTGGCAGACTGGGTTTCGCGGTTTTTCTGATCGATCTGGAACACTGCGAGGCTGGCATTCAGCGCGCCATCGAAGTACTCGCCTTTGATGCCGATTTCGTAGTTTTCACCAACGATTGGCTCAAGCAATTTACCGGACAGATCCTTCGAGGTTTGTGGCGTGAAAATGTCGGTGTAGCTGGCGTACACCGAATAGTGATCGTCGAGTTTGTAGATCAGACCGGCGTAGCGCGTCAGGTTGCGGGTGACTTTGTAGTCGCCGTCGCCCGCACGATCATCGTAGTCATACCAGTCCAGACGTCCGCCGAGAATCAGCGTCAGCGGATCGGCCAGGCTCAGGCGCGTGGTCAGGTAAACCGCGTCCTGGGTGGTGATGTTGTGCATTTTGCCGTCGCGCACGAAGTTCGGTTTCGGCGCGCCGAGCGCCCAGCCGGTGTCGTACGGGCTGTACTCTTTGCTGGTGTTGTCGTAGATGCGCTTGCTGACGCCGACCACCACTTCATGGGTTCGGCCGAAGGCGTCGACCGGGCCGCTGGCGTAAGTGTCCAGCGCGGTTTGTTTTTCGTCCTGCCGCGACTGGTAAACGGTGTTTTCCATCGGGCCGTTATAGCGTGACAGGTAGCTGCCGGAGAACATCCCGTCGAGGGTCGAAGTGGAACCGGCGGCGTGAAGTTTCCAACCGTTGTCGAACTGATGCTCGATATCGCCGAACACCGTGTCGACGCGCAGTTTCTTGTTTTCCCAATCGGTGCCGGGATAGGTCGAGCGCGGCAGGTTGAGGTGATGGCCGTCGGTGCCGATCGGCAAGCCGCCCCAAAACAAATTGGTCTGATCTTCCTGACGCGAGAAGCCGAGGCTGGCGGTGGTGCTGTCGCTCAAATCAGCTTCGACGATGCCGTAGAACAAGCCGTGATCGCTTTCTTCCTTGTCGCGGAAGCTATTGGCGTCCTGATAGGAGCCGACCATTCGCCCGCGCAAAGTGCCGCTGTCGTTCAACGGACCGGACGCGTCGAATACGCCACGGTAATCATCCCAACTGCCGACGGTGCCGGTGAGCGAGACTTGCGGCTCGAACGTCGGCCGTTTGCGCACCATGTTGATCGCCGCCGAGGGGTTGCCGGCGCCGGTGACGAGGCCGGTGGCGCCGCGAATCACTTCCACGCGGTCGAACATCGCCAGGTTTGGCTGCACGCCCATGGTGTAGCCGGAGTAAGAACTCGGCAGGCCGTCGTACATGATGTTGTCGATGTCGAAACCGCGAGAACTGTAAGTCTGCCGACCCGGGCCGCTGGCCTGGCTGAGGAACAGGCCGGGGGTGTTCTTCACCACATCGTTGACGCTGGTCATCGCCTGATCGTCCATGCGTTGACGGGTGATCACCGTGACCGCTTGCGGTGTTTCACGCATGGTCAGCGGCAACTTGGTCGCGGTCTGCATCGGGCCAGTGGTGTAGGAGCCGGAGCCTTCGGTGGTTGCGCCGAGCTGTTGGCTGGTGATGCTTGTGGCATCCAGTTCCAAAGTCGCGGGCGGTGCGGCGACCTCCGCTGCAGTGGTCGGCGTTTCGGCCGCGATGGCTAATTGAGCGCTGGCGATACAGATGGCAAAAGCCAGAAGGGTCGGTGAAAACGGCGTACGGTTTAGCGGTTGATGCCCCAGCATGAATCTGAATCTCCCCGAACGCCGTCCTTGGCAATACTAATAATGATGATAATTGTTCGCGTTAGTGTGGCAGATTGTTTCCGTGCGAAAAAGTCTTCGGCAGCAAGAAGTTAATGAATTTTTCACATTTGCTGATTCGGGAGAGTGCTGAGATAGAGCGGGCGGGGTGTTCAGGAAGGCGCCGGCGGCAGGCTAATCGCCTAGCCGCCAGCAATAGGGAAGGTCAGGCGACGGTGCAAGTCCAGCGGTGATTCAACCGGTACGGCGCACGGGTGAACGTGACGTCCGACACCAGATTCAGACCGCGCTGTTGCAGCGCTTCGGTGAGTTGCACAAGTGTCTCTGCTTCGATAGTCATTGCTGTTACCTCGCGAGAATTACTCTGTTCATAATTCTTGACCGAGCGGACAACGGGCTAATTCAATTTTTCTACGGGCATCATTTGATCAAGCGCTGGTGTGCGTCCGTTCGTCCAAAGTTCGGCACTTGTCGGGTCATGGCGATATCTGAAGTTGAATGCACGGATATCCCGCGCGTCAAAACGGAGATTCAAAATGGACATCGATGAGAATGCGCCAGGCAACATTTCCCAAAAGGGCGTAACGGGCGGCACGGATAACGAAACCGGGCATGACCCGAAGAAGAATGCGCCCGAAGTCCCGCTGTCGGCAGACGATGAAGTCGGAGTAGATGAGGAAATGGCCGATGTGGATGCAGCCAACTCGGTAGCGAGCGAACATCCCACGCCTTGATAAATCGGCGAGGGCGGGTCAATCGACTGTGCGCAGAATCGATCCCGCCTTCACCTCATCTGCATAACGGCTCAGTTTGTTTTGTTCGGCGAGGAGCAATTCGCAGATTTTTGTCAGCGCCGGGGCGTTTCCGTCCGTGGTGGTTTGAGCCATGGTGCTGAGTTGATTGACCGCCCAGCCAATGATTGAAGCGCTGTCTTCAAGATCGTAGAAGAGCTCTTGTTGAGCGGTTCGGGGGCCGGTGAGGTTTTGGATCAGATCTGGCATTTGGTTTTACGTCCCTGGTAAGTGTTCAAGTAGCGAGGCATTCAGGTGTTTATCGGCGCAAAACGCTGTCCCGGTTGTTCTCGGATTCTCTAAGCGCATTCAGAACTAAAGAGAACGCCGGCGTCGGCAAGCGTCGGCTCGGGTAGTACAAGTGATAACCCGAGAACAGTGGGCACCAATCTTCCAATACGCGTATTAAACGACCTTCCTCTATATGCGGGGCAAACTCTTCCTCCGGTAAGTAAGCGATGCCCAAGCCGTTCACGGCCGCTGCCGGAACATGCGCGCTGGTGTTCACAATGATCTGGCCAGTAACGCGCACATTGATCTTGCGACCACGCTTTTCAAATTCCCAGGCGTCAACGCCGCCAAGTGTTGGAAAACGTATGTCGATGCACGTGTGATTGACCAGATCCTGTGGCTTTTTCGGCATGCCGTTGCGGGCGAAATAGGCCGGTGATGCCACGGCAGCCATCCGCACTTCGGGGCCGATTGGCACGGCGATCATGTCTTTATCGACCGTGTCACCAAACCTGATGCCCGCGTCAAAGCGGTCAGCCACGATATCGCGGAAGCCATAGTTGATATCAAACTCAACCTTGATGTCCGGGTAGTCCAAGAGCAGGGGCGTCAGTCGCGGAAGCAGGACGGTCCTCAGGGCAAAATCGCCGCAGGTAATACGCACGGTGCCGGCAGGCTTGTCGCGAAGCTCCGTCAAAGCATCCAGCTCGGATTCGATCTCGTCGAACCGATGACCGATGGCGTGCATCAGGCGCTCGCCAGCACTGGTCGGCGAAACACTGCGCGTGGTGCGTGTGAGCAGGCGAATCTCCAGTCGTTTTTCCAGCCCGGAAACCGTCTGGCTCAGGGCCGACTGGGTGACACCCAAGTGCGCGGCCGCGCGGGTAAAACTGCCTTCTCTGGCGACGGTCACGAAGGCCAGAAGGTCGTTCAGATTATGGCGTGGCATAGAAATCCGCTTACCTTGATTGATTAGCCAGGCTAATAACTTCTACAACATTTCATTAGCTTATCAAGCATGACGTATTCCCAGAGAATAGGGCAAGCCTCATCTGTGGTCGCAGGTAGGGGCATAGGACTTGCTGATCCGTACTCGTAAATAGATCAGCACTTATAGCGGCAGAAACGATTCTGACGCCTCGTGTTGTTTGTCGGGATCGGAGCTTTTCGTATTGGAGCTTTTTGTATGGGAGTTTTTCGTGTTGGAGAAAGCTAGATGAGCACCACCACCTTACCCCTCCAAGCAGTCGATCGACAGGTGTGGGGAGCAGTCCTGGCGATGTCGCTGGGCGCTTTCGCATTGGTGACTTCGGAGTTTTTGCCGGTGAGCTTGCTCACGCCGCTTGCGACGGATCTTGCACTGACAGAAGGGCAGGCCGGACAGGCCATTTCCATTTCCGGACTGTTCGCGGTGGTCACCAGCCTCTTTATCGCTTCAGTCATTCGCCGGCTCGACCGAAGGCCGGTATTGCTTTTCCTCACAGCGTTGATGATCGCATCGGGCACGCTGGTGGCCTTCGCTCCGAACTATTCGACACTGATGATCGGCCGGGCCATTTTGGGCATCGCGATTGGCGGCAGCTGGGCGATGTCGACCGCCGTCATGATGCGCATTGCTCCCGAGCACTTTGTGCCTAAAGCCATTGCGTTGATTCAGGGCGGAACCGCACTTGCCACCGCAGTCGCAGCACCTATCGGCAGTTACATGGGCGGGTTGATTGGTTGGCGCGGCGCGTTTTTCTGCGTGGTTCCGCTCGCCGCGCTGGCGTTCTGCTGGCAAGCGTTTACGTTGCCGAAAATGCCCAGCCAAAACGAATCGGGCTCGGCACTTCAAGTGTTTCGGCTGCTGAAGAACGCCAAAGTAGCGCTGGGCATGGCGGCAGTGGCCTTGCTGTTTATGGGGCAGTTCACGTTGTTCACTTACTTGCGCCCATTTCTGGAGTTGGTGACCCGCGTAGACGTGTCCGGGCTCTCGCTGCTGTTGCTGATTATCGGAATGGCCGGTTTGCTCGGCACGATGCTGATCGGCTCGGTACTGGGCACAAGGCTTTACCGAGTGCTGATGATTATTCCGCTGTTAATGTCGGCAATTGCCGTGGCGCTACTCCTCGTCGGCCACGAGATGTGGGCGACCGCAGCTTTGCTGGGGGCCTGGGGACTGATTGCTACGTGCGCGCCGGTGGGCTGGTTTACCTGGCTGTCACGCACACTGCCACGCGATGCCGAAACCGGAGGAGGACTGATGGTCGCGGTCATTCAGTTGGCCATCACCTTCGGCGCGACGCTGGGAGGCGTGCTGTATGACGGGGTTGGTTACCAGGCTACGTTTATCGCAAGTGGTGTATTGCTGCTGCTGGCTTCGATGCTCGCGCTGCTGGTGTCGCGACTGGATTTGCGCCGGTTGCCGTGAAAATGCGCTGGTGGCGGGCGAATGTGCGGGTTTGCACAGGCGCCCGTTATGCAAAGCCAGGAAGGGCCTTTCGTCACATCCTCCTGAGATGGCACACAGGAGAAATCAGTTGATCCTGATGGGTTATTCGCTGGCGGAAATCGACAAAGTCGCGCGCAAGCCGCCTCCCGTTCGGTTGACTAGCGTGATGCGCCCACCCAACTGCGTCGCGATGGTATTGACGATGGTCAGCCCGAGCCCCGCCCCCTGTGCGTTACCTCGGCTGTAAAATCGCTCGAACAGTCTTCCCCACTCCTGCTCGTCAATTCCCGGCCCCTGATCTTCAACACTCAAATGGCAGAAGCCGTCGGCTTGGCTCAGGCTGACGGTGATCACGCCGTGTTCCGGGGAAAAATTGGCGGCGTTGGTGATCAGGTTGTTCAGAGCGATATCGATGGCGGCGGTGCTGGCCATGACGTGAAACGGTTGCCCGCCGTCTTCAAAGGTCAGCTCCAGCTGTTTGCTCAGCAGCCACGGCGTCATTTGCACCAGGCTGTTGCGCACGGTCTCGCTGATGTCGATGCATTGCAGCGGCGGCAGGTCAGGCCTGGGTTCCAGGCGCGCCATCGTCAGCAACTGGTTGACCAGGCGACTAGTGCGATCAACACCCGAAATCAGAAACTCCAGCGACTCGCGGCGCTCCTGTTCGGTGCCTGCCTCCAACAAATTTTGCGCATGGACCCGCAGCACCGCCAGCGGGGTGCGCATTTCGTGGGCGGCGTCGGCGATGAAGCGGCGCTCGCGGCCGAGCACTTCCTGGATCTGCGCGAGCATGCGGTTGAGCGCAGCTTGCATCGGCTCAAGTTCGCTGGGCAGTGGTGAAAGTTGCAACGGCTCCAGCGAGCCGCTGTGCCGGGCCCGCAGGGTCGCGGCCATGTTGGCCAATGGCTTCAGGCCCCAGCCGATGGCCAACCAGGCCATGCCCGCGAGAATCAGGCTGCCCAGCACATTCGGCCACAGTGTGTGCCGGACGATGCGATCGACCAGATCAGCGCGAACGTCATCGCGCTCGCCTACCCAGATGCGCAGGTCGTTCTGTTTGTCCTCCAGCAGAAACGCACGCCATTGCCGGCCTTTCAAATCCGCCACATTGCTGAAGCCCGGTTGGGTCGGCGGTGCGATGAACGAGGGTGCGCTGGCGGTGTGTACCAGCACTTCACCCTTGGGGTTCCATACTTGAAAGGCGAGTTTGCTCTCGTAAGGATGGCCGTTGACTCGCGGCTTCGCTTCGCTGAGGGCCTGATTGAACGCTTGATACAACTGCGCGTGCTCCAGACCTGTCATCGGCATGCGCATCACGCCCTGTAGCAACCGGGCGTTCTGTGCCAGATGGGCGTCATAGACTTCGGCGATTTCGTGGTTGCTGTCATGCACGTTGAACACGCTCAGCACCGCCAGACCGGCCAGCAACAGGCCGATGATCAGGGTGAGCGTGCGGCGGCGAATCGAAGTCATCGACGTTCCTCAACCAGATAACCCACGCCTCGAATCGTACGGATCAGGTCGGTGGAGAATTTTTTGCGCAAGTGATGGATGTGCACTTCAAGGGTGTTGCTTTCCGCCTCTTCATTCCAGCCGTAGAGCAACTGAATCAATTGATCGCGGGTCATCACCCGCCCCGGCGGCGAGAGCAATTCATGCAGCAACTGATATTCCTTGGGCGTCAGCGCCACGGGCTGGCCCTGATAGCTGACCTGCTGGGTGACGGGGTTGAGGCAGATTCCCGCGTGCTCGATCAGTGCCTGGGCGCGGCCGGCGCTGCGGCGCAACAAGGCGCGCAGCCGTGCCTTGAGTTCAGCCAGATCGAAAGGTTTGATCAGGTAGTCATCGGCGCCGGCGTCCAGCCCGGCGATGCGGTCCTCGGTGGCATCACGGGCTGTGAGGATCAGCACCGGCAGGTTCGAACCACTGTCGCGCAACCGGCGCAGCACTTGGAGGCCATCCATGCGCGGCAAACCGAGATCGAGCACTGCCACGTCGAAAGTCTCACTGAGCAACGCATGCAACGCACTGCTGCCGTCCTTGAGCCAGTCGACGGTATAGCCTTCACGCCCCAACGCCTGATGAATGCCTTCACCGAGTGCCACGTCGTCCTCAATCAGTAATAAACGCACGCGGACTCCTGTCAGTCGAGTTTCTTGGTCACATCCACCAGCAGTGCCGCAATCTCTTTGCGGCGTCCGGCGTCGGCAGTTTCCCGGCCTGGACGCGGTGCGGCTTGCAGGGCTTTTTGCAGCGCCGCTTTCGCTTCAGCGTAGCGTTTTTCACGGTAGAGGTGATCGCCCCAGAAGTACAGGCTGTCAATGCCCTCGGGATTGAGTTGCAGCGCTTGCTTGAGCAGTTGCTCGGCTTTGTCGCTGTCGCCGAAACCGATCGGCCAGCCCGGCACTCGGTCATACAGCGCGGCGAGACTGGTGTATGCCGACCCCTGCAAGGCTTTGGGATCCAGGGACAGCGATTTTTCCAGATCCGCCTTGGCATCCTTCGCTTTGCCCAACGCGCCGAGGCCGCCCTCGGCACCGGCCCAACTGCTAGTGACGATCCCTTTCCAGATCCATGCCTCGGCCAAGGTCGGTCGCTCGTTGGTGAACTGAATTGCTTGCGTTGAAAGTTGTTCGAAAGCAGCGGCGCGCTGTTTTTCCACCACTTCGTACTGGATGTGCGCCCAACTTTGCTGGATGCGACTGAGGCGTTGTTGATCGGCGGTGTCCATCGCCCAAGCGCTTTGACTCAGGGCGGCCAACAGCAGGCATGCGGAAAGTTTTCTCATGGTTTTGAAGACTCGTTGGCAGGTTTTTCACTGAGATGGCGGATCAGTGGCAGATGCTTGCGCAGGCCACGATCGACCAGATGCGGCAGCAGGTTGTTGAGGCGTACAAAGAAGCGTTCGGGCCAGCCCAGATACAAGTCGCGGCGGTCGCCGGCAATCGCCTGGGTCACCGCTGTGGCCACGGTTTGCGGATCGTCGACAGTGGCTTTCAGTGCATCGTTCAAGGCTTGCGCTGCGGTGCTGTTCATCGACGTGCTAGTGGAGCGTGGCGCGACATACAACACGCTGACCCGGGTGTCCGCCAGTTCCCGGCGCAACGCTTCGGAAAATCCGCGCAGGGCGAACTTGGTTGCGCAGTAACTTGCGTAACCGGCGTAGCCGATTGAGCCGTAGGTAGAACCAACGTTGACCACCATGGCACTGTCGGCCTGTTTGAGCAGCGGCAGCAGGAGTTTGGTCAGGCAGATGGGCGCGCTGACATTCACCGCCAGCATCGCGTTGATCTCGCTGTCATCGAGTTGTTCAAGCATGGCGAAGTGGTTGACTCCGGCGGCGTTGATCAGCAGGTTGATGCCCCCGATGGTTTGCGCGGCGGTCAGCACTTTGCGGCGGTCGCTGAGGAATGTCAGGTCGGCGGCCACCCAGCAAAGGTTTTGCGGATACAGCTCAAGCAGCGGCAGTAGCGCCTCCTGATGCCGGGCCACGGCCAGCACCCGGGCGCCGGCCGCGCACAGCACACCGGCAATGGCCAAACCGATGCCGCCGCTGGCACCGGTCAACACAACACGCGCGTCACGCAGCTGCATGTTGCGCCTCCGCAACACGCGGCAAGCCGCGGAACATGTCGGCGTACAGGCGATAGACGACTTTTGAGGCCTGGATCACTGCCGCTTGGTCTTGCGGGTCTTCCAACTGATTCATCAGGCGGCGGTAGGTCTGCATGTGCTCGATGTCCAGCGAGCCATGGGAGCTCAAGTAGCTGAAAGCAGTTTCGGGCAACGCCAGACGCGCGCGGATGCTACCCGCCGCGTGAGTAGCAAGCGCGATGCTGGTGCCTTCCAGCACGTTGACCATGCCGAACAGACCTGCCGGATTGCCACGGGCGATCAGGTCGTAGAGGTAGCTGACCATCAGCTCGATTGGCAGCGACGGCTGGCCATCGCGAACTGCATCGCGGTCTCCGCCACACGCGGCAATATCATTGAGCACCCACTGCTCGTGGCCGTATTCATCTTCGATGTACTCGCACACTGCTTTGCGCAGCCACTCTAGCCGGCTCGGCAAACGAGCACCGCAGGCCATCATCAACGGCACGGTGTGGCGTACGTGGTAGTAGGCCTGAGCGAGAAACGCCCGATAGCTCTCAAGACTGACCTTGCCTTGCAGGGCATCGAGGATTATCGGCAGATTGAACAGCTCGTGGCGTTCCTGCTGCGTGGCTTCTTGCAAGGTTTCGAAAAAATTCATGATGCGGATTCCCTGGAAACAATGGATTCGGTTAATTGTGCGTGGTACTGCGCAACGATGGCCTCGCGGCGCGGGCGGCCATTGGCGGTGAGCAAGCCATTGGCGGCAGTGAACGGTTGGGGCAGGCGTGTCCAGCGATGCACTTGGGCGTAATCGGGCAGCGCCGCGTTAGCCTCGGCGACCGCAGTAGCCAGTTCCGCGTTGCTGCAGTCGGCGCGGTGCGGCCAGAGCAATGCATGGTTGTGCGGCATCGCCTCGCCATAGACGAATGCCTGGGCGATGTCGCGGCGCTGGGTGAGTTCGGATTCGACCCAGTCCGGGTTGACGTTGCGCCCGAAGCTGGTAACGAACTGATGCTTTTTGCGGCCCTTGAGGTAGAGAAAACCTTGCTCGTCGAACTCGCCGAGATCACCGCTCGGCCACCATTCTTCGGCGCACGACGGTTCGCCGAGATAGCCGAGCAAGGTCGAGCCCTTTATCAGCACTTCGCCGTCGTCGGCCAGTCGTATCTCGACGTGGGGCAGGGGCCGGCCGACACTGCCCGGGCGCTGAGCGCCGGGGCGATTGAGGCACACCACCGAAGCGCATTCCGAGAGGCCGTAACCTTCGTAGACCGCAAGACCGACGCGTTGCGCGCGGCGCAGCAAGTCCTCTGCAACCCGTGCCCCACCCACCGCGGCAAAACGCAGTGTTCGTGGATTGAAGGCTTGCTGTTCGGCGGCGCTGACCAGCAACGACAGCAACTGTGGCACCAGGATCAGACTGTGCGGTGCTCGACTGGCCAGGTAACTGAGCAGGCGCGGCACATCGACGCCGCTGGCACCCTGAATGCCCAGAGTTTTCTGACTGGGCAGGCTCAGCGTCGCACCGGCATACAGCGCCGCATAACAGCCGAGGTTTTCCAACAAAATCGCGAGCGGCAACAGCGCCACATGGTGCTGTGGATCGCTGGGTTTGCTGGCCTGATTCAGCGCCCGCGCTACCCGCAGCAGACTTTCGGCGCTCAAACACACGCCTTTCGGGGTGCCGGTGGTTCCAGAGGTGAAGGTTAGTTTGCTGGTCAGCGCCGGCATGCGGTTGGGACCACTGAAGCTGCGGCACCAGAATTCGCCGCGTTTTTCATAACCTGCGGTGAGCAATTCGGCCTCCAGCTCTGACTCGGCAATCACCCGTTCGGCCTGACTTTGCTCCAGGCAATGGGCACGTTGTGCCGGGCTGAAAAACGGCGGCAGCGTCACGCAGGTCAAGCCTTCGAACAGGATGGCCAGATCCCACAGCAGCGCTTCGACGCCGTTCTCCAACGCCAGGGCTACGACTTTCACCTGCTCGTCGCGTAAGCGCTCCTGGCGATACATCACCTCGGCATACACGGTGGCGTAATCAAGCTTGAACGTATCGCCCCACAGTGCGGTGGTGTTGTCATTACGCCGGGCATGGCTGCGCAAGGTTTCCTGGAAGCGTTGCAATTCAAGCGACATGGCAGGCTCCTTCAATCGAGGTCGGCATTCCCAATCGAGTAAACAGGCCGATGTTGCGCAAATGGATAAACCCGGCGCGGATGTTGCCGACGTGCACCCACGGTTTGCTTTCGTAATAACTGCCCCAGTGTTGACGCTCGTCACCCAGGCGCTCCGGATCGGCGGCGCACAATGTGACGGGTTGCAGACCGAGACGGTGGAAGCTGTTGACCAGCCCGATGTTGCCGGTGAACGTCACCCATTCCAGGCCGCCCATGCCCAGCAAGTAGGTGATGGCGATGATGCTCAGGCGTGCGCTGCCGGTGTCGCTGGCGGCGAGGTTGCCGACTTCGACAATGGCGTCCCGCTGCACCTGACGGTCAGATGCGGCACTGATCAGCGTTCCGATCGGCTCATCCAGATAACGCTCCAGAAACAGCGGTTCGATATGTGCACGGCGCACCCCGGCTACCGCACACAACTGCCCGTCACTGTTGTGCACACCAAACAATTCGGGCATGAAGTGACGGATGTCGGCACCGTGGGCCTTGCGAAAGCGCTGTTGGATGAACGCCTCGAACCGCAGGCGTTGATCGTCGCCCGACAGAGCGCTCGAGAGACGCATCTGTGGAGTTTCGGTCTGGCCGAAGTGCAAGGGTAAAGGGATGTTCCAGTCAGAATGGGGCATGGGCGGAACGCCTTTCTCAATAGGGTTGAGTCGAGTATCCGAACCATTTCTTAACGAAGTCTGAAGGTAGAAAAGCTTTATGAACCGACGGTCTTCAGACTGTCTTAAGACTAAGAGGGCAGGGTGGCCCCGTCGGTTTGCCCGGCAACCGAATGCAAACGGCTGAAAGACTTGGCTGTCGCTCATGATAATTTCGAGGCGCTTATGACCCGCACTACCGCCGTAAACCGTTATGGAAAACTGTCGATAACCTTGCATTGGTTGATGCTGGCGTTGTTTATCGGCGTGTATGCGTGCGTCGAGATCAAGGGCTACGTGGCCCGAGGCTCGGAACTGCGCGGCCTGCTCATGGGACTTCATGGCCTGTTCGGCGCGAGCATCTTCGTACTGGTGTGGTTGCGCCTGCTCGGTCGCCTGACGCCCCGTCCGCCGATCACACCAAAACCTCCGGCCTGGCAGAGCGTAATCTCGCACCTGACGCACCTGGCCCTGTATGCGTTGATGATCGCCACTCCGCTGCTGGCCTGGCTGATGCTCGCCGCCGGCGACAAACCGTTTCCATACTTCGGCTTCCATATACCCGCGCCGATCACGGTTGACCCCGACTTGGCCAAGCAGCTCAAGTATTGGCACGAACTGATCGGCAGCTCGGGTTACTGGTTGATCGGCTTACACGCCGCCGCCGGGTTGTTTCATCACTACTGGGTACGCGACAACACCCTGACGCGGATGCTGATTCAGCGAAACCGGTCCTGATGCGAGATTTCACATGTTTGACTACACGGTGTTGCATGAAGGATTTTTAACGTTCGGCAGGACGCCGCTCGCCGGGCGCAATTGGGGCGCCTTGCACGGTGGTTTGCCAGCTCAACGAAATCGAAATCGCATTCGCTGAGCGGACACCTCCTCTGGGAAATTTCAAGCGGTAGCGAACTCAGATGCAGGTTTCGTCTGCCTGATGGTCATGATGATTGCCGCAGCAAACAAGCACAGTACACCAGCTGTGAAAAACGCTGGCAGGTAGCTCAGCAGATTTACTCGGGACCACCCTGCACCGTAAGCAGCTACCGCAGCACCTATTTGATGGCCTGCGAATACCCATCCAAACACCAAGCCAGCACGCTCTGGCCCGAACTTGTTGACGGTGAGGCGTACTGTAGGTGGGACTGTTGCGATCCAGTCGAGGCCGTAGAACATCGCGAAGACCGACAAGCCGAAGATCGTGAAGTCTGTGTACGGTAATGCGATCAGCGAAAGCCCGCGCAGTCCGTAGTACCAGAACAGCAGGTGCCGGCTGTCGTAACGGTCTGAGAGCCATCCCGAAAGAACAGTGCCGATCAGGTCGAACACGCCCATGGCTGCGAGTAGACCTGAAGCTTGAATCTGGTTAATACCGAAGTCGCCGCACAATGGAATCAGGTGCACCTGAACCAAACCAGCGGTACTCGCGCCACAGATAAAAAAGGTGGCGAACAAAATCCAGAACACACGCGTCTTGGATGCATCGCGCAGCGTATGCAGAGTCGCCATAAACACTGACTCACCACTTGCGACTGGCGTAACGATTGGATCAGTGCTCGTGTTGCCGTAAGGCCGCAGACCTAGATCGCTCGGGCGGTCACGCATGAACATGAGTACTGCGAACGCAGCCAAGGCAAGCAGCGCAGAGAGTACAACGAGCGCCCAACGCCAGCCATGATGTTCGGTGATGGTTGCGAGCAGCGGCATGAAAACAAGCTGGCCTGTCGCGTTGCTCGCGGTCAATACACCGATCACAAGACCTCTGCGGTGTTCAAACCAGCGGGACGCTACCACTGCACCCAGTACAAGGGCGGTCATGCCGGCGCCTACGCCAACACCCACACCCCATAATGCAACTAACTGCCAGACCTTCGTCATATTGAGCGACACAAGGAGGCAGGTCATTATTAAGGTGATTGCTGCGACCGTGACATTGCGCGGCCCGTATTTGCTCATCAATGCAGCAGCGAACGGAGCCGTCAGACCAAACAAGACAAATCGAATCGAAAGTGCTGACGAGATCTCCGTAGTGTTCCAGCCAAATTCCATCTGCATCGGTACGATGAAGATGCCAGGCGCACCTACTGCTGCGGCACTTACCAAGGCAGCCAAAAATGTCACGGCGACCATGGCCCAGGCATAGTGGGATCCTCGTCGAGTGAGGAGATTGGAGAGCCATACTGAAAGCATAGGTACCTCTGAAATTTCCACTTGGAGATTAAAAAAAGAACGGTCAGGAGGCTTGTTTAGGTTGATAGCAAACCCGTCAATGGCTCTGGCTGTAACTTATTGCCGAAATTCTTTCTTGTAAGCACGAGCAGTCCGCCCCTAATACTCCAGTAACTAGTGCGAGGGGCGGGATAAGACCTGGAAGGTCGCTGAGAACCCTAGAGTCTAAAGGCCGCTCGGCCGGGAGCACTCTAGATTTGGGTGAAGCCACCATCCACGAACATTTCCGAGCCCGTGGTGAAGCTACTGTCGTCGGAAAGTAGGAAAACGGCTGCTTTGGCGATTTCTTCAGAACGGGCCATTCGACCTAGGGGGATGGTCGATGCAATCCGGGTCTTGATCTGAGCGGTCTGCTCGGCTCCTCCCGGTGAATCGAATGCGGGAGTATCGGTGGGGCCAGGACTAATCGCGTTAACACGGATGTTCCGAGACTTGAGGTCATTGGCCCACGACCGTGCAAATGATCGAACCGCCGCCTTCGAAGCTCCGTAGATGCTTCGACCTGGGTTGCCTTTTGACCCAGCAACGGATGCCATCAGCAGAACGGAAGCGCCGTCCGACAACAACGGTAAAGCGCCCTGCACGGTAAACAAAGTGCCGCGCACGTTTACGTCAAAAACACGATTGTACTGCTCGATGTCTATCGCACCCAACGGCGCGCTGGCTTGAGCTGCCGCATTGGAAAACACCATGTCGAGCCGGCCTTTCTCTTCGGTGATGAGTCTAAACAACCGATCCACGTCATCAAGATTACTCGTGTCGCCCTGGACCCCTGTCACATTGCGACCGATCGAACGGACAGCCTCATCCAGATTAGCCTGACGACGACCCGTGATGAATACGTGCGCGCCTTCTTCGACCAGCAAGCGTGCTGTCGCCAAACCAATGCCAGAGGTGCCACCGGTGACGAGTGCAATTTTCCCTTCAAGTTTTTTCATGCTGTATTCCCCAGTGATTTCAGCCGAGCCATCCGCGTGCTGCGGCGACTAGATGTTGTAGCCGCCATCGGCATCGATGATCGTGCCAGTGATGTAGGACGCGGCAGGGCTGGCTAGAAAGAGAATGGGTGCAACGACTTCTTCCAGTCGGCCAAATCGCGGGAAACACAAGCGCTCTACCAAAGGCGCCAAAGCGTCGCGCAGATGCGCGTTGAGGTCGGTTTTCATAAACCCAGCGTGCACCACGTTAACGGTGATGTTGCGCTCGGCAAGGTCTCGGGCGACCCCTCTGGAATAGCCATCGATGGCTGCACGCAAGGCCGCGAGATCGGCGATACCCGACATGCCAGGTCGGTTGCCCAGGTTAGAACCGATCATCACGATTCGGCCCTGATCGCTGAGTACTTTGGACGCCGCACGCACAGTGGCCATGAACCCCGAAAGCGTAACGGCCCAGAAGCGATCGAATGCTTCGGCATCGCGGGCGGGATCATCGACTCTGCCCAGCTGATCGATGGAGGCGTTGTTGATGAGGATGTCGATACGGCCGAACTTGGCCATTACTCGATCAATGAGCGATTGCGCGGCGTCGACGTCCGCCTGATCCGCTTGAAATGCTTCGCCTCGCACGCCTTGAGCAGTCACGTACTCGATCACGTTGAGTGCCTGCTCTTCGGCGAACACGTAACTGATGGCTACGTCTGCGCCTTGCTCGGCGAGGGCCTTGGCGGTCGCCGCGCCTAAGCCGCGCGACCCGCCAGTTACCAAGGCGACTTTGCCCGTAAATAATTTTGTCATGCTGAATCCCGTAATGGCTGAAGACATTAGTTGATGAGTCTTGAGCCAAAAATAACCGGGAGAAGGGCGGGCGATAATTGCCCGAGCCACGATAAAACCTATCGATAGGCGGAATAAATCAGCATGACATGAACAGGGTAAGGTCAGGCCAACATGTGCTTGGCGACCTCGTCAGGCAGATCGAACTGCGGCCAATGTTCTGCATCGAGTGTCGTCAGCGTCGCGTGAGGGCAATGGCTGGCGATATCTTTAGCGACGGCCGTGTTGAGGTATTTGTCCAGACCACCCCAGATCAGTTTGACCGGCTTATTGAATTTAGCCAGTTCAGGAAGGCGCCGGTCATTTGCCGCAAGGTTTGCGTACGCTTTCCCGGTCATGGCCAAAAAAGCGGGCATTGCACTCGGCTGCTGGGTGAAGTTGTGCGCAATGATAGGTTGCAACACCGTTTCGAAGCGCGTCCTCATTGCCGGCGTCATGTTGGCCAGCAGTAGGCCCTGCTGAAAATTGAAGAGGTAAGCTGCTTGCTTAGGGTCCGTCATCATCGCGTGGGCCAAAAGCTTGGTTTTCGGATTGCAGCACAGTTCAATGAAGTCGGGAAAGGCCAATACTGAGGCGTTTGCGTAATAACAGTTGAGCAGTACGAGAGAGGCAACGCGGTCCTGATTGTCCAATGCGAAGTTAACCGCTGCCGGCCCCCCTGCGTCGTGCCCAACCGGGATGACTGAATTCAATTTTAGATCATTGACTACAGCGTTGAAGTCGGCCAATTGCTGTTCAAAGTCGTAGCGGAAGTTTGTTGGTTTGTCGGACGCGCCGAAGCCAAGAAAATCGAAAGCGATGACGCGTCTGCCAGCGGCGCTCAGACGTGGGGCCAAGTCTTCATAGATACGACAGTTATCGGGAAAGCCATGCAGAAGGACATAAGCAGGTTCTTTGCCGGGATAGTCGCGAACGTAGATTCGATGGTTTTCCCTCAATACAATTTTTTCAGTGAAACCTGATGCGAGTTTTGGGTTACTGGGAGGTGCCGGCGACTCTGAAGTGGCTGCCCAAGCGGAGCCATGATTGATCGCCGCCATTGCTGCGGCCAAGAGCATGGATTGCTTGAGTACGTCGCGGCGTGACAACTCACTGCGCTTGAGGCTTTTCATTTTTATTCCCCGTTTTGTTCCCGTGCAAATCAGCCACTTGGGAATGGGTTTCCAGTTCAATGGAAATCCAGCAGCACCTGCGATTGCTCAGCAACAGATAACGAGCAATAGCCTTCATGATTTATTGAAGGCGGTCACTATGAATGTGTCAAGGCAGAACGTCGTCATCGGGGCGCCCCGCGATCAACGTGATCAAGCGCGAAGTTTTTCAGAGAGGATGAGCCCGTGCATGACACAGGCTCAACTCACCGTCTTCATACGTCGAATAGATCTTTGTGAAGAGTGACGAACTCTTGCACAGTCATTGGCGCTTGTCCGGTGACTTCTCGAATGATCTTGTCTTCGCCTTCGAACACACCATGCTGGTAATCCAACGCTACTTCGACCAGATGTTGAACGACGAATGGAGGTAAACCTGCTTCAAGCAGTTCGTGTTTGTATTCTTCAAGGCTGATTTGCTGATAGGCGATCTTGCGCCCCAGCACCTCGCCGATAGCGTCGGCGACACCTTGCTGATTCAACTCGGTAGGGCCATGCAGGGTGTAGGTTTGGCCTTCATGTTGGCTCGGATTTTCGAGAATGGCGGCAATCAGACGGGCTTGATCCTCAGCGGCGATTGGGGCGTGCCGGCCTTCACCAAACGGTAGGCGGATCTCACCTTTTTCCAGGATGTGCGAGCGGAAATGAGGGTAGATCAGCCACTGTGCAAAATAGGTTGGGCGTAAGTGAGTCATTGCCAGTCCTGACCAATCGAAGACCCGCTCCGCAGTCCAATGATCAAGCGCCGCATTGCTCTTGGCTTCGCGTCTCGCGGAAATCTGCGACATGTTGACGACGGCTTCGACGCCGGCTTCCTTCGCTGCTTGGGCGAAACGAGCGGTCGCATCAATCAAGCCTGGGGTAATTGGGTATACGAAGTACGCTGTGCGAATACCTTCAAGTGCGCTGCGCACGGCGTTCAAATCCAGCAGATCACCGAGCACCACTTCGGCGCCCATGGCACGAAGCTCTGCCGAACGTTCATCTTCTTTGTGCACCAGGGCCCTGACCGGAACACCTTTAGAGGTGAGGATTTCGACAGTTCTACGACCGGTGTACCCAGTAGCGCCTGTTACGAGAATAGTAGCTTGCGTCATGTTGGTAGCCTCAGGTTATGGTGCGAAAGGTTAAATATTACGCTCGTCATAAATATAGATGTTAAGTAACATCTAAGTCAAACACCATTGATCAGGATTTTTGGCATGCGCAAATCACGGCAGGAAACCAGCGAGACCCGGCAACGAATCGTTGATGCTGCCAGCGTCGAGTTTCGCAAGAACGGTATTGGCGGGACGGGACTTTCTGGTTTGATGTCTGCGGCGGGCCTGACGCACGGCGGCTTCTACCGCCACTTTCAATCCAAGGATCAGGTCGTGGCAGAGGCATGCGGCGCAGCAGTTGACGGACTGATGTCAGAGCTGGAGAAGGTCGCTGACGACGGAGGCTTTGATGCAATCGTAGGCCATTACCTTTCGCCTCTACACCGGGATGCCTTGGAGCAAAGCTGCCCCTATGCAGCGCTTGGGAGTGAACTGGTCCGGAGCAACGAGCAGGTAAAGCAGGTCGCGACCCAAGGTCTGGAAAGGATCATCGAGTTATTGGTCGCTCAGTCCAAATCTGAGAAAGGCGAGTCGGAACGCGCTCGTGCACTCGTCGCGATGTGCACGATGATGGGGGCGCTCACCTTGTCGAGAATGGCATCGCGCCCGGCGCTGTCAGCTGAAATTCTGGAGACAGCGGTAAGTCATCTGACTCACGCCGAGCTGTCAGATGCTTAGGAACCGGCTGAGTTGGCAACCGCCTTCAGATTCTCTCTAGTTGCCGCAATGATTTCATCAGCAAGCAGAGGGTTCGTGGTTTTGGTCGCCCGCGCGATGGCGACACTGCCGACCATACTGCACATGAAAAACAATGCTTCGCGGCGAGCAGTTTCATCCGCGAAATCCCGAGCCAGCACTTCCTGGAGGATTGCGACCATGTCCTCAAAACCGTGAGTAAAAGTGTTTTGGATGGCTTCATCCTGACTTTTGATTTCGCATGTATAAGCAGCCATCGGACAGCCCTCAGCGACGGCCTCGACGTGCTCGGGGGACACATAGGCGTCAATTAGCGTTTCCAAGTCGTTCGCAGCCGGCCCCATCATGGCGCGCCATGAGTCGCGACCGTTGGCCATTGCTTTCCGGCAAGCAGCTTCGACCAACAGGCTCTTAGATTTAAAATGTCCGTAAAAACCACCTTGGGTCAGTCCCGCCTCTTCGCTGATTTGCGCGACGCCAGTGGCGGCGAAGCCCTGTGTCTGGAACAGGCTGGAAGCCGCTGAAATGAGCGCTTCACGGTTGTAAGCATTTTGTTCTTTTGAAACCTTCACGCATCACTCCTGAACTACACTGATCCATTCATTGTGATCGCCTCCAATAGAATGGATACTTTTGCGGGCGATCACTATGATAGGTGTCCGGCATGGACATTTAAACCCTCACGCAGGTACTCCAACATGAAAGCGATCCAGATCAACGCTTACGGCGACCCCCTCGAAAGTCTGGAGTTGGTCGACATCGCTGAGCCACCCCCACCCGGACCGGGCGAGGTGTTGATCGGTGTCGAGTTCGCCCCAGTTAACCACAACGATTTACTGTTGTTTGGCGGTAAGTTTCCGGTGCATCCGCCATTACCGAGTGTTGTCGGCAACGAAGGCGTCGGTATCGTGTTGGTCGTTGGCGCGGGCGTGGACGATGTAAAGGTCGGGGATCGCGTGACGCCACCGCTCTATAGCTTTACCTGGCGCGAGCGGATGGTCATTCCCGCCGCAGATCTCTTCGCTTTGCCCGTGGATGCGGATATTCAGCAGCTCGCCATGTTGCGTATCAATCCGCCCACAGCGGCACTTTTGCTGAGTGAATTCGTTGACCTACAACCCGGCGATTGGGTGGTGCAGAATTGCGCGAACTCCGGGGTGGGCAGGGCGGTGATCGCCATCGCCAAGGGGCGCGGGTTACGGACGGTCAATTTTGTGCGGCGACAGGAGCAAGTCGCTGAGGTGGAAGCGGCTGGTGGAGACATTGTTTTGGTGGATGAAAATGATGCGACTGAGCGCGTTCAAGACATGGTCGGTGACGGTGCAGTGCGCTTGGCGCTCTGCGGCATCAGCGGAGTGGCGACTGCGCGATTGGTTAGCGCGTTATCGGCTGGAGGATCGTTGGTCAACTACGCACAAATGAGCGGCGACATGTCTGCACCGGGAGATCTCAGGCCGCTGATGAGAAAGAGCATCACGATGCACAACTTTTATCAGAACAAACCCGCCTTCAGGGTGAAAGTGCCTGAAATATTGCATGAAGCGGTCGAGTTGATCAGATCCGGAAGTCTACAAGTACCGGTTGCAAAGGTGTATCCGCTGGCAGCCTTCAAGGACGCCATCGTCCACACTCAAAAAGGCGGCAAGGTGTTGTTGGAGATCAACGGGGCGCACTGACCATTTGGTTAAGGAGGCGCCGATGTTCGGCGCCCCCACACAGTCAGATCAGAACGTGATACCGAACGCGGAAAACGCGCGGTCCATGCGGTCGTCCAGCAGCTCTTTGGTTTCTTTCCAGGCCGGAACTTCATCCAGCAGGCGTTGCTGCCAGGCCATGATGTTCGGGAATTCATCGTACGGTGTTTTGGTTCTGGCCATCTGCGAGAACGGTGCTGCGATATCGAAGTCCGCCAGCGTCACCTGGTCACCGACGATGAATTTTTTGCCTTCGAGGTGTTTGTCGAGCATCGCGGCGTTGCTGCGGATGTTGGTGAAGATGAACTCGACCATAGTCGGGTCTTCCGCCACGCCCATCACGCGTTTGCCGATGCGTTCGTTGAACAGGTAGGAGGAAAATACGCGCCAGTGTTCAGCGGACCAGAACATCCACTGCAAGGTTTCATACCGGGCGGTGCCTTTGGGCAACAGCGGCGAGTCGAATTTCTCCGCCAAGTAGATGTTGATGGCCGAAGCTTCGGAGATGACGATATCGCCATCGACCAATACCGGCACGCGACCGACCGGGCTGATCGCCAGAAATTCCGGCGCTTGGCTTTCGCCTTTCAACAAGTCGACCGGGATATGTTCGAACTGAATGCCCATGTGTTTTGCAGCGGTCCATACGCGGCGAAAACTGCCGGAACCACTGTCGCCGTAGATGCTGATGGTCATGACTGACTCCATAAAACTGAATGTTAAGGGCGTTGCGCAGAGCCAGACTAATAGAGCGGTTCAAAAGTGATAATTGGTTGGGCGACGATAAAATTTATCGCCGGCCGGAATATATGCAGGCCGGGTATGACAGCGGTAGAGGGGCGGTGTGGACAGATTTTCGGCGTTAGAAATCTTCGTGAGGGTCGTCGAAATCGGCAGCTTTTCGCGCACGGCGATTGAGCTGTCGATCAGTCAATCGACGGTCAGCAAGCAAATTACCGATTTGGAAAAACAGCTACAGGCCAAGCTATTTTCACGTACCACCCGCCGGTTGTTTTTGACTGATGCCGGTGAGCGGTTTTATGAGCAGGCGAAGCTTATTCTTGAGCAATACGCCATGGCGTTAGGCGATGCATTCAATACCCGCCAGACGCCTTCAGGCACCTTACGTATCGCTACACCAATTCTGCTCGGGCGAAAGCAATTGACCCCGTTGCTGCCGCGCTTTTTCCAGCGCTACCCCGACATCGTGTTGGAGCATTTCCTGAGCGATTCCGCGACAGATCTGATTCGCGATGGCGTAGATGTGTCTATCCGCGTTGGCGAAATGAAAGATAGCTCTCACCAGGCGCGAAAACTCGGTGCTCTCCAACCTGTCACCGTAGCCTCGCCCGCGTTCCTGAAGGACCATCCAGCGATTCTTCATCCTCGCGATTTGGCTCGCGTACCGTGCCTGATTTACCTGCGCAACCCCACGCCTTTCGAGTGGACGTTCAGCGGTGTCAACGGTGAGACAGTGTCGGTTGAAGTTGAAGGACCCTATCGGGTGAACGGGTTTGAAGCGCTTTGCGAAGCCGCGATCGCAGGACTTGGAGTTTTGAGAGCGCCATTGTCGGCCTGCGGCGAGGATCTGGAGGCCGGTAGATTGGTTAGGCTGCTGACAGATTACGACGCCGCTTTCGTTCCCATCTATGCGGTAATGCCTGCCTCATCCTGGATCCCGCAGAAGACTCGCGTGATGGTGGATTTCCTAGTGGAAGAGTTCCAGCGCAATCCGTGGCTTAGAGGACCTGACTAAAGCCTTGGGCCAGCAGGAAACGCTTGCATGGCGACCTGAACGATCTCCAGAAGTTGGTGGGAGGTCGCACCATCTCTGGCTTGTACAGCCAATCCTCGGGCGAGCACATTGAAGTAAGCGGCTAATGCTTGGGTATTGGTGTCGGCCGACACGTCACCTTCATCGATGCCGCGCTGAATCCTCGCCTCCATTGCATGGCGAGCCATCGCTCTGTGCTCGGTCATCATTTCGCGAACCGAATGCAACGCGGGAGGAACGTGAACGCATGCTACGGAAATCATGCAGCCGGAGGGTAGATCGTCTCGGGTGAACTCAGTAGCGGTCGCCTCCATCAATCGTTTGAAGGCGGTTCGCGTGTCAGTCGCATCATTCAAGATGCCGAGAAACCACTCACCTGACGCTGCCAGATAGGCATTAGTCGCCTCTGCGTAGAGCTGCTCTTTACTCCCAAAAGAGTTGTAAAAGCTCGACGCACTGATTCCCATCACCGCAATCAGGCTTTCGAAGGATGTGCCTTCGTAGCCCGACTCCCAAAACAATTTCATTGCTTGGTGCACGGCAATCGCCCGGTCGAAATTCGATGGCCGCCCGCGACCACGTTTTTTGGGTTCAGATAATTTTGGTTCAATCACTCCAATATTCCTTGACGAGGGGATTTCCAGCGCCATAGTATTGCATATAGGAGTGATCACTCCAAAAAAACATTTCCCCGATTTAACGCATCGCTTATGAGGTCGCTTTTATGAAAATTGGGATGTTGGGCTCGGGCACTGTGGCGCTGTCCATTGCTAAGCACGCGATTGATCAGGGCCATGAGGTCTTGCTGAGCAACCGCAGTGGTGCGACTAAATTGGCCGATGCACTGTCGCAGTTGGGGCCGAAGGCTTCCGTCGTCACCCTCGCCGAAGCCGCCGCAGCTCCGGTGGTGCTACTGGCTACGCCTTGGACGACGATCGAGACAGTTCTCAGTGGACTGCCAGCATGGAACAACCGAATCCTGATTGACGCCACTAACCCGTTTTTGGAGACAACGCCCAAATGGGTGTTTGACGACCTCGGGGAGCGTGGCGCGAGTGAAATTGTTGCTGAGTTGGCGCCGGGCGCACGGGTAGTCAAGGCGTTCAACAATCTTGAAATGGCTAACTTCAATGCTGGCCCCGTCCACAACCAAGGCCGAAGGGTGCTGTTCGTGTCCGGCGATGACAGCGAAGCCAAGGCGTTCGTGACCGAGTTCATTCAGAGAATTGGCTTTCGCACCGTCGATCTCGGGGGACTCAAGGAGGGTGGAAGAATGCAACAAGCCGGCGGCCCTCTCGCCGGGCATGACTTCTTACTCCCTCAATAATCATTCTTTCTAAACAAACTATCCTTCTGGAGTGCAAAACGATGATTGACGAAAACGGGCCACACTATTTTGTAGCCTTTCACACCCCAGGGCCGAAATGGGTACCGGGCGTGAAATACAACGAACAACCTGAGTTTATGACTCATGTGAATTACATGATCGAACTGCATCAGAAGGGGCTGATTGTGCTCAGCGGCCCGTTCATGGAAAAGGCGGGCGGGCTCAATGGAGTGTTGGCAAACGGCGGCATGTCGATTTTCAAGGCCGCTGATTTTGAAGACGCAAAAAAAATCGCCGGCGACGATCCAACGGTCAAGTCCGGCTTCCTAAACCTCGAAGTCAAAATGATGTGGGTCCCATTCCATACCTGACAGCACATCGCTTTTGAATCCCCCATTTTCCTTTTGGAGTAACAATCATGATTGACGAAAACGGCCCACATTATTTTGTCGCCTTCCAATCCCCTGGCCCGAACTGGGTCCAAGGCGTGAAATACAACGAGCAACCTGGGTTCATGGACCATGTTGGCTACATGATCGAAATGCAAGAGAAAGGCCTGACCGTGCTCAGCGGTCCGTTCATGGAAAAAGCTGGCGGGCTTAATGGCGTACTGGCAGACGGCGGCATGACGATCTTCAAGGCCGCTGACCTCGAAGAAGCCATCAAGATCGGCACCGACGATCCAACGGTTAAGTCAGGCCTACTGAATGTCGAAGTGAAGATGATGTGGGTGCCGTTCCATACCTGATCAGCCCAGGAAGACTCATATGATGTTCTTCGGGGTGTGGTTTTCATCCTTTGAGCGGCGCTTTACAGCCCGCTCTTTTTTTCAGGCGCGGCAGGCCAGCCACTGATGACCGACTGCAAGAACTGTTCAGATAATTGAGGGCTGTCCAGCGCTCTGGCAATCAGCATTGCACCAGCTATTGAGGAAAGTATGCGAAGCGATTCCCGGTACTTCTCGTCATGAGTTTCGCCCTCGACCAGCACCATCAGCGTTTCAATCAAGTCCTCAATACCTTTGGTGAATGCACTGCTGACTGCACCGCCAGTGCGAGCGACGTCTGCACCTAAAGCGGGGATGGGGCAGCCCTCCATCCAATTATCCAGATGCGCTTGCGTCAAGTAACCCTGTATGAGTTCCGAGATGGTTTTTGCGTTCTGCCACTCTTGGATGTTTGACTCGAATGTTCTGCTGACGGCTTCCGATGCTAGCTGTTCCTTTCCGCCAGGAAACTGTCCGTAAAATCCGCCATGGGTCAGACCCACTGATCGTGAGAGTTCACCGATGCCAATTCCATCTATACCTTTTTCGCGATATAGGCGGGATGCGGCAGTGAGGATCGCCTCTTTATTCGCCGCCGCTTGTTCTTTCGTGACTTTCATGAGGTGTTCCTCTAGTGCAGGCGAACCTGATTGAACCGATTTGCTTCGATGCTAGCATTGATTACGGTGATCATATAACGTCGTAGACGAACGTCCTTCGGACCTCCGCGATGCTAGGCGTGTCCCGAGTCTGCGACTCTAGTCAAAATCTATACGGGAATGTGTCCCATGAAACGTAATGAGCTGCGCAGTATCGATTTGAACCTGCTCGTTGTCTTCGAAACGCTCATCCAGGAACGTAACTTAACTCGTGCAGGCAAGAGGCTATCGCTCGGCCAGCCAGCGGTGAGCGCTGCGTTGATTCGACTTCGTAGGCTGTTCAACGACCCATTGTTTGAGCGCAATGGCCGCACAATGGTGCCAACGCCTAGAGCTTTAAGTGCAGCGCAAATGCTTGGCCCGGCGCTTGATTCTGTTTGCGTTGCTCTTGCGGATACCAAGGGTTGAACAGGGCCAGTTCTTCTTTCGGCTTTAAACATGACACCTATCATTAATAGTGATACCCAAATTCACTCCGTTCAATTCGTCGAGGCCTCGCGTGAGGCCGAGAATCCACAAATCCCTAAACCCGTCTGGCGGACACATCCCATGGAACAGTCACTAAAACCTCTGCGTTATCCTCTTGCTGCGTTGGCACTGACAGTTCTGGCAGCGTGTGACCGCACACCTGATGCAGCGTTGGCACCAGCAGCGCCACACGTCACCGTTGCCAAGGTACTCGAACAGCCCATCACCGAGTGGGATGAAGTCACCGCTCGACTGGAGGCGCCAGAAACCGTCGAGGTTCGTCCTCGGGTTTCGGGTCAGATCGACCGTGTGGCCTTCACCGATGGTGCACTGGTAAAAAGAGGTGATTTGCTGTTTCAGATTGATGCACGTCCGTTCGAACATGAAGTCCATCGCATCGAAGCGCAGCTGCAACAAGCCCGAGCAACTTTGGTTCGCACAGGCAACGAAGCTCAGCGCGGCCAGCGCTTGTTGAGCAGCAACGCGATTTCCGCAGAGTTGGCCGACACTCGCACCACCACTGCACAAGAAGCCCGGGCCGGTGTCGATGCCATTCAGGCGCAGCTGGATCTCGCACGCTTGAACCTCAGTTTCACCCGCGTTACCGCACCGATCACCGGTCGAGTCAGTCGGGCGGAAATCACCGCCGGCAACATCGTCACCGCTGACACCACGCCGCTTACCAGCGTTGTCTCCACCGATAAGGTCTACGCCTATTTCGATACTGACGAGCGCATGTTCCTTAAATACAGTCTGCTTTCCCGCCAAGGGCAGCGCGGTCAAGCCACTCCGGTGTACATGGGCCTGTCAAACGAGGAGGGCAACAGCCACATCGGGCAGATGAACTTCGTCGATAACCAAGTCAACCCGAAAACCGGCACCATTCGCGGCCGCGCGGTGTTCGATAACGCTGACGGTCAGTACACCCCCGGACTGTATGCCCGGTTGAAGTTAGTCGGCAGCGCTGCCTACCCCGGCTTGCTGATCAAAGACGAAGCAGTGGGGACTGACCTCGGCAAGAAATTTGTGCTGGTCGTCGATAAAGACAACAAAGCTATCTATCGCAGCGTCGATCTGGGGCCAAAGCTTGAGGGGCTGCGCATCGTTCGCAGTGGTTTGCAGAAAGAAGATCGCATTGTCATCAACGGCCTTCAACGCGTTCGTCCTGGCGCGGTGATTGATCCGCAGGATGCGCCAATGGCTAGCCCGGAAACGGTTGCCACACTGGCGAGCCAGCGTCAGGCAATTGAAGCCAGTAATCGTCCCGTCATCCAGTCGCCCGTCTCTGTCAAATCACCTGAACTGGTGAAGACGGAAACTGCGATTTCGCCTCGCGGTTAATGGAGATCTGACATGAAATTTTCCCAGTTCTTCATTACGCGGCCAATTTTCGCCGCCGTACTGTCTCTGCTGATTTTAATTGCTGGCACTATCTCGCTGTTCCAATTGCCCATCAGCGAATACCCCGAGGTGGTTCCTCCGACCGTGGTGGTCCACGCCAACTATCCGGGTGCCAACCCAAAAGTTATTGGGGAAACGGTGGCTGCTCCACTGGAGCAAGCCATTACTGGCGTAGAGAACATGCTGTACATGTCCTCGCAATCAACCGCTGACGGTCGCCTGACTCTGACAGTGACCTTCGCCCTCGGCACCGATCTCGACAACGCCCAAGTCCAAGTGCAAAACCGCGTGACCCGCACCGAGCCAAAGCTGCCGGAAGAAGTGACTCGCATCGGTATTACCGTCGACAAGGCTTCGCCTGAGCTGACGTTGCTGGTGCATCTGGTATCGCCGGATAAGCGCTACGACATGCTCTACCTGTCGAACTACGCGATCCTCAATGTAAAGGATGAATTGGCCCGTCTGAACGGTATCGGCGACGTGCAGTTGTTCGGCATGGGCGACTACTCACTGCGTATTTGGCTCGACCCGAACAAGACCGCTTCGCGCAATCTGACCGCAACTGATGTAGTCAACGCGGTACGTGAGCAAAACCGTCAGGTCGCTGCTGGGCAACTCGGTGCGCCACCAGCGCCGAATGCCACCAGTTTCCAAATGTCGATCAACTCCCAGGGACGCCTGGTCACTGAAGAAGAGTTTGAAAACGTGATCATTCGCAGCGGTGCCAACGGCGAAATAACGCGCCTGAAGGACATCGCCCGAGTCGAACTCGGCTCAAACCAGTACGCTTTGCGCGCCTTGCTGAACAACCAGGAAGCGGTAGCGATGCCGATCTTCCAGCGCCCCGGTTCCAACGCCATCGACATCTCTAACCAGGTGCGGGCGAAAATGGCCGAGCTGAAGAAAAACTTTCCGGAAGGCATGGATTTCGAGATCGTCTACGACCCGACTATCTTCGTTCGTAGCTCGATTGAGGCGGTGGTCCACACCCTGTTCGAAGCCCTGATTCTCGTGGTGCTGGTGGTGATCCTGTTCCTGCAAACCTGGCGCGCCTCGATCATTCCCCTGGTCGCGGTACCCGTGTCGCTGATCGGTACCTTTGCCGTGATGCACCTGCTCGGATTTTCGCTTAACGCCTTGTCGCTGTTCGGACTGGTATTGGCCATCGGTATCGTGGTCGACGATGCGATCGTGGTGGTGGAGAACGTCGAGCGAAATATCGAGGGCGGGCTGGAGCCGATCGAAGCGACCAAGAAAGCCATGGGCGAAGTGACGGGGCCAATCATCGCCACGGCATTGGTGCTCTGTGCGGTATTCGTACCTGCGGCGTTCATCTCTGGCCTTACCGGGCAGTTCTATAAGCAATTCGCGTTAACCATTGCCATCTCGACGGTGATTTCGGCATTCAACTCGCTGACCCTTTCGCCGGCACTGGCGGCGGTATTGCTCAAGGCCCACGGCGCGCCGAAGGATCACTTCTCGAAAGTGCTCGATCGTTTGCTAGGTGGCTGGTTGTTCAAACCTTTCAACCGCTTCTTCGAAAAGGCCAGCCACGGTTATGTGGTGGCAGTAGCCAAGATCATTCGGGGCAGTAGCGTTGCGTTGCTGATTTATGCTGGCCTGATCGCGATGACCTACATGGGCTTCAGCACCACCCCAACCGGGTTCGTGCCGACGCAAGACAAGAAGTACCTGGTGACCTTCGCCCAATTGCCAGACGCCGCCAGCCTGGATCGCACTGAGAATGTAATCCGTCGCATGAGCACCATCGCCATGAACGAACCGGGCTTCGACAGCGCCGTGGCGTTTCCGGGCCTGTCGATCAACGGCTTCACTAACAGCCCGAACGCCGGTATCGCGTTCATCGGGTTGAGCAACTTCGAAGAACGCGCCGACCCGAGCCTTTCGGCGATGGGGATTTCCGCATCGCTGAACGCCAAGTTCGGCGGCATCCAGGACGCCTACATCGCGGTGTTCCCGCCACCACCGGTACAAGGCCTGGGTACCATCGGTGGTTTCCGTTTGCAGATCGAGGACCGGGGCAACTTGGGCTACGACGAGCTGTACAAGGAAACCATGAACATCATCACCAAAAGCCGTTCGGTGCCGGAATTGGCCAACCTGTTCACCAGCTACACGGTCAACGTGCCGCAGGTCGAAGCAAACATCGATCGCGAGAAAGCCAAGACTCACGGCGTGGCAATCAGCGATATTTTCGACACCTTGCAGGTCTATCTCGGCTCGCTGTACGCCAACGACTTCAACCGGTTTGGCCGCACCTATCAGGTCAACGTCCAGGCTGAACAGCAGTTCCGCCAGGAGCCTGAACAGATCGGCCAGTTGAAGGTGCGCAACGACCGTGGCGAGATGATCCCGCTGGCGACCTTCGTCAAGGTCACGCCCACCTCCGGCCCGGATCGGGTGATGCACTACAACGGCTTTATCACAGCGGAAATTAACGGCGGCGCGGCACCGGGATACAGCTCCGGCCAGGCTCAGGCTGCGATAGAAAAACTGCTCAAGGAGGAACTGCCCAACGGCATGACCTACGAGTGGACCGACCTGACCTTTCAGCAGATTTTGTCCGGCGATACCGCGTTGCTGGTGTTCCCGCTCTGCGTACTGTTGGCGTTCCTGGTACTGGCGGCACTGTACGAAAGCTGGAGCCTGCCGTTAGCGGTGATCCTGATCGTGCCGATGACCCTGCTGTCGGCGATTGCCGGGGTAATCATTTCCAAAGGCGACAACAATATCTTCACCCAGATTGGCCTGATCGTACTGGTGGGCCTGGCGTGCAAAAACGCGATCCTGATCGTCGAGTTCGCCAAGGACAAACAGGATCAAGGGCTGTCGCCGCTGGACGCGGTGCTTGAAGCCTGCCGTATGCGTCTGCGCCCGATCCTGATGACTTCGTTTGCGTTCATCATGGGTGTGATTCCGCTCGTGACATCGACCGGTGCCGGATCGGAAATGCGCCGTGCCATGGGCGTTGCGGTGTTCTCCGGGATGCTCGGCGTGACCTTCTTCGGCTTGCTACTGACACCCGTGTTCTTCGTGTTGATCCGTCGCTACATCGAACGCAAAAACGCCCGCAAGGTTGGCAAGGCTGAGCAAACCCACGCTTCGAATCCGGAGGCACACTGATGAACACTCTTAAGCTTTTTTTACCCAGCCTCCTGGTTCTAGCCCTCGCTGCCTGCACGGTAGGCCCGGACTACAAGGCACCCGATACCGCTCCCGCGACGATCGCGGCAGCGCACACCAGCCAATACGATCAGTCGCGATTTGAAACGGTATGGTGGCAACAGTTCGATGACCCCACGCTCAATCAGTTAGTGAGCAAATCCCTGCAAGGTAACCGCGATCTTCGTGTTGCGTTCGCTCGCTGGAAGGCGGCACGGGCGATACGCGATGACGTCAGCAATGACAATTTGCCGGTGGTCACAAGCCGTATTAGTAGCGAGCAAGGGCGGGCTCAAGTGCCGGGCCAAACGGAACGCCGAGTCAATCAGGAACGTTACGATCTTGGTTTGGACATGGCTTGGGAAGTCGATCTGTTTGGGCGTATCCAGCGTCAACTGGAGTCCAGTAATGCGCAGGAGGGCGCAGCAGCGGCCGATCTATACCAACTGCGCGTGACGATGATCGCTGAATTAGTGGACGCCTACGGACAATTGCGCGGCGCCCAACTGCGAGAAAAAATCGCCTTGGCGAATCTGAAGAATCAACAGGACTCGCGCACTGTGACAGTTAGTCTGCGCGATGCCGGAGTCGGAAATGAACTCGATGTAGTACGGGCTGATGCGCGTCTGGCTGCTGTCGAGGCAACTGTTCCGCAGCTACAAGCGGAGCAGGTGCGGCAGCAAAACCGCATCGCCACGCTGTTGGGTGAGCGCCCGGATAAACTGAGCGTATCGTTGGCCCCTGCGGACTTGCCGGCCATCGCGAAAGCGCTGCCAGTCGGTGATCCAGCCGAGTTGCTGCGCCGGCGTCCGGACGTGCTCGCTGCCGAACGCAGACTGGCATCCGCCACTGCGGATATCGGCGTGGCCACCGCAGACCTGTTTCCGAGGGTGAGCTTGAGCGGCTTTCTGGGTTTCACAGCCGGCCGAGGTTCGCAGATTGGCTCCAGTGCTGCCAGAGCCTGGGGGCTCGGACCAAGCATTACCTGGGCGGCATTTGACTTGGGCAGCGTTCGCGCACGCATTCGTGGCGCCGACGCCGACGCCGAAGGCGCCTTGGCCACCTACGAGCAACAAGTGTTGCTGGCTCTGGAAGAGTCGGAGAACGCATTCAGTGATTACGGAAAACGCCAACAACGGCTGCTATCGCTGATCCGGCAGAGTGAGTCGAGCCGTGCAGCAGCTGATCTGGCAGCCATCCAATACAAAGAAGGGACCGTGGATTATCTAGTGTTGTTGGACGCACAGCGTGAGCGCCTCAACGCCGAGGATGCTCAGGCGCTCGGCGAAACCGATCAATACCGTGCGATCGTTGCGATCTACAAATCACTGGGAGGTGGTTGGGATAGCGATAAAGGTTGACCAGGCCGCTAAGTCTCAGCGATTTGCATCGCTGAGACGGTTTGTTAATCAGAGCCCTTGTTCAACTGCTTGCTCAAGCGACGGACCACTGGGTTGCCAATCCAAAAGCTTGCGCGCGTTGATGGCGCGTACACGTGCGTTTGTCGCCAGCGCAATCCGAGCGAAACCACCCAGTTCAGACATCGCATCATTAATGTCCCAACTTAGGGTTCTGCCTTCGAAACCAAGGGACTTGCTCACTGCGCGCGCGATTGATTCGAAGGTACTTTCACCATTCTCTGCAAAGAAAAATGCTCCGGATGGCGCGCGTTCCAAGGCTGAAAGGTAAAGATCCACAAGGTCGTTGATGTTGACGTTGGACCAGATAGTTTTGCCGCTGCCGATGTAAACCCCGGCACCCAGTTCTTTGGATTTCGCGACGATTTTGGGTAATTGGTCACTCACGACTTTCATGCCTAGGCCGTTGCCGTAAACCGTCGACGGGCTGATTACAAATGCGCGCAAACCTTGGTTGACGCCCGCAGTCCTGACCATGCGATCGATTTCAATGCGGGGAACGCGGTGCAGCATGGGTGTGAAAGGCTGATCATCTGCGTAAATGGCCTGACTGGGTTCACCTCCCATCGCGTCGTCACAGACGATGCTGGCTCCGCTGGTATGGATGAGGGTTTTCCCGGTACCGGCCAACGCAGTGATCAATGCTCGAATGGAGAAGTAATGATCTGAGTTCGCGGCATTGATAGTGGCGTCGGCGGAGCGCGCGACCTCTTGAAGCAAATCGGCGTCATCAAGCGTTCCGATCTGCGCAGCAATGCCCCGCGCTTCCAACCATTCAGCTTGTACAGACGTCCTTACCAAACCGATAACCTCATGTCCATTTTCGACCAAGCGGTGGCTGATGGAACCGCCTAAGTACCCCGATGCTCCAGTGACAAATACTTTCATCTTCAATCCTCTGTGGTGACGTTTTAGCTCACCACGCTTGTGCATCAAAGCGCGGCGCAGAGCGTGTTGAAGAATGGTGCGGTATTCGCAAAATGGAGACTATCGGGTGATTTTGAATATCACCTATCCGAGATCAAAATGAGTGATCGTTTCCAAGAGTTAAAGGTGTTCGTGAGAGCGGCTGAGACAGCGAGCTTTTCGGCAGCAGCCCGGGAGCTTGGTTTATCTCAGCCCTCCATCTCCCGAATAATTTCTGAACTCGAATCAAGATTAAATACGCGACTATTGCTGCGAAGTACCCGCCGAATTGTGCCAACGGAGGCCGGACAGGTTTTTTTGCAAAAAGCACGGCAGATTCTGTTTGATCTGGAGGAGGCCGACCACGTCGCAATGGGGATGGACAGCCTGAAAGGTGTACTGCGAGTGGCGCTGCCTTCTATCTTGGCGGGGAGGATCGTTATTCCTCAGTTGCCGAAATTCTTGGCAGTTCATCCTGAGCTGAAGCTGGAGCTTCTGACGTTGGACAGAATGCATGATCTTGTCGCTGAAGGCGCTGATATGGCGATCCGTTTTGGCGAATTGGAAGACTCGTCATTTGGTTTCAAGCGGCTCGCCATTGAGAACAGGTTGTTGGTTGCCTCGCCTGCTTTTTTGGCTGCCATGGGCACTCCTCAGCAACCGTCAGATCTGACGAATTTTCACTCCATCGCAGGTCCCGGCGGGTCAGCAAGTCCAGGTTGGAATTTCAGTCGTGATGGGGTATCGACTGTGGTGAAGATGTCCCCGCGTATTCGTGTCGCTTCGGCAGAGGCCGCCCTCGCGAGTGCTTGTTCAGGGCTGGGATTCACGATTGCATCTGCCTGGATATGCCAAGCCGAGTTGCAGTCTGGACAGCTTATCTCGGTCTTGCCGGACTGGTTGCTGGATTCAATAGCGGTCAACGCCGTTTATCCAGCGGGACGGGTTCCTTCGCAAAAAGTACGGCTATTCACCGAGTTTCTTTCAGAAGTAATGAGATCGCTTTAATGGCAGCGTCTCGCTTAATGAGTACTACACCGGTATCAAGTCGGGCGGAAGCCAGAACACCGAGTTGTTTCAGAGACTCATCGACACCTACACATGCCGTGCAGACGGCAGCGCAAGCGGAGCTGCGACCAATCAGTTCCTGGCTCAGGGTCTGGCAGTCGCCACCGTATTCTGGTCGCTCCATAACGGTTGACCCGTCGCTAGGGATTCTGAAATCGAAAAGAGTGCCATATGAACGACTTAATTGAGCTGTACGGCGCCAATACGGGAAATAGTTTTCGGGCCGCGATCGCGCTGGAAGAGGCGGGCATTTCATATACCCCCAGGAAAGTGGATCTTTGGGCACACGAGCAGCGCGATATATCTTACAAGGCTCTCAATCCTGCCGGTAAGGTTCCTACACTGGTCGACCATTCGGAGACGCCAGCGCTGATCATCAATCAGTCGAACGCGATCATCCAATACGCTGATGCCAAAGTCCCAGGTCAGCTCGCGCCAATTTGGCCCGGCCCAGAAACTGTCAGAGTTTTTGATCGCTACTTCTTTTTCGTGACTGACGTTATCGCTCCTAGCCACGCTGCATTTTTCCTACGTCAGGCGGGATTGGACGATGCCGCCGCAGTAATGAGCGAGCGCGTAATCGAGCAGCTCATTTTTGCAGAAGGTTTTCTGACGGAGGAATTTATGGCCGGAGATCGTTTCTCTATGGCAGATATTTCTGCATTTACGATCGCTTCATCTGTTCGCGACCGTTTGGACTGGAGAAGCCATCCTCGACTGGCAGATTGGTTTCACGCCATCGAAGCAAGGCCCGCCGTCCAGCGGGGCTTGAACGCTTTTCAATAAGCAGGAAGAGCAAGTGTTGCTGGCGAGGTAAGGTTAGTCGCCAGGATCTCAACATCTTGGCGTAGTTGTGTGGAAGAGTTTTTTAACGTCAGTGTGGATACCAAACACATCACGGCAAAAAGCGTTTTGCTCGCAAGCTAGCGATCATTTCGAGCAAAGCGACTTCGGTGTGCATAGGCTCCGTGAAACCGGCACGGCGAATCTTGCCCATGTCAGATAGCAGGTCCTGTTGGAAGTTGAATACAAAGTCTCCAAACCCCCAGTTCACTAACTGTGCATATGGTATGGGTTGCAAGTCGTGTTTCTCTGCGAGGTGCTGCCAAACATCTGCCTGATCAGCCATGTGCGTGCTCATCGACATCGGTTGTGGCTCATCGATCGGCAGGTCAAGGGCTTCACCCAGCTTCTTCCACAGGTGGTTCCAGCGGAACGGTTCACCGACTAAGTTAAAGGCTTCATTGCGCGCACTATCGGCAGTTGCGGCCCATAGGCTTGCGCGCCCAAGCCAGCGGGCATCTGTTAATTGAGCGTAAATGCCCCGATAGGTGTGTGGCGAACCGGGGAATTTGAGTGGCACACCGGATTCGCGGCACAGTGCCGCGTAAGCACCGATGACCATGGCGATATTGAAAGGATTGCCAGCGATGTCGCCCAATACGGCATCCGGCCGGAGAATTGAGTATTCCAATTCGCCGGCGAGCTGGCGTTCACGCAGGACGTCTTCCTGGGCGAAATACAAATTCGCCGCCAGATGCCGAGAAGCATCTTCGTAAAATGGCGTAGGAACCGGCCCGCCCAAGTGGCCGCCGTATACTTTCGCGCCCTGGTACAGCACGACTCGCTGAACGCTGGCTCCAGCGGCTTTCAGGCCGTCGAGGACGTTGCGCAACATCGCCGCATTGGTCTGTGCCTCAGTTAGCGCATTGCCATTGGGCTGGTATGCCGCAAAAAAAACGTGGGTGATATCGCTGACATCCGCCAGCGCGGCCTTGGTAGCTGCTGCATCTGTGAGGTCGCACTCGATGGAATCGACATCCGGGTTCAGACTGCGACGCAGGGCGCGGACACTCCATTGCGGATCTGCCACCAAGGTCTCCACCACCGCATTACCGATGATGCCGCTGGCTCCAACGACCAACGCATGAAGATGAGTGTTCATGCGCAACTCCCTTTTATTAGGGGGGCACAAACATTCCGCGCTTCAAGCTGAGCGCTTGAAAGGTTATGGCTTGGACTAGATGACAGCACCTTGAGTATTCCTGAATAGAGATGGTAGGCATCATGAGATGCAGAGCCATGCTCCGTCATTCATGAAGCTTTCGGTATCTACTGTTCACGAACATCAGATATCCGAATATCAGATGAATGATGGGATTTAGGGATTGAGGTTATATATCCATGCTGCCTTGACGGTGAAGCGGGCCTGCGCCATCGGCACTGCTCGGCCGATCATTTCGTACAGGTCTTTCGTGGCGATTCGTGAGCGGATGCGCAGCGCTGCGCGCACTTCGTTGCCGAGTTGGATGCTGGGATGCATGGCGATCTCCGGTTGAGGTGAGAACCAACAAAACTCGGCTGCACTCATCCGTTCCGCTGGTTGCCGTTGGGTGCGGAGGGGAGGGCATGCGGATTTAGTCGGGGAGGGTGACTAACTTTTGGTGATGGCGTCTACGCACCAGACAATGGAAAAGTAATAAGGAAATTACGTGCTACGGAAGCTCATGTTGACTTTGATCACATCCCAACTCGGTGGTTGCGCTTGGCTTGGGGCAGTCACCAACCCTCCGTATGATTGCTACGATGGTGTCAAGGGTGAGTACGTGCTCGCGCAGTTTCTCGGTCCGCTTGTAATCATCGACTTACCATTCACTTTCGTAGCTGATACGGCCTCGCTGCCTTTCTGCTGGTACTGATCACCGCTATACGTTGACATGAGTGCGACCATTAAAAGGACGTTACGTGGTTCGAAAAGTGATTCTGCTAACCCTGATTGCCAGTCTAGGTGGGTGTATGGCCACCGCTATGCGGATGGATTACGACAAACATCGCTGTCCCTACATCGGGCTGCGATATGACTGGTGGCTCGTGGGTACTTCGAAAGGAAAGCTAATTCCTTTTTTGCTGATCGACGCACCATTCTCATTGGTGGTAGATACAGTATTTTTTCCCTTCGAATATCAGTACAGCTGCAATATCTAAGCGTTGAAATTCATCCGCATTGGCAAGTGATCCGGCGACTCAATTTTCATAAACGGATCCTTGCCGGTGAGCTCGCGAAGCTTTCCGTGAAGCTCGCTGATCACTTTGTTCTGCGCCAAAAGCTCCCAATTTGATTTCGTTTCGATGCTGCCCGCCTTGCGGTTGGCACCAGCGGCCTCTGTGCGCGCGACTCAGTTCGGCGCTAAGCTGGTCGCGCTCGTTCGGCACCTCGGCGTGCATCTGCACCTGGCCGAAGATGTCCTGCAGGAACTCGCGCAGTTCCGAGGTTAGCTGTTGGACTTCGTTCTCGGTCATGTGCAGGAACTCGCGGCAGGTTTCCAGCTAGGTCGGTGAGCCCAGCCACTCGCTGGTTTCTTCGATGTCATGCGGTTCCACGGGGAGATGCCTAGATACTGTTTGAGTAAACAGTAATCGGGTCGGGCAGGATCGAGCGAGGGTGAAGCAACGAATTGTATGGTTTGGGTTTGTATACGGTCGGCAGGACGGCAGAAGAGTGCTTTGCGCTAATCAGTTATGAGCGCTTCCGGAATACTTATGTAACACATGCTCAGCAGCAAAGAATTCGACAAACCCCATAAACGACAAAGCCCTGAATAATCAGGGCTTTGTCGGTACAAATATGGCGGAGGCGATGGGATTCGAACTCATGGACCTGTTACAGTCGACGGTTTTCAAGACCGTTGCCTTAAACCACTCGGCCACACCTCCTATTGCGTTGCGGGCGCCATAATACCTGAATGAAACACACTGTCAAACTCTCTGCATGGCTTGTTACAGAGCGTCTGTTATGATCTTTGCCACTGAACGTTTCAAACCAACAGGAGTGTCGCCATGCGCGAACAGGATTACGCAGTTAATAACAGCGTGCAGGCTGAGCAGCTAGAGGTTAGCCGCGTCCTGCGCAACACGTACGGCTTGCTCGCCCTCACTCTCGCATTCAGCGGTGTGATGGCGTTCGTAGCTCAACAGATGCGCGTCGGTTACCCGAATATTTTCGTGGTGCTGATCGGCTTCTATGGCCTTTTCTTCCTGACCAACAAACTGCGCGATTCCGCGTGGGGCCTGGTGTCGGCGTTTGCCTTGACCGGTTTCATGGGTTTCCTGCTTGGCCCGATCCTCAACCGCTACCTGGGCATGCAGGGCGGCGCTGAAGTGGTCAGTTCCGCGTTCGCGATGACTGCGCTGGTATTCGGTGGTCTGTCGGCTTACGTGCTGATCACCCGTAAAGACATGAGCTTCCTCGGTGGTTTCATCACCGCCGGTTTCTTCGTGTTGCTGGGTGCAACGCTGGCCAGCATCTTCTTCCAGATCAGCGGGCTGCAACTGGCGATCAGCGCAGGTTTCGTGCTGTTCTCCTCGGTCTGCATTCTGTTCCAGACCAGCGCCATCATTCACGGCGGCGAACGCAACTACATCATGGCGACCATCAGCCTGTATGTATCGATCTACAACCTGTTCATCAGCTTGTTGCAGATCTTCGGCATCATGAGCCGCGACGATTGATCGCCAGCCTTGAGCAATGAAAAAACCCGCTTCGGCGGGTTTTTTTATGGGCGCTGCAAAAGTTTGACTGGATAAATCGTCTATCAGCCTGGTTCTACTGGCCTGTCGTCACTCATTCAAAATTATGCTGCCATCAGCCTGTTGCCGGTAAATCGTGTAAGGCAGCAGCAAGGTATCGAGCGCGCCGGATATCACCACGTCGATCAACATGAATGCCGGCGCATTGGTATAGGTCTCGGAATCACGCCCTTTCTCCAGCGGCGCATTCAGGTAACAGAAGTCGTAGGTCACGCCGCTGTAGATCCGCGGAATGGCGCCGCAATAACTTTTCTGCTCCTTGAGACTTTTTGCCGCCGCTTCATCGCTGCGCACCACCGTCTGCACCGTGCCGCAACCCGTCAGCATAAGCGCGACCAATGCCATTATCTGAATTTTCATAAAGCCAATCCTTAGCAAAAAAAAATCACTGATTTACGTTGATATCGACAAAAACCCAATCACGCCATCGGCGGCAATCGGCGTTTGACCGGGGTCTTCTTGACGATGGCCGTATTGGTTTCCGCGTGAGTGTTGAGGCGGTCGAGCAGGGTATCCAACTGTTCCATCGAGCGCACGTGCAAGCGCGCGATAAAGCAGTCGTCGCCGGTGACTTTATCGCACTCGGTGAACTCGGGAATAGCCTGAATCTGTCGCTCGACTTCCTGCAACTGGCCCGGCAGCGGCCGAATACGCACAATCGCCTGCAACTGATAACCGAAACACTTCGGGTCGATCTCGACGGTGTAACCCTTGAGCACACCGCGCTCTTCCAGGCGTCGCAAACGCTCGGCAACACTGGGCGAGGACAGACCGCTGATCTGCGCCAGGGCCTTGAGTGAACGCCGTGAATCTTCCATCAACGCGCTGATCAGCACTTGATCAATGTCGTCAGTCATCGCAAAGCCCCCGTTAGGCAATTGAGCCAAAACGCCCTCGATAAAAAAGGCGAAAGCCGAGTTTAGCCTGATTTTTGCGCTGGAGAAGCCCTGCGGCGGATTGGCATAATTTGCGCTCAATCACGGGAGACTGACGATGGACAAAACCTTGCGCCACGGCTCATTTGAAATGACCGCCGCCATGCTCATCTCCGGGACCATCGGCTGGTTTGTGCTGATGTCCGGGCAACCGGTGCTGGACGTGGTGTTCTGGCGTTGCGTATTCGGCGCTGGCACGCTGCTGTTGATCTGCGCCGCGTTCGGCTTCCTCCGGCCCGGCATTCTGACCCGCACCACGTTTCCGCTCGCGGTGCTCAGCGGCGTGGCGATTGTCGGCAATTGGGTGTTGCTGTTCGGCTCTTATTCCCGGGCGTCGATCGCCATCGGCACGGCGGTCTACAACGTGCAGCCGTTCATGTTGGTTGGCTTGGCGGCGCTGTTTCTCGGCGAGAAAATCACCCTGCAAAAGCTCTTCTGGCTCGTCGTTTCGTTCCTCGGCATGCTGGCGATCGTCAGCGCCCACGGTGAGCAGGGCGAGGGAGGCAATGAATATCTGTTGGGAATTGGCCTGGCATTGGGCGCTGCGCTTTTGTACGCGATTGCCGCGTTGATCATCAAACGCCTGACCGGCACGCCGCCGCATTTGATCGCGCTGATTCAGGTCTGCACCGGCGTGCTGCTGCTCGCGCCGTTCGCGCACTTTTCGGCACTGCCGCAGGCACCGAGCGCTTGGGCGAGTCTGCTGACATTGGGCATCGTCCACACCGGTTTGATGTACGTTTTGCTCTACGGCGCGATCCAGAAACTGCCAACCGCACTGACCGGCGCGCTGGCGTTCATCTACCCGATTGCGGCGATTCTGGTTGACTGGTTTGCCTTCGGCCATCGTCTGCAAGTGCTGCAATGGCTCGGCGTCGCGGCGATCCTGCTGGCCGCCGCCGGTATGCAACAAGGTTGGCGCATCAAGTTGCGTCGGGTGGCCACGCCGTAAACGTCAAATGTTCCAGCGCGGCGCGGTTTTGGCCAGACGCTGACGCATGTCGCTGATATTCGCCGCCAACTGCCGGGTCAATAAACGGTAGCCGTCCAAAGGACTGTAAACCCGCGCGTCGAGGCTGGCGTCCGGCGCGTCACCGGGACGGCTGAGGCGCTGGGTCGCGCCGGATTTCAGCGCCCGGGCCATGCCGATCAGTTGCACCCGAACCTGTCGATGCTCGACTTTCAGCGACGTTTGCAGGTCGGCCATAGCCACCGGGTCACTGGCGTCCGGCCGCGTATTACCGAGGATTTCCAGGGTGCTGATGCACATGCGCAGATTGCGTTGGATCGCGTCCAGTTCGGTCATGGAAATCTTCACTTCCTTGGACACCGACGGCATCAACGAACGCAGTTGCACCATCACCGTGTTCAGCCGACCCATGAGTTTGAGGTGTTCGTCAGCGGTGACCGATTGGCCGTTAATGATCCGCCCGTAAACTGTCGCGCAATCGCGCAAGGCGTCCGCGAGGTTGTAACGCCAGGAGAACACTGCGTACAGCGGCAGGGCGAAGGAGAACGCCAGCGCCAGGGCGATGCCGATCAAGATATCGACTCCGCGCCACAAGCCGTCAGTCACGGCGTTGTCGCCATGACCGGCGACGATGAACACCGTGATCGCCGACAGCAAAGCCGTGTAACCGCCCTTGCCGATGGCGTGATACGAGAAAAACCCGCACACCACCGACATCGCAAAATAGGTCAGCCAAGGCATGCCGAGCCAGGCTTGCTGCGCGACGATCAACAAGCCGACTCCGGCGCCAATCAACGTGCCAATCGCCCGTTCGGCGGCTTTTTTGCCGATGTTGCCGTGATGCTGCAAACCGCCAATTACCACCAGCATCGTCACCGAGGCCCACTCACCGTGTGGCAGGTTGATCCCGGTGGTCAGTGCAATCGTTGCGAGCAAACCCAGCGAAACCCGCACCGCGTGAATCACTCGGGCGTTGCGATAACGCCGGTACGGGTCCAGCAGCGGACGGAGCAATCGGCGTATCAACGGTGGCAGGCGATAGGTTCTCAGATCAGGGCTCCTTGGAAACTTAGTCAGAAAACATAGTCAGAAAACACAGTCAGAAAACACAGTCAGAAAATGTAATCGGTCGTCAGGAAGCTCGAATCGCGTCCGCGAATGATCTCGCTGATCAGCGCTTTGTTGCTGTCCTGGAACTTGGTCGCGACCAGGGTCCGAATCGAAAACACCCGCAGCGCGTCATGTACTGACAACGTACCTTCGGCGGAATTCTTCCGGCCATTGAACGGGAAGGTGTCCGGGCCACGCTGGCATTGCGCGTTGATATTAATGCGCCCGACCTGGTTGGCAAAGGTATCGACCAGCCGACCGACCGCCACCGGGTTGGTGCCGAAGATGCTCAACTGCTGGCCGAAATCCGATTCCAGAACGTAGTCGATCACCGTGTCGAGGTGCCGGTACGGCACGATCGGCACCACCGGCCCGAACTGCTCTTCCTGATAAACCCGCATCTGCGGATTCACCGGGTACAGCACCGCTGGGTAAAAGAACGACGCCCGCGCTTCGCCGCCATTGTCGTTGACCACCGCCGCACCTTTGCTGACGGCGTCGGCCACCAGCGAATGCAGGTATTCAACCTTGCTCGCTTCCGGCAGGGGCGTCAGCGCCACGCCGCTGTCCCACGGCATGCCGGGTTTGAGCGTGGCGAGTTTGGCGTTGAATTTCTCGATAAACGACTCGACGACATCTTCGTGGACGAAGAGGATTTTCAGCGCGGTGCAGCGCTGGCCGTTGAACGACAGCGAGCCGGTGAGCGCTTCGCTGACGGCGTTATCGAGGTCGACCTCTGGCAGGACGATGCCTGGGTTTTTCGCGTCCAGACCCAGCGCCGCGCGCAAGCGATGCGGTTTTGGATGAAGTTTTTTCAGGTCGCTCGCGGCTTTGTTGGTGCCGATAAACGCGAAAATATCGATCTTGCCGCTGGCCATCAGCGCGCTGACAGTTTCGCGGCCGCTGCCGTAAATCACGTTGATCACGCCGGTCGGGAAGCTGTCGCGGAACGCTTCCAGCAGCGGCCGAATCAGCAGCACGCCGAGCTTGGCCGGTTTGAACACCACGGTGTTGCCCATGATCAGCGCCGGGATCAGCGTGGTGAACGTTTCGTTCAGCGGATAGTTGTAAGGCCCCATGCACAACGCGACGCCCAACGGCACGCGACGGATTTGCCCGAGGGTGTCCTGTTCCAGTTCAAAGCGGCTGGAGCGGCGGTCGAGTTCCTTCAATGCATTAATGGTGTCGACGATGTAATCGCAGGTGCGGTCGAACTCTTTTTCCGAGTCCTTGAGGTTCTTGCCGATCTCCCACATCAGCAACTTGACCACGGCTTCGCGCTGTTGGCGCATGCGTGCGAGGAAGGCTTCGACGTGTTGAATGCGCTCGGCCACGCGCATCGTCGGCCACAGGCCCTGGCCTCGGTCGTAGGCGCGAACGGCGGCGTCAAGGGCAGTGAGCGCGGTGTCGGCATCCAGCAGCGGCGTGCTGCCGAGGATCACTTGTTCGTCGCCGTTTTCACCGGTCAGGTACACCGGGCTGCGGACTTGGGCGAGCGCGCCGTCCCACCTGCGCAGTTCGCCATCGACCAGGTATTCGCGTTGTTCGGTCTGGCCGTCGAGGCGGTATTTTTCCGGAATGTCGCTGCTGTCGGGAAACAGATTGCCAAGGATGTGTGCTGTGGTCATGTCGCTACCCCGTGTGGATTCGGTGATGCACTGATGAATCGTTTTAGCAGACCTTGGCCTCGCTTGTCATGACCCATCGCAGGTGAGCGTTGCTTATTGAAGATAGCCCACGCGCCACAAATGCTGGCGCCACCGAGGCGTCGCAACAACTTACTGACACACAAGTGCAGCAATCTTCAGGCAACAATCCGTGAAGGTACGCGTGGCGAGGCAGCCATCGCGAAGGACGCCAAACCCACTCGATCGACAGGACGTCATCAATGGCATTTACAGAACCCGCAGGGCCGGACAACAACAGCGAATACCGCCATCCCGAACCGCCATCGTGGCTGGCGCTCGCGGCGGCAATCGAGCCGCAAGTGGCGCACTCTTTCATGGTCTGCGCGCGGTGCGGGTGTTTCATGCAAGCGGCGCGCAGCCTGAATGTCCGGGCGACATTGTTGCGCAAACAACTGGCGCAACTTGAAGAGCAACTGCAACGCACGCTGTTCAATTTTCACGGCAGCACGCTGAGCCTCAGTCGCGAGGGTTTGCAACTGCAAGCACAATTGATCGCACTGGCGCATGAACGGCAATTGCCGCTGGTCGAGCAACCGCTGATTCGTCTCGCGGTGGCCGAATCGATCCTGCATGACATCCTCGGTCGCGACTTGATCGCGCTGCTGCGGCGCAATGCCAGCGTGCGGTTGGAGATCATTTCGCTGGACAGCGAACTCGTCCTGCAAACCGTCAGCGCTGACGTGGTGGTTTGGCTGAGTGGCGCGGGCGGGCCATTGCCGGGGCCGACGTTTGCTGTCGACGAGCCGCAGCATCTGGCGCGGCTGGACTATCTGCCGCATATCGCCAAGCGCTATTCGCGGGTGGCGGCGCGGCCCGAGAGCACCGACGACCTGACGGATTTCATGTTGGTGCAATGGCAGCATGACCAGCAAATCGACAGCTTCGCACCCTGGAACACGTTGGTGGAACAGCGTCTGGCCGGGGTCGTGCAACTGCAATCTTACGAACTGATGCTGGAAATGATCCGCTGCAGCGCCTGCATCGGTTTGCTGCCCGCCTACATCAGTCGTTTCGACCGCAGCCTCAGCGCGTTGCCGGGTTTGTTCAGCGAACCGATGCAGCGCAACGCGTGGCTGGCGGTCAACGCCGATTCCCGTCAGCAGCCCGAAGTGCAAGCGCTGGTCGAGATGATCCGCAGCACCTTCCATGAACGCCGCGAGTGGTTCGACCCGCAGACCTGACTGGCTCGCTCGTGCATGGCTCCCTCGATTGGCTCTCGCCAGGTCAGCAGATCACGGTTTAGGATGAGCGGCCATGTACGTTTCACGGAAGAATCACCATGCCGAGCACCGACGCCAACATCATCATCCAGCGCTTCAGCGAGGCGCATATCGACGGTATCACCGCGCTCTACAACGCCCCGGCGATTACTCGGCAAGTGCTGCAAATGCCGTTTCAGTCCACCGAGATCTGGCGCGCACGCCTGATGCCGGACAACGAACGGATGGTGAAACTGGTGGCGCTGCATCAGGGCATGGTCATCGGCAATATCGGGCTTGAGCAATATTCGCGGATTCGCCGCAGCCACGCCGGTGGCTTTGGCATGGCCGTCGCCGAGGCGTGGCAGGGCAAGGGGGTCGGTTCGAAACTGTTGGCCACCGCGCTCGACATCGCCGACAACTGGATGAACCTGCACCGCGTCGAACTCACGGTTTACGCCGATAACGCCGCGGCGATCGGCTTGTACCGCAAGTTCGGTTTCGAGGACGAAGGCCTGTTCCGTGACTATGCCGTGCGTGACGGCCAATGGGTCGACACCTTGAGCATGGCGCGGCTGCGCTCGGTGCCCAGGGCTGGTTGACTCACTCGCCCAAGGCGAACGCCACCGCCGCCTGCGCATGCAGTTCGGTGGTGTCGAGCAGGGGCAGGGCGCTGTGCTCGGGTTTGACCAGCATGCCGATTTCCGTGCAACCGAGGATGATCGCCTGCGCGCCACGCGCGGTGAGTGATTCGATCACTTGCTGATAAACCTTGCGCGACGCCTCGCTGATTATCCCGACGCACAACTCGTCATAAATGATCCGGTGCACAGCCTGACGCTCGTCGGTTTCGGGCACCAGCACGGTCAAACCCATCGCCGTCAGACGCTCCTTGAGAAAGTCCTGCTCCATGGTGAACGCGGTTCCGAGCAATCCCACCTTCAACGCCCCGGCCGCGACCGCTGCTTGCCCGGTCGGGTCGGCGATGTGCAGAAACGGAATGTCGATGGCAGCCTGAATCTGCGCCGCGACCTTGTGCATGGTGTTGGTACACAGCACCACGCAATCAGCGCCACCGGCCTCGAGCCTGCGCGCCGCGTCCACCAGAATCGCCGCCGCGTCGTCCCAGCGCCCGGCATGCTGGGCCTGTTCGACCGGCCCGAAATCAACGCTGTACATCAGCAATTGTGCCGAGCGCAAAGGCCCCAGACGATCCCGAACCTGCTGGTTGATCAGGCGGTAATACTCGGCGCTGGACTCCCAGCTCATGCCGCCGATAAGGCCGATGGTGCGCATTGCGCTCTCCTCTGACAGTGTTTGCCCGAACAGGGCAGGCTGCGGCAGAGTGTCCAATCGTTTACGGGTTGATTCCAGCAAAAATTTCTTCGCCACTGATTGCCCGTGTCAGGCACGGGCAGGGACTTCATCGGTGGTATTGATCAGCGTCCACATATTGAAAGGTCGCGCGCCCGGTCACCGTGGTCGCGAGGGTTATTCTAATGATGGGCACGGTAATCCGTGGGCTCGTCCAGTTGTACAGGTCACGTTGATTCCAGCGCGCATCGGCCAATCCCACGGATGGGCTGCCGGCAATATAAAAGAACGCCATGATCGGCAGTTTGTTTTGTTGGCCTGCGCCCCACGCTGCGAGAATCAAATCGTTCTGTTCGGAGAAACCACGCTGTCCGAGCTGTTGTTTCGCGCGAATGGATTGATAGAAAGAATCGGCCCCCAAGTTGTTCATGGCGTCACGAAGATCAAAACTGCATTGATGCAAACTTGGCTTGGCAATGCCCGCCGTCTGCCAATGTTTGATCCATTGTTCAGCTGTCGTGATTCCTATCGACTGGCAGCGCCGGCTTTGTGTGGGGTAGTCCGTACTGGGTCCGCAACCGGGGCTGGCGCGATACCAGGCCCAACCATCAATGGGAAAAGCGCAAAGGTATTCAATGTGCAGTTTGTCCTCGGGTTTTTTGAGGATTGGATAGAGCACGTAGCCGTTGCTGTTGTCCTTTGGGTTGGTCCAGGCCATTTCTCTGAAGTTGGCGTCGGCCCTGAGGTACGAAAAATGAATGCCACCGGTTTTAACCGAAGTAGGGCTCGGGTCCCAAACGTGATAGCTGTTGTCTTGCCTGGTAACTCGCAGTGTTACCCCGGAACACAAGAACGCCGGTGCTGACGGCGTTCCACAGTTGATCCTTTTATCGTCATACAGCGCTTGCAGACGGGCGGCGACTGCATTGCCGGTGTTCGCCGCCAGACCATTCATAGGCTCTTGTTGGGGGGCCGGGCCTGTTTGACTGCAGCCCAGTACAAAGCTCGCCCCGAGCACTGCGATCAGGAGTTTTAAGGTATTCATCAGTTCACTACTTGGTCAGCGGCAACAAAAGCAAACGTGGCGGTTCCTGTAGAGGAATTGCCGGGGGTCAGGCGAATAATCGGAATAACGATCTTCGGGTTTGTCGAGTTATTGAAATCTCGCTGGTTGTATTGAGCGTCGGCCAGGCCAGCGTTAGTGCCACCAGCAATATAGAAGAACGCCATGATCGGGAATGTATTGGGGCGGCCCGCAGTCCAGGTCTTGATGATGACCTCGTTATGTTCCACGAATCCTGTCTCTGCCATCAGCGATTTGGCGCGCACGGACTGGTAGAACGCAGGGCCGGACAAGGTATTGCGAACGTCCGTTACATCAAAGCCGCATTGGCGCAAATTCTGTTGGGTCCCCGGCAGCTTCCACACTGCGAGCCACTGTTCGGCGATGGTGACATTGGCACTGTGGCAGCGTTGACTCTGCGCCGGGTAATTGGCGGAGGGTCCGCATACTTGCGTGGCACTTCGGTGCCAACCCCAGGCATCCATTGGGTACGAGCACAGATAATCAAGGTCAATCTTGTCGGCCGGCGCTTCGAAGATCGGGTACAGGATGTAACCATTGCCATAACCCCAGGCCAGGCGTCCAAAGTTTGCATCGGCGCGCAAATAAGAGAACGAGACACCGCCGCTTTTTACCGATACGGGGCTTGGGTCCCAGACTTTATAAGCCGGATCCTCGACCGTGACGCGCAGGGTCACGCCCGAACACAGAAACGCCGGTTGAGAGTCGGATTTGTTGCAGTTGGCAAATGTTCTCCCGTAGAGCGTGGTCAATTGAGTGGCAACGGCTTGACCCTTGGCTGTATTGGATAAAGTACCCATTTCACCATTCGTTTGCGTGGTGACCTGACTGCAGCCTGCAACTAATAAAACTATGAAAAAACCCATGACGTAGCGCATCACATACCTCGTCCGCAGACTTGATAAGACGTTATTGATAAAAAGCTCGATGGAGTGAATTGCTGGCGAAGTTTATAAAGTCACTCTTAAACACCACGAAAATATAATCGGCTCGCCAGTCCCGATTTTTCTGATTGTGTAGTTGAACATCACAGGCACGCCTCGGTTTTCCGTGAGCCATGACTGATGGACCGGGATGTTGGTATGCAGCGCTTGAGTAATCGGGATCTCGGCACTGTCGCGTATTGCTCTGCCATACAGGCGCAAACGCACGGAGTAGTTGCCATCAAGCGTGGGGTAATAAGCCCTGATATTCAGTCGGTCCGCGGACAGGGTTGGCTCTTGCAAGTGATGGCGTTGGCGGGTGATCGTGATGTCGCGGTCTCTGGACGGTATATCGACGGTGGTCTGCGGCAGCCTGACTGTGTACGAAATTTCTGCACGGCTGCCGATGGTGTCTACAACTTCCAGGCGGGGGATCTTGAACGTTAATGTTTGCCCGGCACGGCTGATGGTTTGAATTTCACTGCCGTAAGAAGTGCGCCGGCCGAGCCAATACACCTTTACCGTTTGTCCCGCAGCGGAACCGGTATAGGCGACCTGAACGGTTGCAAACTCGGCACTGTAGAAGTCTTTCTCGAAGTTCAACTGCGTGCCGCTCAGTTCCTTTGCTTCAAGTACGGTTGGCGCTACCAGGTTCAAAGGCTCCGGGACTGGTTTGTCCGCCAAATCCACATTCAAGTAGGTCACCGGAGATCGGCCCGAACGGTTATACAGCTGATCAATGACTTCGAACGAAAACGGCATCTGCGGATTGTTGCCAGCTCGCTGGAACGTATCGGTCAATAGCGTTTGCGTCACCACTGGACTGCCGGGAGCGGCCTCGCCGGGTGTGACATTACGCACGATTTGCGCGACACCCACACTCAGCTCAATACGATCGTGGGCTCTGCGGTTGACGTAATCGAAGCCGATCAGCACGCCCTGCGCGGCGCGCGTGGAATTAACGCCGCTGGCGATGACATCGGCCGGAAGTTGCAGGCGCAACCCTGCAGGTGCCGGTTCACCGGGTCGCAGGGAATGGTAGAGCACGCGCAGCGGCAACGACGTTTCGGGTGCGCCGCCGAGTCGGGTGACTTGATAGGTGATGAGATTGATATCGTCACGCAACACGCCTTTGGGGATATAGGTCTCGACTCTGGAGTCCTCTTGACCGGCGCCGATGGTTCTTCCGGCCTCAGGGATCAGTCGATCATTTACGAGAATATTCACGTGGTCACCGATCAACATGGGGGACGTCCATGGATCAATGAAACACTGCAGCCCCAAAGCTTTATCGTCGTAAATCGCCTTGGAAATCCCCCCGTGAGGATTTTGCGCATGGATCACTGGGGTGATCCAACCGGGGATCATCAACGGATAAAGCACCAGGATCTGGTTTTGTGCAGACATTTCGGAAGGCTTTGCCATTATTTTCACCTGGTCGGGATTGGAATTTGTTAATCCGTCAAGGCGTTCATCAGACACCCGGCCTCAGTCATTGACTACTGTCAGATCTGACAGGTGAGCTGATGTTGTTCAGTCAAAACCGCACCGCTGGTCGTTTACCGATGGGCAGCGCGTTATCCCGTTCTGGTTTTAATCCCCCGAGCCCCCCGTCGATCTGCCATGCTCAAAGTCCGCGACACCGCTTCAACAAAGGAACACGGCAATGAACGACGTACAGCAATTGGGCGAGATGCTTCGTCACTACGCAGACAGCGAAGCGCACAAGAAGCAATTGTTTGAATCGCAATCGAGCGTGTGGACGACGCGTATTGGTGAGTTGTTCGACCAGATCCAGCAATGGCTGGAACCGGTGCAGACCCCGACGCTGCTGGAGGTCAGCCGCGAAGCGTACGTCGCGTCCGGGCCGAGCGTGCCGGCCGAGACCTCGACCTTCAAAACCGAGAAACTGACCATTGTGATTGCCGGCAAAGCGGTCGAGTTCGTGCCGGACGTGATGGGCGCTGGCGGGCAGATTTCACTGTCGGTGATGGGCCTGACCGCCGCGCGCTACGGCAGCATTTCGCTGGTGCTGATGCCGCCTGCGGCGAATTGGCAATGGCGCAAGACCAACGGCCTGAAAGACCCGGACACTTACGCCTTCGACGCAAACTTCCTGGCGTTGCAATTGCAGAGCCTGATCCCCCGCGAGCGCGGTTGATCCAAGGCCCGGCGCGACGCTGGCTCAATCGCTCGCGACATTCAGCGTGTAGGTTCGTTGCGCCGCTTGCCCAGTGCACTGAGTGCCATAGGTGTTGAGGTAGATCGAGACTTCATAGTGCCCCGGCCGGGTCGGCGTACCGACGATATCGGCGTGGTCCTGTCCTCGTTCATAAACCAGCTTCAATCCCTCAGGCAGCGGCTGTGCCGGGTCGACATAGAACCCGGCAATCGCTACATGCGGTCGCTGCGCCTCGACACTGGCGCGGTAGGGTTTGCCGGTTGTCGCACTCGCCAGGCTGTCCGGTTGAATGGTCAGCGGTGCCCGTCCGGCACAACTGGCCAGCGTGCCCAGCTCACATCCGCTTAACAGCAGCGACAGCGCGATGGTTGAAAAAATAGCGCATTTCATTGTTGTTTCTGCTGTGCCGTTTCCCGATCATGGACTCGCCCGCCTGCCACAAATCGTTGATCGGTTGCGTTTACAAGTCTGGCCGAACCATCAGCAATGCACAGACGAAATTCGCCGGAGTTTCCACTCATATTGAGACTTCCCTGTTTGCAATGGACCGATTCTAGACCAATCCACCGCCCAGCAACGAGCGTCTCCCATCGGCCCACCCATGACGGTTCCGAGCCCGCGCCTGACGCCATGCATTCAAATCTCGATATTCCCCCAGCCCGGTTTCGCTTCCTCCGGCGCCACGGCGTTGACCTTTTTGCCCGTCGCCAGCTCGACTCGGCGCGCCACTTCCGGGTCGTCGGCGAAGGGCATCAGGCTCGCGTCCTCAAGGCTCTCGGGCGTCTGGTGCTTGAGGCAATATTCGATCGCCAGCCAAAAACCGACGACGCCCAACATATTCAGCACTGTCTCGATCATCGCAAACCTCAGGCGATCTGCGCTTCGCGTTCGGCCATCGCCACGTCGGCGACGCGCACGGTGCGCCAGGTGTTGTAGGCCATCAGCAACATGCCGCTGAGGAAGAACACGCCGCCGGCGAAGCGCACGACGAAGCCCGGATGGCTGGCTTGCAAGGCTTCGACGAAGGAGTAAGTCAGCGTGCCGTCGTCGTTGATCGCGCGCCACATCAGGCCTTGGGTAATGCCGTTGACCCACATCGAGGCGATGTACAGCACGGTTCCGATGGTCGCGAGCCAGAAGTGCAGGTTGATCAGCGGCGTGCTGAACATCTGCTCGCGGCCGAAGACTTTCGGCACCATATGGTAGATCGCGCCGAAGGTGATCATCGCCACCCAGCCGAGCGCGCCGGCATGCACGTGGCCGATGGTCCAGTCGGTGTAGTGGGAGAGGGCGTTGACAGTTTTGATCGCCATCATTGGTCCCTCGAACGTCGACATGCCGTAGAAGGCCAATGACAACACGAGGAAACGCAGGATCGGGTCGGTGCGCAATTTATGCCAGGCGCCTGAGAGCGTCATCATGCCGTTGATCATCCCGCCCCAGCTCGGCGCCAGGAGGATCAGCGACATGGCCATGCCCAGCGATTGCGCCCAGTCCGGCAGCGCCGTGTAGTGCAAATGGTGCGGGCCGGCCCAGATGTACAAGGTGATCAGCGCCCAGAAATGCACGATCGACAACCGATAGGAATACACCGGCCGCCCGACCTGTTTCGGCACGAAGTAATACATCATGCCGAGGAAGCCGGTGGTGAGGAAAAAGCCCACCGCGTTGTGGCCGTACCACCACTGCACCATGGCGTCGGTGGCGCCGGAATACACCGGGTAGGACTTGAACCAGCCCACCGGAATCGACAAGTGATTGACCATGTGCAGCATCGCGATCACCACGATGAACGCGCCGAAAAACCAGTTGCCGACGTAGATGTGCTTGGTTTTACGTTGCACCACCGTGGTGAAAAACACGATGGCGTAGGCAACCCAGACCACGGTCATCCACACTGCGCCGGAGAACTCGATTTCGGCGTATTCCTTGGTGGTGGTGTAGCCGAGCGGCAAGCTGATCAGCATGATCACGATCACCGATTGCCAGCCCCAGAACGTGAACGCGGCGAGTTTGTCCGAGTACAGCCGTACCTGGCAGGTACGCTGCACCGCGTAGTAACTGGCGGCAAATTGCGCGCTGCCGGCGAAACCGAAAATCACCAGGCTGGTGTGCAGCGGACGCAAGCGGCCGAACGTGGTCCACGGCAGGTCGAGGTTCATTTGCGGCCAGACCAGTTGCGAGGCGATAAAAACGCCCATGGCCATGCCGACCACGCCCCAGACAATGGTTGCCACGACAAATTGGCGGACGACCTTGTAGTTGTAGGCCTCGCCGGCCCGCCCGATTGTTGCTGTGCTCATGGTCAATTCATCCATGCAGAGTCTTGCCAGGCCACCCGGTCTGGCATGGGCTGCACTGTAGAAACCTCGCTGGAAACAAAACAGACTCAGGAAAAGCCGATTTATGCGGATCAGATTCCAGTCAGTCCTGCGGCCATTTGACACGCTCTGATACGCTTTTTCTCGCGTACAGCTGGGCCTGTAATGCGCTGCGCTGCACGTCCACAATCGCGCATCAAATGCGCGCCGCAGAGCCGATGTCAGCCACGGCAAAACCCCTGTAGGAGCGAGCTTGCTCGCGATAGCGGTTCCACATTCAGCCCATCTGCTGGCCGCGAATTCGCCACTGCAAGCATCCCTCTATTAACCCCGCTCAAAGCTGTTTCTGCTTGGGCCGGTACTGGCATTTTGATAGAGTCCGCCGCACTCAGCGGTTTTCGCTGCATGCACGAAATCAGAAAGGGAGTCTGGCGTTGTGAGTTTCGGCAAGAAGATTTTAGGGCTGACCGCAGGTTTGCTGATGCTGACGTTGTGGGGCGGCTACTTTTACGTGTTCCAGGAAAATCGCGACGGGCAGTTGGGCGGCGCCAGCGACAGCACAGCGTGGTGCGGCACGCCGCCGTCCGCCGAGGCGTTGTCGCTGGGCAAGGATCAACTGACTCTGCGCGTCACCAACAACCTGCGCGGCGAGTTCATGCTCGGCGGCTCAGTGATCGTCTCCGAGCGCACGTTCAACCGTTACGACCTCAGTCGCAACGAACTGCGCCTGCGCCTGGAACCGCTGCAATGGTCCAACGGTGCCACGCCGATTTTCCTCGAACAGGTGAAAATCAAGGCGCTGAGCCGTAACGTCGCCGCCGACAATAAAAGCGCTTATGCCGAACTTGAACCGCGCCCGATCAGCGTGCACGGCCGGCCCAGTGATTTCCCTTTCGACAGCTATCGGTACGGCTACAAACCGGTGCTGTATTACCTCAAGGGTAACGAACGCATTGACCTGCGCTTTCGCCACATCACCACGCTGATGGAAATGTCGAACACCTTCGCACCGACCCAGAAGTACAACCGCGCCGAGTACATCAACGAGAAAACCCCGCTGGTGCGTGACGAGGATTACAAGCCTTACACCGCCAACGAGTGCGCGTTCAACGTCGAGCGCAAGGGCTCGTTCAAGGTGATTGTGTTGCTGCTGTTGCTGGTGATTTGCCTGCCGCTGCTGCACGTGTTTTATCGGGATGAACCGGGTATCGATTTTCTGGCGACGCTGGTGGGAATTGGGGCGGTGCGGGTGATGCTGGTCGGGCCGTTGCAGGATTTTCAGCTGTATACCATCGACTTCCTGTTCGCGGCGGCGATTTTGCTGGTGGGGACGGTGTCGCTGATCAAAGCGATGCGCGCTAACAGTCGACGCGAGTTGGCGGCGAAGAGTGGGTCTTCGTGGTGATCAGCGATTTGCCCCGGTTGGGCTGACGTCTTCGCGGGCAAGCCTCGCTCCTGCAGGGATCGCAAATTCCTCCGTAGGAGCGAGGCTTGCCCGCGAAGGGGCCTTCGGATCAACCCCGCATCACCTCAACGCCGGATCGCCAATATCCATTTTCTTCCAGCCCTGCAACAACACCTGCGCTTTGGGCTCCTTGCCGTTCTCCAGGCCCAAGCCACACGCCGCAAGGGTTGTTCGCGGCCCACACGGCACATTATTGATTTTTAGCTATAACTACCTAGGCGTTTTCAGTCGCGCCACGATCCTCTACAGGAGTTACAGCATGAAGCTTGCGTTAATGATGAGCACACTGTGCATCGCCTCGATCGGGGTGGTCGGCTGCTCCAGTAAAGTGGTCGAGCCCGACCAGTATTCGGGGTTTCTCAAGGACTACAGCCAGCTCAAGGAGGCCAAGTCGCCGTCGGGCGCCGAGGTCATGCGCTGGATCGACCCGAAACTCGACGTGAGCAAATTCACCAGCGTCTACATCGAGCCGACCCAGCTGTATCCCCAGCCGCAGCCAACAGTGAAAATCCCTCAGGCAACCCTCAATGGCATCACCGGTTACTACGATCAGGCGCTCAAGCGTGAACTGGGTAAATCGCTGCCATTGGCGGCCGGCCCCGGGCCTGGCGTGATGGTGCTGCGCGCAGCGATTACCGCAGTCAGCAGCAAGACCGAAGGATTGAAGCCGTATGAAGTGATCCCGATTGCTCTGGTCGCAGCGGCGGTCAGCACCGCCAGCGGGATTCGTGATCAGGAAACCACCTTGGCCACCGAAGCGGTGTTCCTCGATGGCAGCAACAACAGCGTAGTCGCGCAAGTCGTGCGCAAGGGCACGGGCAAGCCGCTGAGCAACGACAGCCAGGTGATGAAGGCCGATGACGTAAAAAGCGTGATCGACGGCTGGGCTTCGGATCTGCATCAGTCGTATTTGAAGATCAAATCCGAGTAATTTGTTGCGGCTGAGCGCCTCATCGCGAACAAGCTCGCTCCCACAGTGGGTTGACGACCTGGTTCGATTGAGGTGACTCAGCAGCAGCTCGTTGCCCGGGATCGGGTTTGGGCCTCTTTAAATGAACAGTGAGGCTGTATCCAATTCAGCCGACGACACATGACAATTTGTGTTTGGGCATAGGTCGTCGGGCCATTTCGTGGTTAACTTCGGCCTCTTCATATTTCCAACAGAAGGACTCCGTTCATGGCTCAAGTCACTCTTAAAGGCAACCCGGTTCAAGTCAACGGCCAACTGCCACAAGCCGGTTCCAAGGCGCCAGCCTTTTCCCTGGTGGCGGGCAATCTGTCCGACGTGACCCTGGCGAGCTTCGCCGGCAAACGTAAAGTGCTGAACATCTTCCCAAGCGTTGACACCCCGACCTGCGCCACCTCGGTGCGCAAGTTCAACGCCCAGGCCAACGAAGTCGCCAACACCGTGGTGTTGTGCATCTCCGCTGACCTGCCATTCGCCCAGGCACGCTTCTGCGGCGCCGAAGGTCTGGAAAACGTCCAGAACCTGTCGACCCTGCGTGGCGCCGAGTTCATCGAAAACTATGGCGTAGCCATCGCAGACGGCCCGCTCAAAGGCCTGACCGCGCGTGCCGTCGTCGTGCTGGATGAAAACGACAACGTGCTGCACAGCGAGCTGGTCAAGGAAATCGCTGAAGAGCCAAACTACGACGCAGCCCTCGCTGTTCTGAAGTAAGGCTTTTTACATTTGTTAACGGCCTGGCACTCGCCAGGCCGTTTTCATTTGTGCTTCAGTGCCTTAGATATACCTCCTGATACGTAAGCCGAAGGTAAATTGCCGGTAAAGGCGCTTTGCTTAATGCCCGCCAGTGCTTATCGTTCAGCCTCCCGTAAAAGAAGCCCACGCGCCCAATGGTTGATCATTCAATGCAATCCTCGTCCCGTAGTTCCCGTCGCTGGCTGTTCGGCCTGCTTGTCCTGTTGGTCGTCGCCGTTGTTTGCTGGAAATTCTGGCCCACCGGCACTGACCAGAAAGAGGGCGAAAAACCGAAGGCGGCGGCGGGGCACACGGGCAAGTCCGGGGCCATGCGTCCAGGCTTTGGCGGCGCGACCGGGCCGATTCCGGTGCGCGTAGCCCCGGCGGTCAAGGGTGACTTCCCGCTGTATTACCGGGCACTGGGCACCGTGACGGCACTGAACACCATCAATGTGCGCAGCCGCGTGGCCGGCGAATTGATGAAGATTGCCTTCGAGGAAGGGCAGATGGTCAAGGCTGGCGACCTGCTCGCCGAGATCGATCCGCGTCCTTACCAGAACGCCTTGCTCCAGGCCGAGGGCACGTTGCTGCAGAATCAGGCGCAACTGAAGAACGCTCAAGTCGATGTCCAGCGTTATCGCGGCCTGTTCAAGGAAGACAGTATCGCCAAGCAGACCCTGGACACCGCCGAAGCGCTGGTCGGTCAATATCTGGGCACGGTCAAGACCAATCAGGCAGCGGTCAACGACGCCAAACTCAATCTCGAATTCACCAAGATCCGCGCGCCGATCACCGGGCGTGTCGGTTTGCGTCAGCTCGACGTCGGCAACCTGGTCGCCGCCAACGACACCACGGCGCTGGCGATCATCACCCAGACGCAGCCGATCAGCGTGGTGTTCACCCTGCCGGAAAACAGCCTCGACACCGTGCTCGCGCGCTACCACACCGGCGCCAAACTGCCGGTCGAAGCGTGGGACCGTGGCGACATGAAAATCCAGGCCAGCGGCGTGTTGCAAAGCCTCGACAACCAGATCGACGTGACCACCGGCACGCTGAAATTCAAGGCGCGCTACGATAACCGCGATCAGGCGTTGTTCCCCAACCAGTTCGTCAACGTTCACCTGCTCGCCGACACCCTCAAAGACGTGGTGCTCGCGCCCTCGGCAGCGATTCAGTTCGGCACCAACGGCACCTTCGTCTACGCCATGGACGGTGACAAGAAAGTCACGGTTCGCGCATTGAAAGTCGGCGCCAGCGATGGCGATAACACAGTCATCACCGAAGGCCTCGCCGCCGGTGACCGGGTGGTCCTGGAAGGCACCGACCGCCTGAAAGAAGGCAGTGAAGTGGAAGTGGTCAACGACAGCACCGAAGTGCCCACCAGCCCGACCGAACAGCTGCAAGGCAAATCCGCCGCCAAGACCACTGACGCGACTGTCACCGACAAGGCCAAGAAGGGCGCATGAACATCTCGCGGCTGTTCATCCTGCGCCCGGTCGCCACGACCCTGAGCATGCTTGCCATTATCCTGGCCGGCATCATCGCCTATCGACTGCTGCCGGTATCGGCGCTGCCGCAGGTTGATTACCCGACCATTCGCGTCATGACGCTGTACCCCGGCGCCAGCCCGGACGTGATGACCAGTGCGGTGACCGCGCCGCTTGAGCGTCAATTCGGGCAGATGCCCGGCCTGACGCAGATGGCCTCGACCAGTTCCGGCGGCGCCTCGGTGCTGACCCTGCGTTTCAGCCTCGACATCAACATGGACGTCGCCGAACAGCAGGTGCAAGCCGCGATCAACGCCGCGACCAATCTGCTGCCGACCGACCTGCCGGCGCCGCCGGTGTACAACAAGGTCAACCCGGCGGACACCCCGGTGCTGACCCTGGCGATCACCTCGAAAACCATGCTCCTGCCCAAGCTCAACGATCTGGTCGATACGCGCATGGCGCAGAAAATCGCCCAGATCAGCGGCGTCGGCATGGTCAGCATCGCCGGCGGTCAGCGTCAGGCCGTGCGGATCAAGGTCAACCCCGAAGCCCTGGCGGCCAACGGCTTGAACCTGTCGGATGTGCGCACCCTTGTCGGCGCCTCCAACGTCAATCAGCCCAAGGGCAACTTCGACGGCCCGACGCGGGTGTCGATGCTCGATGCCAACGACCAACTGACCTCGCCCAAAGACTACGCCAACCTGATTCTCGCCTATGCCAACGGCGCGCCGTTGCGGCTCAAGGACGTCGCGGAAATCGTCGACGGCGCCGAGAACGAACGACTGGCCGCGTGGGCCAACCAAAATCAGGCAGTGCTGCTCAACATCCAGCGCCAGCCCGGCGCCAACGTGATTGAAGTGGTTGACCGGATCAAGGCTTTGCTGCCGAGCATCACCGACAACCTGCCGGCCGGCCTCGAAGTCACCGTGCTGACCGACCGCACCCAAACCATCCGTGCCTCGGTCACCGACGTCCAACACGAATTGCTGATCGCCATCGCGCTGGTGGTGATGGTCACGTTCCTGTTCCTGCGCCGCGCCAGTGCAACGATCATTCCCTCGGTCGCCGTGCCGTTGTCGCTGATCGGCACCTTCGGCGTGATGTACCTCGCCGGGTTCTCGGTGAACAACCTGACCTTGATGGCGCTGACCATCGCCACCGGGTTTGTGGTCGATGATGCGATCGTGATGCTGGAGAACATTTCCCGGTTTATCGAAGAGGGCGACAGCCCGATGACGGCGGCGCTCAAAGGCGCGAAGCAGATTGGCTTCACCCTCATTTCCCTGACGTTGTCGCTGATCGCGGTACTGATTCCGCTGCTGTTCATGGCTGACGTGGTCGGGCGGCTGTTCCGCGAGTTTGCTATCACGCTGGCAGTGGCGATCCTGATTTCTCTCCTGGTGTCGCTGACCTTGACGCCGATGATGTGCGCGCGGCTGCTCAAGCGTGAACCGAAGGAAGAAGAACAGGGCCGTTTCTACCGCGCCAGTGGCGCGACCATCGACTGGATGATCGCCGCTTACGGGCGCAAGTTGCAGTGGGTGCTCAAGCATCAACCGCTGACGTTGCTGGTGGCAATCGCCACGCTGGGTCTGACCGTGGTGCTGTACATGGTGGTGCCGAAGGGCTTCTTTCCGGTGCAGGATACCGGGGTGATTCAGGGCATTTCCGAGGCGCCGCAGTCGATTTCCTTTGCGGCAATGGGTGAACGGCAGCAGCAACTGGCCAAGATCATTCTCGCCGACCCGGCGGTGCAGAGCCTGTCGTCATACATTGGCGTCGATGGCGACAACGCCACGCTCAATGCCGGGCGCATGCTGATCAACCTCAAGCCGCACAGCGGCCGCGACCTCAGCGCCACCGAAATCATCGCGCGGCTGCAACCGGAAGTGGACAAATTGACCGGCATCCGGCTGTTCATGCAACCGGTGCAGGACTTGACCATCGAGGACCGGGTCAGCCGCACGCAGTACCAATTCAGCATGTCCTCGCCGGATTCGGAATTGCTCAGCCTGTGGAGCGGCCGTCTGGTCGAAGCGCTGGCGCAGCGGCCGGAGTTGACTGACGTTGCCAGTGATTTGCAGGACAAGGGTTTGCAGGTGTTCCTGGTGATTGACCGCGATGCCGCGTCGCGGGTAGGCGTGTCGGTGTCGAACATTACCGATGCGCTGTACGACGCGTTTGGCCAGCGGCAGATTTCCACTATTTACACCCAGGCCAGCCAATACCGCGTGGTCCTGCAAGCGCAGTCCGGCGAGAAGATCGGCCCGGATGCGCTGAACCAGATTCACGTCAAGACCACCGATGGCGGGCAGGTGCGCCTGTCGAGTCTGGCGCGGGTCGAGCAGCGTCAGGCGCAATTGGCGATTACTCATATCGGCCAGTTCCCGGCGGTGATGATGTCGTTCAACCTGGCGCCCGGCGTGGCGCTGGGGCACGCGGTAGACATCATCGAACAAGTGCAGGAAGACATCGGCATGCCGGTCGGCGTGCAAACCCAGTTCCAGGGCGCGGCCGAAGCGTTCCAGGCCTCGCTGTCGAGCACGTTGCTGCTGATTCTGGCGGCGGTGGTGACCATGTACATCGTGCTCGGCGTGCTTTACGAGAGCTACATTCACCCGATCACCATCCTCTCGACCTTGCCCTCGGCAGCGGTCGGGGCCTTGCTGGCATTGCTGTTGACCGGCAATGACCTGGGGATGATCGCGATCATCGGCATTATTCTGCTGATCGGCATCGTCAAGAAAAACGCGATCATGATGATCGACTTCGCCCTCGACGCTGAGCGCAACCAGGGCATGGCGCCGGAACAGGCGATCTATCAAGCGGCGCTGCTGCGCTTCCGGCCAATCCTGATGACCACGCTGGCCGCGCTGTTTGGCGCAGTGCCGCTAATGCTCGCCACCGGTTCTGGCGCCGAGCTGCGTCAACCGTTGGGTCTGGTGATGGTCGGTGGTTTGCTGCTGAGCCAGGTGCTGACGCTGTTCACCACGCCGGTTATCTACTTGTACTTTGACCGCCTCGGTCGGCGCTGGGGCCGCAAGTCCACCACCGTGGAAGCGGTAGAACAGCCATGAACCTCTCCGGTCCTTTCATCAAGCGCCCGGTCGCGACGATGTTGCTGAGCCTGGCGATCATGCTGCTTGGCGGTGTCAGTTTCGGTCTGTTGCCGGTGGCGCCGTTGCCGCAGATGGACTTCCCGGTGATTGTGGTGCAAGCCAGTCTGCCCGGCGCCAGTCCGGAAGTGATGGCCTCGACGGTGGCGACGCCGCTGGAACGTTCCTTCGGCGCCATCGCCGGGGTCAACACCATGAGCAGCCGGTCTAGCCAGGGTTCGACGCGGGTGATTCTGCAGTTCGACCTCGACCGCGACATCAACGGCGCGGCGCGGGAAGTGCAAGCGGCGATCAACGCCTCGCGCAACCTGCTGCCGAGCGGGATGCGCAGCATGCCGACCTACAAGAAGGTCAACCCGTCGCAAGCGCCGATCATGGTGTTGTCGCTGACTTCGGACGTGCTGGAAAAAGGTCAGCTTTACGATTTGGCCTCGACCATCTTGTCGCAGAGCCTGTCGCAGGTGCAGGGCGTCGGCGAAGTGCAGATCGGCGGCAGCTCCCTGCCGGCAGTGCGCATCGAGCTCGAACCGCAAGCGCTGAACCAGTACGGCGTGGCGCTGGACGACGTGCGCAATACCATCGCCAATACCAACGTGCGCCGGCCCAAGGGTTCGGTCGAGGATGACCAGCGTCTGTGGCAGGTGCAGGCCAACGATCAACTGGAAAAAGCCAAGGATTACGAGTCGCTGATCATCCACTACAACAACGGCGCCGCCCTGCGCCTGAAAGATGTAGCGACGGTCAGCGACGGCGTCGAAGACCGCTACAACAGTGGTTTCTTCAACAATGACGCGGCGGTGCTGCTGGTGATCAACCGGCAGGCCGGCGCCAACATCATCGAAACGGTCAACGAGATCAAGGCGCAGTTGCCGGCGTTGCAAGCGGTGCTGCCGGCCAGCGTCAAACTGAACCTGGCGATGGACCGTTCGCCAGTGATCAAAGCGACGTTGCACGAAGCAGAAATGACCCTGCTGATCGCCGTGGCGCTGGTGATTCTGGTGGTGTTCCTGTTTCTCGGTAACTTCCGTGCCTCACTGATTCCGACATTGGCCGTGCCGGTGTCGCTGGTCGGCACGTTTGCGGTGATGTACCTCTACGGGTTTTCGCTGAACAACCTGTCGCTGATGGCGCTGATTCTCGCCACTGGCCTGGTGGTGGACGACGCCATCGTGGTGCTGGAGAACATTTCCCGGCACATCGACGAAGGCGTGCCGCCGATGAAAGCGGCGTACCTCGGCGCCGAGGAAGTCGGATTTACCCTGTTGTCGATGAACGTCTCGCTGGTCGCGGTGTTCCTGTCGATTCTGTTTATGGGCGGGATCATCGAAAGCCTGTTCCGCGAGTTTTCCATCACGCTGGCGGCGTCGATTGTGGTTTCGCTGATCGTCTCGCTGACCCTGACGCCTATGCTCTGCGCGCGTTGGCTGAAACCGCACACGCCGGGTCAGGAAAACCGTCTGCAACGCTGGAGCCATCGGGCCAACGACTGGATGGTCGGCAAGTACGCGACCAGCCTCGACTGGGTGCTGCGGCATCGGCGCCTGACGTTGCTCAGCCTGATCATCACCGTCGGGGTCAACGTTGCGCTGTACGTGGTAGTGCCGAAAACCTTCATGCCGCAGCAGGACACCGGCCAGTTGATCGGTTTTGTCCGTGGCGACGACGGGCTGTCGTTCAGCGTGATGCAGCCGAAAATGGAAATATTCCGCCGCGCGGTGCTCAAGGACGATGCGGTACAGAGCGTTGCCGGGTTCATCGGTGGCACCAACGGCACCAACAACGCGTTCATGCTGGTGCGCTTGAAACCGATCAACGAGCGCAATATCTCCGCGCAAAAAGTCATCGAACGGATGCGCAAGGAGATGCCGAAAGTGGCCGGCGCGCAATTGATGCTGATGGCCGACCAGGACCTGCAATTCGGCGGCGGTCGCGAGCAGACTACGTCGCAGTATTCCTACATTCTGCAAAGTGCCGACCTCGGCTCGTTGCGCGAGTGGTACCCGAAAGTCGTGACGGCGTTGCGTGCCTTGCCCGAGTTGACGGCGATTGATGCGCGCGAGGGTGGCGGCGCGCAACAGGTCACGTTGATGGTCGACCGCGATCAGGCGAAACGCCTCGGCGTCGACATGGACATGGTCACGTCGGTGCTGAACAACGCGTACAGCCAGCGGCAGATTTCGACGATCTACGACAGCCTCAACCAGTACAAGGTGGTGATGGAGGTCAATCAGAAATACGCGCAGGACCCGATTACCCTCAAGCAAGTCCAAGTGATCACCGCCGATGGCGCGCGGATTCCGTTGTCGACCATCGCCCATTACGAAAACAGCCTGGAAGATGACCGGGTCAGCCACGAAGGCCAGTTCGCCTCCGAGAGCATTTCCTTCGACATGGCCGAAGGCGTGACGGTGGAGCAGGGCACGGCGGCTATCGAGCGTGCGATTGCCAAGCTCGGCATGCCCGAAGACGTGATCGTCAAGGTCGCCGGCACTGCCGATGCATTTGCTGCCACGCAAAAGAGCCAGCCGTTCATGATTCTCGGCGCGCTGCTGGCGGTGTATCTGGTGTTGGGCGTGCTCTATGAAAGCTACATTCACCCGTTGACCATTCTGTCGACCTTGCCTTCGGCCGGGGTCGGCGCGTTGTTGTCGATTTACCTTCTCGGTGGCGAGTTCAGCCTGATCTCGCTGCTGGGGCTGTTCCTGTTGATCGGCGTGGTGAAGAAAAACGCGATTCTGATGATCGACCTCGCGTTGCAACTGGAACGCCATCAAGGCATGAGCCCGCTGGATTCGATTCGCAGCGCTTGCCTGCAACGTCTGCGGCCAATTCTGATGACCACGCTGGCGGCGATCCTTGGCGCACTGCCGTTGCTGCTCGGTCAGGCCGAAGGCGCGGAAATGCGTCAGCCGCTGGGCCTGACCATCATCGGCGGGCTGGTTTTCAGCCAAGTGCTGACCCTTTACACCACCCCGGTGGTTTACCTCTATCTCGACAAACTGCGCCACCGCTTCAATAAATGGCGTGGGGTACGTACCGATGCAGCTCTGGAAACTCCGCTATGACTGACCGTTCGCTTATCACTCTGGCTGCACCGATTGCCATGGCCCGGGGCTCGCGCCTATTGAGCCTGGCGCTGTGTGTGAGCTTGCTCAGCGCTTGCGCCGTCGGCCCGGATTACCAGCGCCCGCAAACGGCGGAAATCGCCCAGTACAAGGAAGCCGAGGGTTGGCGTCAGGCCAATCCCAGCGATTCCCTTGCGCGTGGCGCCTGGTGGGAGTTGTATGGCGATCGGCAGCTCAACGGCCTGGTCGATCAACTGAACAACGCCAACCAGACTGTGGCCCAGGCCGAAGCGCGTTATCGGCAATCGCAAGCGTTGGTCAAAAGTGCCCGCGCGGCGTTTTACCCGACAGTGGATTTGAGCGCGGGCAAGACCCGCTCAAGCCAGGGCGCCGGCAGCAGCAGTTCGAGCCTGAGCAGCTCGGCCAGCGGCATTCGCGATACCTACAGCACCGAGTTTGGCGTCAGTTGGGAAGCGGATATCTGGGGCAAACTGCGCCGTGGGTTGGAGGCCGATCAAGCCACCGCGCAAGCGAGCTTCGCCGATCTCGCGGCGATGCGCCTGAGCCAGCAGTCGGAAATGGTCCAGAACTACCTGCAATTGCGCGTGATCGATCAGCAGAAACGTTTGCTCGAATCGACGGTGGCGGCGTATCAACGTTCGCTGCAAATGACTCAGAACCAGTACCGCGCCGGTGTCTCCGGGCGGGACGCAGTGGCGCAGGCGCAGACGCAACTCAAAAGCACTCAAGCGGATCTGGTCGACTTGATCTGGCAGCGTGCGCAGTTCGAAAACGCTATCGCCGTGCTGATCGGTTTGCCGCCGGCCGAGTTCAATCTGGCGGAAAGTCAGGACATCCCGAAACTGCCGCAAATTCCCCTGAGCTTGCCGTCGCAATTGCTCGAACGCCGACCGGACATTGCTTCCGCCGAACGCTCGGTCATTGCTGCCAACGCCAATATTGGCGTGGCGAAAGCCGCGTATTACCCGGATTTGAGCCTGAGCCTGAGTGGTGGTTACAGCAGCAGCACGTCGAGCAATCTGGTGAGTTTGCCGAACCGCTTCTGGTCGGTCGGGCCAAAACTGACGTTGCCGTTGTTCGACGGCGGCGCGCGCTCGGCGGAAGTCGATCGCAACGAAGCGCTGTACGACGAAACTGTGGCTACTTACCGCCAAACCGTGCTCGACGGTTTCCGCGAAGTGGAAAACTACCTGATTCAGCTCAAGGTCTATGAGCAGGAAGCGTCGGTGCGCCAGGAAGCACTGGACGCGGCGCGTGATTCGTTGCGTCTGACCGAGAACCAGTACAAGGCGGGATTGATCGCTTATCTGGACGTGGTGGTGGTGCAAGCGACCGCGTTGAATAACGAACAGAGCGTATTGAACGTGCTGCAGAGCCGTTTGCTGGCGAGTGTGCAACTGATCGCCGCGCTGGGCGGCGGCTGGGATGGGCAGTTACAGGTCAGCGAAGAACAATGATCGTGATCGTTCCCGCGCTCCGCGTGGAACGATCAGGCTGGTGAATACAGCCTGAAATTTGTGTCAAACAAGCGTTTCATCGGCTTGATGGCCTTTTGCTCATTTTGTCAGTGCGTTCTTCCGCGCAATCAGTACAATCGCCGACTTTGCCCGCCGAGAATGGACGCAGTACGGTGGCGCAGTCACGAGAAACCCCATGCTCATCGGCACCTACTCTCCCACGCTGGTTGTGATTTCGCTGTGCGTGGCGATTCTTGCGTCCTACACCGCCCTTGACCTGACTGGCCGGATTGCCACGACCAAGGGCCGCGCCGTGCATCTATGGACGGCAGGTGGCGCGGTGGCGATGGGTATCGGCGTGTGGTCGATGCATTTCATCGGCATGCTCGCGTTCAATCTGCCGATCGACCTCGGTTACGATTTCGCCCTCACGGCGCTGTCGCTGACCATCGCCATCCTCTCGTGCGGCTTTGCTTTGTGGCTGGTCAGCCAGCCGAAACTGCCGGTCTGGCAACTGGCATTCGGCGCGCTGGTGATGGGCAGCGGCATCAGCGCCATGCATTACACCGGCATGGCCGCCATGCTCATGCAGCCCGGCATCGATTACGACCCGACGCTGTTCGGCGCCTCGCTGGTGATTGCCGTTGGCGCCTCGGCAGCAGCGTTGGCGATTGCCTTTCGCCTGCGCCAGCACACGCCGTATGTGGGTCTGATTCGTGGCGGCGCGGCGGTGATCATGGGTTTCGCCATCGTCGGCATGCACTACACCGGCATGGCCGCCGCGCGTTTCCCGGACGGCAGCTTTTGCGGCGCAGCACTCGGCGGCTTGAGCGGCAAAGGCTTGGACAATGTCGTGCTGATCACCACGCTGGCGGTGCTGAGCATTGCCTTGCTCACGTCGATTCTTGATGCACGCCTCGAAGCACGCACTGCCGACCTCGCGCATTCGCTGACCGTCGCCAACCGCGAACTCACCCAACTGGCACTGCACGATCCGCTGACCGGGCTGCCGAACCGCATGCTGCTGGCCGACCGCATCGAGCAGGCGATGTCGAAAGTCCAGGAGCAGGGCGGTTGTTTTGCGCTGATGTTCATTGATCTAGACGGCTTCAAACCGGTCAACGATGCCTTCGGTCACCACATGGGCGACCAGTTGTTGCGCGAAGTCGGCATACGTTTGCGCGAAGACTTGCGCAGTCAGGACACGCTGGCGCGGATCGGCGGTGATGAATTTGTCCTGCTGGTGCGCCTCATCGAGCCGAGCGATGCGCTGAACCTGGCGTCGCGTCAGGTTGAGTTGATCGCACGCTCGTTCCAGGTCGCCGACCACGACTTGCAAATATCCGCGAGCCTTGGCATCGCCATGTTTCCCGGCAATGGCCACACCGCGCAAGAGTTGCTGATGAACGCCGATGCCGCGATGTACCACGCCAAAGGCGCGGGCAAAAACGGCTACAGTTTCTTCGACGCGTCGATGAACAGCAACGCGCGCAAGCAATTGCAACTGCTGCAAGACCTGCGCGCGGCGCTGGATCAGCAGCAATTTCGCCTGTACTACCAACCGAAGTTCGATGCCAGCAACGGGCGTGCGGTCGGCGCCGAGGCGTTGCTGCGCTGGGTGCATCCGACCCAGGGCATGCTGCTGCCGGCGAAGTTTATCGAACTGGCGGAAAAGACCGGTTTGATCATTCCGATTGGCGAGTGGGTGCTCAACGAAGCCTGCCGGCAGATGCGCGAATGGTATGTGCTCGGTTATACCGATTGGCGCATCGCGGTGAATCTTTCGGCATTGCAGTTCTGTCACGCGGGGCTGGTGCAAAGTGTCGCCAAAGCCTTGGCCACCCACCATTTGCCGGCCAATAGCCTGACCCTGGAAATCACCGAAACCACCGCCATGAGCGACGCCGATGCGAGCATGACGGTGCTGCAGGAACTCTCGGACATGGGCGTCGACCTGTCTATCGACGACTTCGGCACCGGTTATTCGAGCCTGATGTACCTCAAGCGCTTGCCGGCCAATGAGCTGAAGATTGATCGCGGGTTTGTCCGCGATCTGGAGCATGACAGCGATGACGCGGCGATTGTTTCGGCGATTGTTGCGTTGGGTCAGGCGCTGGGTTTGCGGATTGTTGCGGAAGGCGTGGAGACCGGCGTGCAGCAGGATTTCCTGACCAGATTGGGTTGCGATTCGCTGCAAGGTTACCTGCTCGGCCATCCGCTGCCGGCCGAGCGCTTCATGGCCGACATCCACCGCGGCGAGCAGTTGCAGGCAGGCTGACGCCACAGGAAATGAGTGTTGAGCGATCTCCTGCGTCAGTGTCGGCCTCCTCATAGATGCAGGTCATGCAAAAGCGGCGAATGGCGGTTATTCTTGGCGCCGACTGCTTAAGCTTGAATTCGGGGGATCGTCAGCATGGAAAAAGTCATGGTCATCACGGGAGGCAGCCGTGGGATCGGCGCCGCCACGGCGCTGTTGGCCGCTGAGCAGGGCTATCGCATCTGCATCAATTACCTGGCGGACGAAGAAGCGGCGCAGCGTGTGCTCGACCAGGTCCGAGCCCTCGGTGCACAGGCCATTGCGGTTCGCGCCGACGTCAGCATCGAAGACGAAGTGGTCGCCTTGTTCCACCGTGTCGACACCGAACTGGGCCGGGTCACCGCGCTGGTGAACAACGCCGGCACCGTCGGGCACAAGTCGCGGGTCGACGAAATGTCCGAATTCCGCATCCTGAAAATCCTCAAGACCAATGTTCTGGCGCCGATCCTCTGCGCCAAGCACGCAGTGCTGCGCATGTCGCCCAAGCATGGCGGGCAGGGCGGCAGCATCGTCAACGTGTCGTCGGTGGCGGCGCGCCTGGGTTCGCCGAATGAATACGTGGATTACGCCGCGTCAAAAGGCGCGCTGGACAGCTTCACGATTGGCCTGTCGAAAGAAGTCGCCGGCGAGGGCATTCGCGTCAACGCGGTGCGGCCGGGTTACATCTACACCGATTTCCACGCCCTGAGCGGCGACCCGGACCGGGTCAGCAAACTGGAATCGGCCATCCCGATGGCCCGTGGCGGGCGCCCGGATGAAGTGGCGGAAGCGATTGTCTGGTTGTTGTCGGACAAGGCCTCGTACGCGACCGGGACGTTTGTTGACCTTGGCGGTGGACGCTAGTCCGGAGGACCTGCGCCGTCCGGTCCGACGCCATCGCGAGCAAGCTCGCTCCCACAGTGGTTGTGGTGAACACATCATCTGTGAACACCTTCAGCCCCTGTGGGAGCGAGCTTGCTCGCGATAGCCATTGACCAGGCAACACATCACACTCAGAACGAACGCACGATCCGCCCCAGCGTTTCCATCGCTTTCTCCGCAGCCTCATCCCACGGGCTGCCGTAATTCAGCCGAATACAATTCCTGAATCGCTGCGTCGGTGAAAAGATCGGCCCCGGCGCGATGCTGATGCCTTGCGCCAACGCCATCTGAAACAACTTCAACGAATCCATCTGCGGCGGCAGTTCCAGCCACAGAAAGTAGCCGCCGGCCGGTTGGCTGACGCGGGTTTGCGCCGGGAAATACCGGGCGATGGCCGCGAGCATGGCGCTTTGCTGTTCTTCCAGTGCGTAACGCAATTTGCGCAAGTGCCGGTCGTAGCCGCCGTGTTGCAAGTAATCGGCAATCGCCGCTTGTGCCGGCATCGAGGCGCACAGCGAGGTCATCAGTTTCAGCCTTTCGATTTTCTGCGCATAACGCCCGGCCGCAACCCAGCCGATGCGATAACCGGGAGCGAGGCTTTTGGCGAACGAACCGCAATGCATCACCAGCCCTTCGGTGTCGAACGCCTTCGCCGGTTTCGGCGCTTGCTGGCCGTAATAAAGTTCGGCGTAGACATCGTCCTCGATCAGCGGCACCTGATGGCTGCGCAGCAATTCGACCAATTCCTGCTTCTTCGCTTCGGGCATCGTCGCGCCCATCGGGTTCTGGAAACTGGTCATGCACCAGCAAGCCTTGATCGGATGGCGCTCCAGCGTTTGCGCGAGCACGCCGAGGTCGATGCCATCGCGCGGGTGCACGGGGATTTCCACCGCTTTGAGCTTCAGCCGTTCCAGCACTTGCAGGCTCGCGTAAAACGCCGGGGCTTCGATGGCCACCAGGTCGCCCGGTTCGGTCACCGCTTGCAGGCACAGGTTCAGCGCTTCGAGCGCGCCGTTGGTGATCAGCAATTCTTCCATCGGCAGCATCAGCCCGCCGACCATGTAGCGCAGGGCGATTTGCCGGCGCAGTTGCGGGTTGCCCGGCGACATGTCGGTGACCACCATGCGCGGGTCCATTTCCCGCGCGGCGCTGGCCAGCGAGCGCGACAGCCGCTGCAACGGAAACAGCGTCGGGCTGGGGAACGCCGAGCCAAATGGCACGGTGTTCGGGTCCTTGATCGAGTCGAGCACCGAGAACACCAGTTCGCTGACGTCGACTTCGGTGGATTCGTTGACCTGGCTGCTGATCACCGGTTCGCAGAACGGGCTCGGCGCGTGGGTGTTGACGAAGTAACCCGAACGCGGCCGCGCACGGATCAGGCCCCGGCGTTCCAGCAGGTAATAGGCCTGGAACACGGTGGACGGGCTGACCCCGTAAGTCTGGCTGGCGTAGCGCACCGACGGCACCCGCTGACCGGGGCCAAGCACCCCGGAGCGGATCAGTTCAGCGATGTCATCGGCGAATTTTTCGTAGCGTTTCATCGAGTGCCTTGTTGCCGGGTGGTTGTGTGGGGGTGTCAGGGGGATTTGCCCCTCACCCTAACCCTCTCCCCAAAGGGGCGAGGGGACTGACCGAGGTGTTCTTTCGAGTGACATCGACCTGAGATAACGCGCCGAACGCAGGTTTGAAAAGCATGAAGGTTGGCACCTTTTCCCCTCTCCCAAAAAGAGTGAGGGGACTGACCGACGTATTCTTTCGAGTGACATCGACCTGAGATATCACGCCGAACGCAGGTTTGAAAAGCATGAAGGTCGGCTCCCTTTCCCCCTCTCCCCAAAGGGGCGAGGGGACTGACCGAGGTATTCTTTCGAGTGACACCGACCTGCGATATCGCGCCGAACGCAGGTTTGAAAAGCATGAAGATCGGCTCCCTTTCCCCCTCTCCCCTCTGGGGAGAGGGCTGGGGTGAGGGGTGGATTGTAAGGGCTCAACGGTTCATCGGCGCAACAAAGCGGCTCTGCGCCACGCTGTAGATGTCCGGTTCATCGCTGTCGACAATCCTGAAACTGAGCGTCTGCGAGCTGCTGCTCGGGCGCTCCGTGGTCATCGCCACCGACACCGGCACATCGACAATCTCACCCGGCGCCAGGCTCAGTTCGGTTTTACCCTGCAACTGGAAACCCTCGCCATCGACCAGGCTCACCCGATAATCCTGACGCTGCTGGGTCTTGTTGATGACCTTGAGGCTGTAGATGTTCTCGATCTGGCCGGCGCTGTTTTCGCGGAACATGCCACGGTCCTTGGTCACGTCCAGCGAGACCATCGGCCGCTCGACCAGCGCCAAGGCCAGCGCACCGATCATCACCAGCAACACCGCCGTGTAGCCGATCAGCCGAGGTCGCAGCAAATGGGTTTTGCCGCCCTGCAATTCGTGCTCGGAGGTGTAGCTGATCAGGCCTCGCGCGTAGCCCATTTTGTCCATGATCGAATCGCAAGCATCGATGCACGCCGCACAACCAATGCATTCCATCTGCAAACCGTCGCGGATGTCGATGCCGGTCGGACACACTTGCACGCAAACCTGGCAGTCGATGCAATCGCCGAGGCCGACGTCGCTCGGTTTCACATCACGTTTGCGCGGGCCACGGTTTTCGCCACGGGCGACGTCGTAGGAAATGGTCAACGTGTCTTTGTCGAACATCACGCTCTGGAACCGCGCGTATGGGCACATGTGCATGCACACCGCCTCGCGCAGCCAACCGGCGTTGATGTACGTGGCGCCGGTGAAGAAGATCACCCAGAACAGGCTGACGCCGGCCATTTGCAGGGTCAGCAGCTCTTCGGCCAGCGGCCGGATCGGCGTGAAGTAGCCAACGAAGGTCAACCCGGTGAGCAGGCTGATGCTCAGCCACAACGCATGTTTGGCCGAACGACGGAGGAATTTGTTCAGGCTCCACGGCGCGGCTTGCAGTTTGATCCGCTGGTTGCGCTCGCCTTCGGTTATTTTCTCGCACCACATGAACAGCCACGTCCACGAGCTCTGCGGGCAGGTGTAACCGCACCAGACGCGGCCGGCGAACACGGTGATCGCAAACAGACCGAACGCGGCAATGATCAGCAATGCCGAGAGCAGGATGAAATCCTGCGGCCAGAAGGTGGCGCCGAAGATGTGGAATTTGCTTTCCGAGAGGTCCCAGAGCACCGCTTGGCGGCCGCCCCAGTTCAGCCACACCGTGCCGAAGAATGCGAGAAACAGCACGCCGGCGCCGCTGATACGCAAGTTGCGGAACAGGCCGGTGAAGCTGCGAGTGTGGATCAGGTTGTCGCTGGACTTGGCCTTCATCTTTGGACGCGAAGGCTCATAGCGCTGGACTGCCGGGGCGCTCTCTACGGTTCGGACGGGGATTCTTTCGCTCATGGTCGTTCGCTCATCAGCCTCCATCAGGCCGGTGCACTATGAGCGGCGATCTGTTTGCAGAACAGACTCAGGCATTGCAATAAAAAGCGGATCAGATGGAATTCTGCGAGGCCCCTGCGACAACTTGATGCACCGGACGATGCACCTGCGGCAGCGGGCTGCGAGCGCCTAGCTCAGGCGCTCGCGGAGTTTCTTGATGTGTGTCAGTCAAATCACCGAATCACCGTCGGTGGCTTTCAAATGCCTACGACCGTCAACCGCGCCTGCTACGGTCAATGCATCGGCTTCGCGTTCGGTGATGTAAATACGTCGGCCGTCGAGCTCGACGGCGGACATGGCTTTTTCCGAGTCGGTGATGACGGTGACGTCGGGGCCGAGGCGAATTTCTTCGCCATTATCGAGGGTGAAAAAGCAGGCCTGGGTTTCGGGATCGGTGCGCACGGTCATGGGAATGTCCTTTTTTCAGCGGAGACTAAAACGTTAGTGCGCAGGCGACGAGCATCGTTCTGTGCAACCGATTAATGGTCGGCGCGGTCCATGCCTTATCTGAAATTACACAAGGACCGCGTCATGGATGCCTGGTGGCATGAAGTCTGGGTAACGCTGCAAGCGGAGTTCGCCGACATTGGCGACGCAAAACAACTGACGCAAATCACCGTGCGCCTGGTGATCGCGGCGTTGCTGGGCGGGATTCTGGGGTTTGAACGCGAGCACAAGGGCAAGGCTGCCGGGGTGCGCACGCACATGTTGGTGGCGTTGGGCGCGGCGCTGTTTGTGCTGGTGCCGCAGATGTCCGGCTCGCAGGCCGATGCGATGAGCCGGGTGTTGCAAGGGGTGATCGCCGGGATTGGTTTTCTCGGCGCCGGGACCATTTTGAAAAACACCGATGGCGAGGACGGCCAGGTGCAAGGGCTGACGACGGCTGCCGGGTTATGGATGACCGCTGCGATTGGTGTCTCGGCGGGGATGGGGCGCGAAGCGACGGCGGTGCTCAGCACGATACTGGCGTTGGGGATTTTCAGTTTGATGCCGATGGTGGTGCGGTTGGTGGATCGCAATCACAGCGAAGAAGAAAATCGCGAACCGTGATGTGAACCGATCATTCCCACGCGGAGCATGGGAACGATCGGTCGGGTTTTATTCGGTAACAATCACCGGCGGCATGGTGTCCGGCGGATCCTGGCGAGGTGGCGGGGTGGTGCCCGGCGGCTCTTGCTCGGGGACCGGCGCCGGTTCGGTGTCGGGGATGGTCGGGGTGTCGATGTTCGGATCAGGCGTTTCAGCGGGGATGGGAATAGTCATCGTGAAGCCTCCTGGTGGCACATGGCGTAAGTCGTGCTTGGTTCTCTTCAACCTGATCTGTTGACCTCCGGTTAAAGCTTTTGATTCCAACCGATGCACGCGCAAATCAGCGTGAACTTTACCGAGGCCTGTCGCTCGGAACTTAAGTGAGTTCATTCCGGGCCGACCGCCCCGTGAGGATGAACATTAGCCACGTGAGCGTCCTTGGGGCGTAAAGGAAAGATGCTCGATGATCGCTGAAAAACCGACCGAACTCAGTTACAACCCGCACATGCCGCTGTCGCAGGCGCTTTTGTTGCCGCGCATAGCGATCGAAGACACCATGCCAACCCTTGATGGCGGCCAGTTCGCCGTCAAAGCGGTGGTTGGCCAAGACGTCGTGGTGACCAGCAAGGTCTTCGCCGACGGCCACGACAAACTGGCCGTGCGCATTCGCTGGCGCGCCGAGGGCGAAGAGTCCTGGCACAGCGAAACCATGGGCGAACTCGGCAACAACGGCTGGCAAGGCCAGTTCCGCGTCGAGCGCCAAGGTCGTCATCTGTTCTGCATCGAAGCGTGGATCGACCAATTCGCCAGCTTCTGCTACGAACTGGAAAAGAAACACAGCGCCCGCGTCCCGGTCAGCCTTGAACTGCAAGAAGGCCGGACGATGGTGCAACACGCCAGCGAACGCACCGAAGGTCAGCTCAGCGAACAGCTGGCCGGCCTGCACCATGAGTTGTCGGCGCTGCTCGAAACCGAGCAGGTTGCGCTGTTTTTGCACCAACGTAGCGCCGACCTGATGGCCGAGGCTGATCATCGCGCCTATCTGAGCATCAGCCAGGAATACCCGGTCGACGTCGAACGCGAAATCGCCCAGTTCGCCAGTTGGTACGAGTTGTTTCCGCGCTCGATCACCGACGATAAGGCACGTCACGGCACGTTCAACGACGTGCATTCGCGACTGCCGATGATCCAGGACATGGGTTTCGACGTTCTGTACTTCCCGCCGATCCATCCGATTGGCCGCAGCTTCCGCAAAGGTCCGAACAATTCCCTGACTGCCGGCCCTGATGATCCGGGCAGCCCGTACGCAATCGGCAGCGCTGAGGGTGGTCACGAAGCGATTCACCCGCAACTCGGCACGCGGGAAGATTTCCGCCGTCTGGTGGTCGCGGCCGCCGAGCACGGTTTGGAAATTGCCCTCGATTTCGCTATCCAGTGTTCCCAGGATCACCCATGGCTGGAGCAGCATCCGGGCTGGTTCAACTGGCGCCCCGACGGCACGATCAAATACGCCGAAAACCCGCCGAAGAAATACCAGGACATCGTCAACGTCGACTTCTATGCCGCCGATGCGATTCCGGGCCTGTGGGTCGAGCTGCGCGACATCGTCGTCGGCTGGGTCGAGGAGGGCGTGAAGATCTTCCGCGTCGACAACCCGCACACCAAACCGCTGCCGTTCTGGCAGTGGCTGATCGCCGACGTGCGCGCGTTGCACCCAGAAGTGATCTTCCTCGCCGAAGCCTTTACCACCCCGGCAATGATGGCGCGCCTGGGCAAGGTCGGTTACTCGCAGAGTTACACCTACTTCACCTGGCGCAACACCAAATACGAACTGTCGACCTACCTCAGCGAGCTGAATGAGTCGCCGTGGGCCGAATGTTATCGGCCGAATTTCTTCGTCAACACGCCGGACATCAACCCGGCGTTTCTTCACCAATCCGGGCGTGCCGGTTTCTTGATTCGTGCAGCGCTGGCGACCATGGGCTCGGGCCTGTGGGGCATGTATTCGGGCTTCGAGCTGTGTGAGTCGGCGCCGATTCCCGGCAAAGAGGAATACCTCGATTCGGAGAAGTACGAGATTCGTCCGCGCGACTTCAATGCGCCGGGCAACATCATCGCCGAGATCGCTCAGCTCAACCGCATCCGCCGGCAGAACCCGGCGCTGCAAACGCACTTGGGGCTGAAGATCTACAACGCCTGGAACGACAACATTCTGTATTTCGGCAAGCGCAGCGCCGACGGCAGCAACTTTATTCTGGTGGCGGTCAACCTTGACCCGCACAACGTCCAGGAAGCGACTTTCGAGTTGCCGCTGTGGGAAATGGGCCTGCCGGATGACGCAGAGACCCAGGGCGAAGACTTGATGAACGGCCATCGCTGGACCTGGTACGGCAAGTACCAGACCACACGCCTCGACCCGGCCCACCAGCCGTTCGGGATTTGGCGCATTACGACCTCTTGACTGTGGCGAGGGGGCTTGCCCCCGATGGGCTGCGAAGCGGCCCTCGCTGTTCCTTCAGTCACACCGAATTATCAGGATTGCGACTGCTTAGCAGCCGAACGGGGGCAAGTCCTCTCGCTACAACGACTCCTCGCCACAAGGGAGTGCACGGCTCAGCGTTAATTTTGAATTCAGCAGGAGTTTCAAATGGCGAAGAAACCCAAGGCCACAACGTTTATCAAGGATCCGCTCTGGTACAAGGACGCGGTTATTTACCAAGTACACGTCAAATCTTTTTTCGATTCCAATAACGACGGGATCGGCGACTTTCCCGGGCTTATCGCCAAACTCGATTACATTGCCGACCTCGGCGTCAATACCATCTGGCTGTTGCCGTTCTACCCTTCGCCACGTCGCGACGACGGTTACGACATCGCCGAATACCGTGGCGTGCACGCCGATTACGGGACCATGGCCGACGCCAAACGCTTCATCGCCGAAGCCCATGAACGCGGCTTGCGCGTCATCACCGAACTCGTCATCAACCACACCTCCGACCAGCACGCCTGGTTCCAGCGCGCGCGCAAAGCCAAAAAAGGCTCGGCGGCGCGGGACTTCTACGTCTGGTCCGACGACGACCAAAAGTACGACGGCACGCGGATCATTTTCCTCGACACCGAGAAATCCAACTGGACCTGGGACCCGGTCGCCGGCCAGTACTTTTGGCACCGGTTCTACTCGCACCAGCCGGACCTCAATTTCGACAACCCGCAAGTCATGAAAGCGGTGCTGTCGGTGATGCGTTACTGGTTGGACATGGGCATCGACGGTCTGCGTCTGGACGCGATCCCGTACCTGATCGAGCGCGACGGCACCAACAACGAAAACCTCCCCGAGACCCACGAAGTCCTCAAGCAGATCCGCGCGGAAATCGACGCCAACTACCCGGACCGCATGCTCCTCGCCGAAGCCAACCAATGGCCGGAAGATACTCAGCTGTATTTCGGTGACACCGACAACGTCGGCCTGAATGGCGACGAATGTCACATGGCGTTCCACTTCCCGCTGATGCCGCGCATGTACATGGCGCTGGCCCAGGAAGACCGTTTCCCGATCACCGACATCCTGCGCCAGACCCCGGAAATTCCGGCCAATTGCCAATGGGCGATTTTCCTGCGCAACCACGATGAGCTGACCCTGGAAATGGTCACCGACAAGGAACGCGATTACCTGTGGAATTACTACGCGGCCGACCGTCGGGCGCGGATTAACCTGGGGATTCGCCGACGTCTGGCGCCATTGATGGAACGCGACCGTCGTCGCGTCGAGTTGCTCAACAGCCTGCTGTTGTCGATGCCGGGCACGCCGACTTTGTATTACGGCGATGAAATCGGCATGGGCGACAACATCTACCTCGGCGACCGCGACGGCGTGCGTACGCCGATGCAGTGGTCGATCGATCGCAACGGCGGTTTCTCCCGCGCCGACCCGGCCAGCCTGGTGCTGCCGCCGATCATGGACCCGCAATACGGTTACCTGTCGGTCAACGTCGAAACCCAGGCCGGCGACCCGCATTCGTTGCTCAACTGGACGCGGCGCATGCTCGCCGTGCGCAAACAGTCGAAGGCGTTTGGTCGCGGCACGCTGAAAATGCTTTCCCCGAGCAACCGCCGAATTCTGGCCTACACCCGTGAGTTCACTGGCGAGGATGGCAAGCACGAAATCATTCTGTGCGTGGCCAACGTCTCGCGCAGTGCGCAAGCAGCCGAGCTGGACTTGTCGGCGTACGCCGGCATGGTTCCGGTCGAGATGCTCGGCGGTAACGCTTTCCCTCCAATCGGTCAGTTGAATTTCCTCCTGACCCTGGCGCCGTACGGCTTCTATTGGTTCGTACTGGCAGCGGAGAATCAAATGCCCAGCTGGCACGTAGAACCGGCGCAAAGTCTGCCGGACTTCACCACTCTGGTGTTGAAAAAACGCATGGAAGAACTGCTTGAAGCGCCGTCACGCGGCACGCTGGAGCAAGGCATCTTGCCGAACTGGCTGCAGAACCGTCGCTGGTTCGCCGGCAAGGACGCGACCATCGAAAAAGTCGAAATCGCTTACGGCGTGCGTTTCGGCGATCCGGAGCATCCGGTGCTGTTGAGTGAAATCGACGTCACCAGCGGTGGCCAGACCAGCCGTTATCAACTGCCGTTCGGTTTCATCGCTGAAGACCACGCTGGCCCGGCGCTGCCGCATCAATTGGCATTGGCGCGGGTACGCCGCGTGCGTCAGGTCGGTTTGATCACCGATGCGTTCAGCCTCGAAACCTACATTCGCGCGGTGGTCCAAGGCATGCAGGCCAGCACCGTGCTGACCTCCAGCGAAGGCGAGATTCGTTTCGAACCGACCGCGCAACTGGAAAAACTAGGTCTCAATGCCGAGTCGGAAGTGCGTTACCTGTCCGCCGAGCAATCGAACAGTTCGGTCGTGGTCGGCAAAGGCATGGTGCTGAAACTGATCCGCAAAGTCGCTTCCGGGGTTCACCCGGAACTGGAAATGAGCGCTTACCTGACCGAGGCCAATTTCAGCAATATTTCACCGCTGCTCGGCTCGGTGATTCGCCGCGATGCGCAGGGCGAAGACGCGCTGCTGATGATCGCCCAAGGCTACTTGAGCAATCAGGGCGATGCGTGGGAATGGACCCAGAACAACCTCGAACGAGCGCTGCGCGACGAACTGGCCAACGCCATGTCCGAGCAGGAGCAGCATTACAACGCTCTGGGCGAATTGAAGGATTTTGCCGGCATGCTCGGCCAGCGCCTCGGGGAAATGCACCAGGTACTGGCAGCGCCGACCGACAACCCGAACTTCGCCCCGCAGGTGACTTCGCAGAAAGAAGCGCTGGCCTCGGCGAAAGACGTCGCGGCGCAGCTTGAGCATTCGTTGAAGTTGCTCAAGCAGCATCAAAATGAATTGAACCCGGCGGACCAGGCATTGGTCACTCGGTTGCTGGACAACAAAAAAACCATCCTCAGCCATGTCCAGGAGCTGGGCAAGAAAGCGGCGGGTGGTTTGCGTATTCGGGTCCATGGCGATTTGCATTTGGGCCAGGTGCTGGTGATCAAGGGTGATGCCTACCTGATCGACTTCGAGGGTGAACCGGCGCGGCCGCTCAGCGAGCGACGCGGCAAACACAGCCCGTATAAAGATGTCAGCGGCGTGTTGCGTTCGTTTGATTACGCAGCGGCGATGGCGATCATTGTGCACAACGTCGACAACACCGACGACGCCCAAGCCGCGCGGCAACGCGTTGCCGATCGCTATTTGAGTGAAGCGCAACAGGCATTTATCGAAGCTTATCGGCTGGCGGCAGCTAGTCTTGCTCATGAGTGGCAAGATCCTGAGGGCGAAGACGCCGCGCTGGCGTTGTTCGGTCTGGAGAAGGCGGCCTATGAAGTGGCTTATGAGGCGGAAAATCGCCCCACTTGGCTGCCAGTGCCGTTGCACGGTTTATATGGGTTATTGAGTGGGCTTAAACCCTTTTCCGATCTTGGTGGAGAGTAGTCATGAGTTTCTCGAACAAGGAACAGGGGCAACACAAAGAAGCGTTGCTGCCCAGAGCGCGGGATATTGACGCGCTGGTACGCGCCGAACATCGCGATCCATTTTCAATTCTCGGGCCGCACGGCGACGACGCCGGCGGTCAGTACATTCGCGCATTTTTGCCGGACGCCTTGAGCGTCCAGGTGCTGGCCAAGGACACCGGCGAAGAGCTCGGCAGTCTTGAAGCCACGCAGACGCCGGGGTTGTTTGTCGGCCATTTCGAGCGTGCCCAGCCGTACCTGCTGCGCACCCGTTGGGCCGGTGGCGAGCAAGTTGCGGAAGATCCGTACAGCTTCGGGCCATTGCTCGGCGAGATGGATTTGTACTTGTTTGCCGAAGGTAATCACCGTGACCTCAGCTCGTGCCTCGGCGCGCAACTGATGAACGTCGATGGCGTCGACGGCGTGCGTTTTGCCGTGTGGGCGCCGAACGCCAAACGCGTGTCGGTGGTCGGCGATTTCAACGTCTGGGACGGCCGCCGCCATCCGATGCGCTTGCGCCATCCGACGGGTGTCTGGGAGTTGTTCATCCCCGGTCTGAAGGCCGGTGAAGCGTACAAATACGAAATCCTCGGCGCCAACGGCATTCTGCCGCTGAAGGCTGACCCGATGGCCCTGGCCACGCAGATGCCGCCGGACACCGCGTCGAAAGTCGCGGCGCCGCTGAGCATCGACTGGCAGGACCACGACTGGATGAACTCGCGCGTTGACCGGCACCTGCCGAGCGCGCCGCTGTCGATCTACGAACTGCACGCTGGTTCATGGCAGTGCGAGTTGGACGATCTAGGCGAAGTCGCGCGTCAGTACACCTGGCACGAATTGGCCGACCGCCTGATTCCGTATGTGAAGGAACTGGGTTTCACCCACATCGAATTGATGCCGATCATGGAGCATCCCTTCGGCGGTTCGTGGGGTTATCAATTGCTGTCGCAATTCGCCCCGAGTGCGCGTTACGGCACACCGGATGACTTCGCAGCGTTTGTCAACGCCTGTCACCAGGCGGAAATCGGCGTGATCCTCGATTGGGTGCCGGCGCATTTTCCGACCGATACCCACGGCATGGCGCAGTTCGACGGCACGGCGTTGTATGAATACGCCAACCCGATGGAAGGCTTCCACCAGGATTGGGACACGCTGATCTATAACCTGGGCCGCACCGAAGTGCACGGCTACATGCTCGCTTCGGCGTTGCACTGGCTCAAGCATTTCCACATCGACGGTTTGCGCGTCGATGCCGTGGCCTCGATGCTCTATCGCGATTACTCGCGCAAGGCTGGCGAGTGGGTGCCGAACCGTCACGGCGGTCGCGAAAACCTCGAAGCCATCGACTTTTTGCGTCACCTCAACGACGTGGTCAACATCGAAGCGCCCGGCGCGCTGGTGATTGCCGAGGAATCCACGGCATGGCCAGGCGTCAGCCAGGACACCCAGCAGGGCGGTCTCGGTTTCGATTACAAGTGGAACATGGGCTGGATGCACGATTCGCTGCATTACATCCAGCAGGACCCGGTGTACCGCGCGCATCACCACAGCGAGCTGAGTTTTGGCCTGGTGTACGCGTGGTCCGAGCGCTTCATCCTGCCGATCTCCCACGACGAAGTGGTGCACGGCAAGCATTCGCTGATCGACAAGATGCCGGGCGATCGCTGGCAGAAATTTGCCAACTTGCGCGCCTATCTGAGTTTCATGTGGGCGCATCCGGGCAAAAAACTGTTGTTCATGGGCTGCGAGTTTGGCCAGTGGCGCGAGTGGAATCACGATCAGCAACTTGACTGGTACCTGCTGCAGTACTCCGAGCACAAAGGCGTGCAGAAACTGGTCGGCGACTTGAACCGGTTGTACTGCGAAGAACCGGCGCTGCACGATCAGGACGACAAGCCGCAGGGCTTCCAGTGGCTGATCGGCGACGACGCGGTGAACAGCGTTTATGCATTCCTGCGCTGGAGCAAGGACGGGCGCCCGGTGCTGGTGGTGGCGAACTTCACGCCAGTGCCGCGTCAGGCTTATCGCATCGGCGTGCCATTTGCCGGGCGCTGGAGCGAAGTGATCAACAGTGACGCCGACACCTACGCCGGTTCCAATTATGGCAATGGCGGCGGGGCGTTCACCGAAGAAGAGCCGAGCCACGGTCAGGCGTTGTCACTGGTGCTCAACTTGCCACCGCTGGCGGTACTGATCCTGCGTCCGGAGGGTTGATCCGCAACTGCACCGACTGAGCCATTCGCCAGCAGGCTCGCTCCTACATTGGAATCCATTCCACCTGTAGGAGTGAGCCTGCTCGCGATAGCGTCAGCCCAGTCGACGCCGTTCTTCAAGCGAACCGATCACCAGCGCATCCGCACGCCCAGACTGCCTATCAATCCATTCAAATCGTTGTCATCGACATCACTGCTGTAATCAGCGCTGACATACAGGCTGACCGCCGGCGTCACCTTCGCCACCAGACCCAATCCCAACTCGACTGTCGACGATTTGC